>JBAQCH010000204.1:0-5823 GCA_049294015.1 Anaerolineae bacterium
TACAATGTCATGGGAAGGTGATCTCCTTTGGTGGATTAGTGGGTGGGACCCTGCTAATCATACCAAAAAATCGCCTTCCCGACTCATTCAATTGTAAAGGTACAGAGGTTCACTCGTGAACCATGCCAGATTTCGCAACAAAGGCGTTTAGTACACCGCAAACAAAGTTGTTGCGGATGTCATTGCGAGGTCCGCCGAAGCAATCTCGCGCTTCACCTAGACGGGATTGCTTCGGCGCAGACGCCTCGCAATGACAGTCAAAGATTTTGTTTACGGTGTATTCACGGCTCGAACTTGTAGCCCATGCCGCGCACTGTGACCAGCCAGCGCGGGTCGGCCGGGTCCTGTTCCAGCTTCTGGCGCAGGTGGCGGATGTGTACGTCGATGGTGCGGTCGTTGCCCACCTCGCTGTCGTAGCCCCAGATGGTCTCAATCAGGTGTTCGCGGCTGAAGGGCCGGCCAGGGTTGCTGGCCAGGTAGCGCAAGAGGCGAAACTCGATGGGCGTCAACTCCACCGGCTGGCCGTCGCGCAGCACCAGCAGCCGCTCGCTGTCGATCACAAGAGGTCCGAAGGCCAGCCGTTGGTCGGACGCGTTCGCAGCCAATTCGCCGTAGGCCCGGCGCAGCATGGCGCGGATGCGTGAGACCAGCTCGCGCAGGCTGAACGGCTTGACCATGTAGTCGTCCGCGCCTAGCTCCAGCCCCAGCACTTTGTCCACCTCTTCGTCCCTGGCAGTCAGCATCAGGATCGGCTGGCGGTGGCCCTCGCTGCGCAGTTGGCGGCAGACGTCGAAGCCGTTGATGTCGGGCAGACGAATGTCCAGCAATATCAGGTGGGGCGCCTCACGGCGGGCCGTCGCCAGCGCGCTCTGGCCTGTGCTGGCCCACAACACCTCGAAGCCCTCGGCGCGCAGGCCGTATTCCAGGCCGCGCGCCACGGCCCGTTCGTCTTCCACGATCAGGATGCGTTCGCCAGCCATGTCGGTCAGCGCTTGGCCCGCTTGAAAAACGCCTGATAATAGTCGCTGGCGCCGTACATGGCCTTGCCGCCGCCCGCGCCGGCCATCTCCCAGCCATCCTCGCCCAACTGGGCCAGGTAGTCGTGGATCAACGGCGCGTGCATCCAGTTGCGCACCTCCTGGCCGTTGATGAAGCGCGGCCGCCAGCCGCGATACTCGCTGAAGGAGACCACCAGGTAATCCCAGCCGCGCGCGGCTGGCTGTGCCGGCGGCTCTGGCTGGGCTGGCTTGGCCTTGGCCGCTACGCTGCGCGGCTTGCGGGGCGCGGGCGCGGGCCGCGCAGCCGGCAGTGCTGGCGTTTCAGGCAGCGCCGGCGTCTCGCCCAGACCGGCCAACACTTCACCTAACACGTCGGGGGTTTCTTTACGCGTCATCTTGGGCAATCCTTTCTGTCAGAGTACGGTAATCCTCAGCGCCTGGGGAGGAGGGGGCGTACTCGAAGATGTGCTGGCGGTAGCCCGGCGCCTCCGACAGCCGCACGTTGTAGCGGATCGGCTGGCAGAGCTGGGCTGGGTAATAGGTCGCCAGTTGGTCCATGATCTCCTGGGACTTCCTGACCCGGCGGTCCAGGAAAGTCGGCACGACATAACGCAACGTCAGGTTGTCCCGATAGCGTTGGATGCTGGCCAGACTCTGCGCGAACTCCAGCAGCCCTTGCAAGGTCATCACCTCCAGCGACACGGGGGCCAGCACCTCGTCCACGTAGAAGAGCACATTGGCCGTCAACACGTCCCAACCAGGCGCGGTATCGACGATCACGTAGTCGTAGCGGCTGTCCAGCGGCTCCAGCGCCTCGGCCAGGGTGCGTTCGGCGCCGTAGTCGCGCCGGGCGATCAGGCGCTTCAGACCGGCCAGGCTTTTGCTGCCGGCCAACAGGTACAGTCTCTCTCTGGCCTGAACGATCACCTGGTCGGGCGTGGCCTCGCCTGCCGCCAGCTCGTTGAGCCCCAGGGCCGGCTGCGCGCCCAGCGACTTGCCGGCCTGGCCTTGCGTGTCCGCGTCGATCAGCAGCACCTGATGGCCGGCCAGTGCCAGCCCGGCCGCCAGGTTGACGGCGGTCGTGGTCTTGCCGACGCCGCCTTTAGTCAAGGCAACTGCAATCCGTCTCATGTCTCACTCCTTTGTCAGAGCGGGCGTCTCCTCGAGCGCCCGCCGTCTCGGAACGATTGTCTGCCAGTATACCACAGGTTTGCTCTATGGCGCACAATCGCCGATTCACTCTGCCGCCGTTACCTGGATTGTGATGCTTCGTCTTGATATGATAGGATACAGCTCGCTAGATTCGTGCGCACGGTTCATTGACTGGTGCATGAAGATTCACAAGTTGCGCGGAGTCGAGCACGCCCACGTGCGGGTTTTGCGCCCACAAGCCGCACCTGGGGGTGCTCACTCCGCGATGAAATGAGAAGCTCGAATGAAACAGCTTGAACCATGCCGATTCGTGCAACTCGTAGCTTGCCTCAGGTGTTGTGCATAGGTCCCGCGTTTGAAGGAGTTCCTTGTGTTCCATAACCGACCGGCCTATCTCGCTTCGGCCATCTTCGCATTGCTGCTGTTGGCCGCAGGCAGGTTGGTTTTGGTCGCGCCGCAGAGCGTTCAGGCGGGGCCGGCTGCTGCGGCGTTTTCACTGTGCTTCTGGTCAATTCGCCAAATTCGCGTAATTCGTGGCAGCTCTGTGCTTCTGGTTTGAAACGGTAGGAGGAAACCATGGACAAGTTAGCCAAGACGTTGGGTGCAGCAGTGGCAGTGGCGGGATTGCTCCTGGTAGCATTGCTGTGGTCCGTAGGGGCCACGGCCGCGCCAGCCGAGCCGGCCGAGTCGCTGGCCCCTGACGCCAGCATCACCCTCTCCAACGCGCCGTCGCCGCCGACGGCGATCAGGCCAGGCGAAACCCAGGCGATCCAGTGGCAGATCGTCGCCTCGACCACGCCCGTGTCGGTCTCGTTCCGCATTGTCAACCTGGACAGCGGCGCGCTGGTGGACAGCCAGGTGTACCCCGGCGCTGCTGGCATGAACGTGGCGCGCGGCTACACCCTGCCGCTCAGCTATACGCTGCCTTTTGGCAGGCTGTTTGAGCGCTACCGCATCCAGGTAGTCTACTACTCGCTGCAGTCGGGCAACGAGGCCAGCGCCGAGGCCAACTTCTGGGTGGCACAGGACACCGGCAACCTGGGTATCATCAAGTTCAACGACCGCAACGGCAACGGGGTGCGCGATCCAGTCGACGAGGGCGTGCCGGGCGTGTTGTTCCGCCTGCTGATCCAGGGACAGACGCTGGGCGAGGTCACCGACCAGAACGGCGAAATCCTCTGGAGCGACGTGCCCGTCGGCTCGTATCAGGTCACAGAGATCGTGCCGCCTGGTTTTGTCGCCACCACGCCCAACCCGCTGACGGTTCAGGTGACGGCCAATGTGACCAACAGCGTGCTGTTCGGCAACCGTCTCATTCCTGGCGCGCTGGAGGCGCTGGTTTTCGTGGACAGCGACGGCGATGGCCTGCAGGACCCCGACGACCTGCCCTTTCAGGGCGCCACCGCAAGCTTCATCTCCCCCTGCGGCGACGACATGAGCGGCGTCAGCAACGCGGCCGGCCTGGTGCTCTGGCCCGACCGCTGCGTCGGCAGTTACAGCGTGCTGCTCACTGTGCCCGCCAACTATGCCGCGACGACGCCGGCCACCGTGACGACTGCGGTCACGTCCAGCCAGACCAGCCGCGCCCGCTTCGGCATCCAGGGGCAGGGCGCCCTGGTAGCCCGTGCCTTCGAGGACATGGACGGCAACGGCGTTTGGGATGTTGGCGAGCCGCCGCTGGCCAGCGTGCCGGTGAGCTGGCTGAGCCAATACGGCGCCGGCGATTCCGACGTGACCGGCGCCAGCGGCAGCCTGACCTGGAGCCCGCAGGCCGCCGGTCTGTACACGGTCACGGCTACCACGCTGCCCAACTACACAGCGACCACCGCTGGAATCCTGTCGGGCGCGGTCACTGTCGGCGGCACAACGGTGTTCGACTTTGGCCAGCGCCGCACCATAGCCTGTGTCGACGGCCACAAGGTGGACGATTTCCACATCGGCTTGCCTGGCTGGACGATCCGCGCCCAACTGGCCGACGGCAGCGGGCCAATCCAGAGCGTGGTGAGCGATACTACCGGTTACTTCCGGTTCGAGGCGCTGCCGCTGGGCGTCTATCGCTTCTGGGAGGAGCTGCAAGCAGGCTGGGCGCCCGTGACGCCGGCCGAGTTCCAGGTGGCTGTGCTTGAGCCCAGCGATGCCTGCCTGCATATCCGCTTCAAGAACAGGCAGGCTACGCCGACGCCATTGGCGCCTGAGATGGATGGACGCCTGTACTTGCCGCTGCTGGTCAGGGGTCTGTCAGGCCGCTGGGTTGAGCGTTCTCTGACGCCAGGTGACGCGACGCCCACGCCCCAGGGTGCAGGCTGCGTGGTCGGGAGCAAGGTGGATGATCTGTTGGTTGGCCTGCCGGGCTGGACCATCAGCCTGCAAGGCGTCAGCGGGCCGGCGCGGCTGGCCAGCAGCGATGGCCTGGGCCAGTTCCGCTTCGACGGCGTGCCAGCCGGGCAATATCTGGTTTCGGAGACGGCCCAGGCGGGTTGGCTGCCGATTGGCCCGACTATTCTGATCGTGACTGTAGCGCCTGGCAGTCAGTGTACAACAGTGCGCTTCCAGAACCGCCAGGCTACAGCTACTCCGACCGCCACGAATACTGCCACAGCCACCGCGACTGCGACCCCCACGGCGACGGCAACGGCCACGCCCACGGCCACAGCGACGCCGACTGCCACGCCGACGGCAACGGCGCAACCCCCGACAGTCATCCGCAACGTGCCCCATCCGAAGGGCATCGCTGTCAATCCGCAGACCAACACGCTCTTCGTTGCCAGCAAGGCCACGGGCCGGCTGTTCAAGGTCAATGGCGCGACCAACACCGTGCTGGCCAGCTACCCCAGCGGCAGCGAGCCTTTCGGCGTGGCCGTCAACAGCGTGACCAACAAGGTCTACGTGGCCAACTACGCCAGCAATACGGTGACCATCTTCAACGGCGCGAGCGGCGGCCTGCTGGCGACGATCAACTTTGCGCCGCTGGGCTACGGCCAGCCCTCTTTCGTGGCCGTGGACGAGGCGTTGAATCGGGCTTATGTGACGCTGCACAGCGGCGGCCGGCTGGCGGTGATCGACGGCGCCAGCAACGCTTTGGTCACAACCCTGGAGGCGCAGAGCGGCGCGTTTGGCGTGGCCGTCCATCCAGGTTTGCAGCGGGCCTATGTCAGCAATCGCGACACCGATACGGTCAACGTCTTCGACACCAGCAGCAACACCCGCCTGTGGCCGCAGACATTCACCCCCGTGGGCACGCCCTACGCCCTGGCTGTGGACGCCGCGCGCAGTCGGCTGTACGTGCTCTATGCGTTGGCCGGCGGCGCGCCCAATCGCGTGGCCGTCTACAGCCTGGCGCTCAGCGGCGCGAGCCGCATCGGTACGGTGTTGGTGGAGGACGGCGGCGCGCAGGGCGGCGCCGGCATTGCCGTCAACCCCACCACTGGCCACGTATTCGTTGCCAACAGCGCCCGCAACAGCCTGACCGTGATCGATGGTCCCTCCATGAGCGTGCTGGCCAGCGTGTCCGTGGGCCGCGATCCCGGCATGATCGGCGTCAATCCAGCCACCAACAAGGTTTACGTGGCCAACCGCGGCGACGACACCGTTCAGGTGATCGACGACACCTTCACCCGTCGACTACAGTGGCAGATTCAGCGCTAACCCGTAGGTCCGGCTACCAGCCGGACAC
>JBAQCH010000205.1:0-10967 GCA_049294015.1 Anaerolineae bacterium
CAGCAATTCCAAATATGAACTCTGCCAACGCGGAGTCGAGCCTTTAGGCGGGTTAGAGCGCCTGATTCGCACCGGCAAACCCGGCTGAAGCCTCGACTCCGTGCCAAATTTAGAATTGCTGTTCGCCTGTACCGCCGCTGGACTTGCCCGCCCACCACGGGTATAATGGCGTTCAACTAGCAGTTCTGGAGGCATCGACCCTTGGAGATCAACTGGTATGGCCACGCCTGTTTCAGGCTCAAAGACCGCAATCTGACCGTCGTCTGCGATCCTTACGACAAAAGCATCGGGCTGGCGCTGCCCAAGCTGAAGGCTGACATCGTAACCGTCAGCCACGACGCGCCCGGCCATAGCTACACCGAAGCTGTCAAAGAATGGCGCAAGGTGTTTTCCGGCCCCGGCGAGTACGAGATCGAGGGCGTCTTCGTCACCGGCATTGCAACCTCACATGGCAAAAACCAGCAGGGTGTGGCCGATCCGAACACGGTTTTCATCTTCGAGTTTCCCGATATGACCGTGGCGCATTTGGGCGACCTGGGCCACGTGTTGACCGAGTCGCAGGTGGAGGCCATGCCCAACATCGACGTGCTGTTGGTGCCTGTGGGCGGACGGCACACGCTGGACGCGGCGATGGCTGCCGAGGTAATCGGCATCGTCGAGCCGCGCATCGTGATTCCCATGCACTACCGCATGGAGGGCACGCCCGAACACCTGGACCCGCTGGATCGTTTTCTGAAGGAGATGGGCGTGCCCACACCAGAGCCGGTGGGCGTTCTGCGCATTACCAAGGCGCAGTTGCCCCAGGAAACCCAGGTGATGGTGATGGAAGTGAAGTGAGATGGAAAGAACACGCGACGGAATGCTGCTGCGCCCAAACGGATTGCGCCTGACCCTGATGGCGCTGCTGGCGGCGCTGCTGTTGGCCGGCTGTGCCGGCAGCAGCCAGACGCCCACTGCGGCTGCGCCAGCTCCCCGGCTCTCGGCGCAGGAATACTTTGACCAAGGCAACGCGCTCTACGAACAAGGCGATTTGCAGGGCGCCGCCAACGCCTTTCGCGAGGCCACAGCTCTGGACAATCAAGACGTCGGTTACTGGCACAACCTGGGCGTGGCTTACTACGGCCTGAACGCGCTGGAGGATGCCAGAACCAGCTTTCAGCGCGGGTTGGCGCTGGCGCCCGACGACGCGCAGTTGAACTACCTGATGGGCGTGGTGTCGATCCAGTTCGACCAGCTCAGCGAGGCCGAAAGCTACCTGACGCGCGCCAACCAGTTGAACCCAGAGCTGCCGGAACCCTATTTTGGGCTGGGCGTGCTCTATCGCCTGCAAGGGCAGCGGGAGCAGGCCATGGCGGCCTTCGAGACCTTCCTGAGGATCGGCCCCGGCCAGGATCCAGCAGCCATGCCAGTGGCCGAGAGCCAACTGGAGGCGCTACGGGCGGGCCAGTAAGGCCCGACCTTCGCTGTGGCCGGTCTCCTGACCGAGCCGCCTGCGCTGTGGCCGATCTCTGACCGAGCCACCTCCCACAATAAATCGAGCACGATTGGACGAAGACTGTTGAAACTAACCTATCACAAGACGACATTGGACAACGGACTGCGCGTGTTGACGTGCGCCATGCCCCACACCTACTCAGTCGGTGTGGGCTTTTATATCTCAATCGGCTCCCGCTACGAGCAACCAGCCACCGCCGGCGCCGCCCACTTCATCGAGCACATGTTCTTCAAGGGCACAGAGAAGCGGCCAGCGCCGGAGGCCATTGCGCGTGAGATCGAGGGGCATGGCGGGCTGTTCAATGCCAGCACCAGCCAGGAGGTCACCGTGCTGTGGACCAAGATGCAGCAAGCCCACCTGCCCCTGGCCCTGGATGTGCTGTCGGACATGCTGCGCCACAGCCTGCTGGCGGTGGACGAGGTCGAGAAAGAACGCCGTGTGATTCTGGAGGAGATCAGCTCATCGCAGGACATTCCCGAGGAGCTGGTCAGCTTGGCCTTGCACGAGCTGACCTGGCCCAACCATCCGCTGGGCTGGGATGTGGCTGGCACGCCTGACAGCGTCAACGGGCTGGGAAGGGACGGGCTGGCCGATTTCCTGCGGCAGCACTATGGTCCCGCCAACACAGTGATCAGCGTGGCCGGCGATGTCGAGCATCCGCGAGTGGTGGACATGGCCAGGAGCTTGATGGGCGACTGGCGGTCTGCGCCTGCGCCGACCTTTGCCGTTGCGCCCGTCAACGGCCTGGGGCCGCGCGTGGCCCTGCTCAACAAGAAGGTGGAACAGAGTCACCTGGCGCTGCACCTGCCCGGTCTGCCGCGCGACCACGCCGATCGCTTTGTGCTCAGTCTGCTGAACGTCATTCTGGGGGAGGGGATGAGCTCGCGCCTGTTCCTGGAGATCCGCGAACGGCTGGGCCTGGCCTATGCGGTCGATTCCTACGTCAGCACGCTGGCCGACACAGGCGTCGTGGGCGTCTATGCCGCTGTGGCTCCCGACCGTGCGCTGGAGGCGCTGACGGCGATCCTGGGCCAACTGCAACGGCTGCGCGACGAAGCGGTCGACGTGCAAACTCTGCACAACGCCAAGGAGTTCATCAAGGGGCGCCTGCTGCTGGGTATGGAAGACACGATGGCCGTGGCTGGCTGGTTCGGCCGGCAAGAGGCCGCGGACGGTGAACAACTGACCGTGGAGGAGATCGTAGCGCGCATCGAGCAAGTCAGCGCTGACGACCTGCAGCAGGTGGCCAACCAACTGCTGCGCGCCGGTCACGGTCAACTAGCTGTGGTGGGGCCGCACAAGCGCAAGGACGAAGCGCGCTTCAAGGCGCTACTGGTTGATGGTCCGCTAGCCGCGGGCTAATGCTGCCTTCCGTAGGTCACGTTACCAACGTGACCCATGCCCTGCCTTGCGTAGGTCACGTTACCAACGTGACCCATGCCCCTGTCCGGCTGATAGCCGGACCTACTCGATCTCGGCGGGTTTGCTGGGGGGGCGTTTGAACATCTGGCGCAGGCCAGCCACCGGACGCAGGCGGATCTGCAGCCAGGTGCGGCGTAGGAGCGGCTGCAAGCTGCTCCAGGCCACCAGGGCCTGCTCGGACTTGCGCTGGTCCGGCCCGTGCGGGCTGTAGAGGTCTTCGACATATAAATCGGTGATCGACTGGATGGCGGCTTGGCCTTCCGGTATAGCCGCCACCAGCGCCGCGGCCTGTTCGTTGGGGGTTTGGCTGGCCAACAAGGGCAGACGCAGCCACTGAGCCCACTGCAGCAGCCGGCCATACAGCTTGGTAGTAAACAGAGGATCGAGCAGCGTGCGCTCGACGGTGCGCCGGGCTGCCGGCTGGCGGCGGCGCCAGACCAGAACAGCCAACAGCAGCGCCGCCAGCGCGGCCAGGCCAATCCACAGGCCAAGCCGCTGGCTGCTGTCTGTAGTCACCGGCTGGTCGGGTGCGCTCGCTGGCGGGGCTGCCCCGCCGGCGTCAGTTTGCTGCTCTGGACCCAGCACGTCCTCTTCCAAGATATCGGAGAACGGATCGGGCGTTGACTGCGGCTGGCTGTCTGGGCGGCGCTCACGCACGATCTCCAGCTCAGCGGCCGTCGGCTCGAACTCGATCCAACCATAGCCGGGGAAGAACAGCTCCGGCCAGGAGTGGCCGTTGTACTCGCGCACCCGATAAACATTGGCCTCCGGCAGGTACTCGCCCTGCGAGTAGCCGGCCGACACGCGCGCAGGAATGCCCAGTGTGCGAGCCATCATGGCAAAGCTGCTGGCATAGTAATCGCAATAGCCCTCTTGCACGTCGAACAAGAAGTAGTTGACGCCGTTGACGCCTGGCGGAGGCGCGGCGATTTGGTCGTTGTAGGTGAAGCCGCGCAGGTATTGCTCGATGGCCACCGCCTGGTCATACGGCGTGGCGGCGCCGGCCGTCACCTGTCTGGCCAGCTCGCCCACCTGCGGTGCCAGGTCAGACGGCAGGTCCAGGAATTTGTCAGTCACCCAAGCAGGATAGTCCGTGCCTGCTTCCTGCAGGTCTTCGACCGTCGCCCGGGAGAGGGATGAGACGGCCAGATAGCTGTCGCCTGGCCTGAGCGCGGCATCGCGGCGATGCAGCATGGTGATCTCAGCAATGGGCAGGCTGGCGTCTGGTTCCTGCTCGATCACCAACAGGTCAGCCATGGCTTTCAGGCTGACGCGCAGGGGCTGGCCGGCGGCAAACAAGACGTTGCCGGTCGGCGCCTGAATGGTAACCGTCTGGGTGATCTCCCGGCGCGCCTGGAAGGGCGGGGTGCGCACATGGTTACCGCCGTCGATGGCCTGGGCGACGGTGGTCGTGTTCAACCAGCGCTGGCCGGTGAAGGTGTCATAGGCCACGGCGCGCCAGTAGCGGCCGCTGCTGCTGCTGACGTCCATGATCAACTGGTCGCCCAGGTTGCGCGCGCCGCCCATGGTCAGCGTGTCGCCGAAAACCGGCTCGCCGACTGCAACGCCCTGGTAGTTGAGGGCGCTGAACAGCCGGCCCCATTCCTGCTGCACATCGCGCCAAGGTGTGCGCAGCGGCTCCAGCGCTGAGGACATGGCGCCATTGCTGCCCGCATTGGGCAAGAACACAGCTAACGCCACCACCAACAGCGCCAACAGCAGGCCATCGCGCAAGAAGTCCATTTGGATATCGTT
This sequence comes from Anaerolineae bacterium, assembly GCA_049294015.1. Lineage (GTDB taxonomy): Bacteria > Chloroflexota > Anaerolineae > JAAEKA01 > JAAEKA01 > JAAEKA01. Next base: position 4,673 of record JBAQCH010000205.1, read on the forward strand.
GGCGTAGCGCACCCGCTCGATGCGCCAGGCAATCTCCTTCTCGGAGAGGAAGCTGCGAACGGCCAGCAACAGAGCGCACACCACAAAGATGGCGAAATAGAGGCCCAGGCCAGGCGGGCCAAAATAGGTGTTGACCAGTAATACCAGGCCGATGGGGATGATGGCGCGCCAGACTCTGCCCTCACGAAACACGGCCCAGGCCGACAGGTAGCCCAGCCACCACAGCAGAAACCCCAACTGCAAGAGAAACACCAGGTTACTGCGAGCCGGCTCGTTGGAGAACAGCAGGAGTATCCATGACGCCAGGCTCTCACCGATGAAGAAAATGCGGTCAGCGCCGGCCAGCTCGATTGGAATCTCCGGCGACCGGCTCACCCAATAGAGCACTACAGCAAACCCCACCACCAGGCTTTGCAGAACTGGAAACAAACCGCTCCAGCGCGAATAGCTGAGCGCCACGCCCAGCAGAAAGCCGCCCAGCACAATGGGGGCCAACAATCCCATGCCCGCTGTCCATTCAGCCGACCGCAACGAGGTTGCCAGCGCTAGCAAAATGAGCGCTAACAACACCCCCGATGTGAAGGCGCCGGGAATGGAAAGCCGTGAAGAGGAAGTTGGCGCTGTGGCCTGCATCGAAACATACTCCTGCAAAAGAACACTGCACCGTCAACAGAGTAACTGCGCGTGTCGTTGTGACGCCGCCGAAGCAACCCACAGCTTCGACACACGAGATTGCTTCAGCGGACCTCGCAAGGACGGGCAAAGACCCGTCAACCTTACCCATTGTAAGATTTCAAACGGGCACTGTCAAGTAATCGTTCCACCTTTGGCGGCGCAAAGCATCATCCTGTCCAAATGAAACCCAGCCAACTTGCGGAAATGGCTACTTACTGGTATGCTATGCACATCCTGATGGATTTATTGAGTCTTGGTCTGCTGGCAGGCTGGTCTCGGCGGATAGTCCAGACGGCCCAAGTACCAATCGCCTCGGCGGGTGGACTGACTGAGGCAAGGAGTCGACGGCATGATGATGAAGTTGTTGATGAGCTGGGACATCAAGACCGGGCGGGAACAGCCTTATTTCGAGTTCATCGTGCGCGAGTTTGCGCCGAAATTGATGCGTTTGGGCTTGCAGCCAACCGAGGCCTGGTACACGGTCTACGGCGCGGGCCCGCAGATCCTCACCGGAGGCGTTGCCAAAGACGACGCGATGGAGCGCATCCTGGAGAGCGACGACTGGCAAGCGCTGCGCGGCCAACTGCTCAACTTCGTCACCAACTTTAGTCAAAAGGTGGTACCCGCCAGCGGCAGCTTCCAGCTATAGCACAGCAGGGTGGACGAGCGTGCTGTCGTTCTGGTTCCCCGCCATCGAAATCAAAAAAAGCCTCACCGCTTGGTGGGGCTTTTGCTTTGGATGAGCCCTGCCCTGCCGGGCATCAAGCAGAAGACGCACCCTCGGCGGCCTTCGGCTTAACCGGCGCTTCAGCCGTCTTTGCCTCGCCCTTGCCTTCATTCTTGGCCTCGCCCTTGGCTTCGCTCTCGCTCTTACTGTCGCCTTCGCCTTTACCGTCACCGTCACGCTTGCCAGGCGGCATGGTAGAGGATTTGCCGCGGTTGTCCGTGACGTAGAAGCCTGATCCCTTGAAAATAACCCCCACCGGCTGAATCACGCGGTGGATCGATCCTCCGCAGTCAGGACAAATTCGCAGGGGGTCCTCGCTAAAGCGCTGCATCTTTTCAAAACGCAGCCGGCAGCTGTCACACTCATATTCGTAGACCGGCATAGCACTAGCCTTCCTAGATCGGCATACCACAATTTGATGGCTAAGGCTGAATTATACTCAACCCAGGCGATTCATCCAAAGCCTCTCAGGAGTGCGCGGCTAGAAGCCACACAGCTATCGAGGCCGTAATAGTCCTGCAGCGCGTCTCAGAAGCCGGTCGAGCAGGCCGCCCACCTTTGAGAAGCCCTGGAATAGTACTAAAGTACTATTGAAATACCCGTCGGTTTCCTGTATACTACGTTTGGTTCAAAAATTGATGCCGGTTACCCGGCCAGGTGAGCAAGCAGCGTCGCAGTGAACTGGTCGCTCCTTCTGTCGCCTGCGCCAGCTCACCTGCGTCATGCTTAACCACAAGTTGGCGTCGACATGCCGCCACTACGCTGCTTAAAAGGAGTCTACAACGATGCCCAAGCTACTCTTCGCCAGATCATTGAACATCGAGGAGCGTGCAACGCTGGAGCGATTGATGATGGAGGAAAATGAGGCAATCAAGCAACGCGCGTTGATTGTCTTACTCTCTTCCCAGGAGCAGTACCGCGTGCCTGAAATCGCACCTCTGGTCGGCCTGAACGCGGACAAGGTGCGCAAATGGGTCGTTCGCTTCAATGACCAGGGCACTACGGGTCTGCAACCGGCGCGACGCAAACCAGGGCCGCGCGGCAAATTCAGTCCCAAGCTGCGTGCTCGCATCGTCGACACTGCCAAAACCCCGCCGCGTGATCTGGGCCTGTTGCGCACTACCTGGACATTGGACTTGCTGAGGAACTATCTGATCGAACAAAGGATCGTCGCCGAGATCAGCCGCGAGAGTCTGCGCCAGATCCTGTTGAAGGGCAATGTAAGCTGGCAAACCCACCGAGCTCGCTCCGACGATGTCGCCCGCTGGCTCCAGCAATGGCAAGATGGTCAACCGCACAACTGATACGACCTGGCTGTGCACCAGGCCAAGAATAAGCTCCACTGCAAAGTAGCCGTGCAGTGGAGCTTATTCTTGAGAATTCCTCTGGCGGCCCCGCCACAAGTGTCGCGACAAGTCACGCTGCGCACGCCAACGGCACGCGCCTGAAGCGCTGGTCGTCTAAACGTACCACGTCCACTTGGAACCACGCATCTCCCGAACGATATCGGTGGTGGAGAGCACGCCTACCGGCATCAGTTTGTCCCCTTCAGGCTGGGTCACGACCAGACGATGGATGCGTTTCTTGACCATCACGTCGACGGCGTCGCGCACGGGCGAATCAGGAGCCACGCTGATCACGCCGGCGGTCATGATCTGGGCCGCAGTGAGCTTGGTCAGGTCTTCCTGGTGATGCGTAATGATATCCATGTGGGAAATAATCCCGGCAACCTCGCCAGTTTCGCCTGTCACCACCAGCGCGTGGATGTCGGTGTCGCTCAAAATACGCACCACATCCGCCACCGGTGTATCCGACTTGCAGCTAATGACGCCGTTATGCATGATGTGTTTCACAAGTTTCTCGGACATGTTTTGTGCCTCCAGGGAGATTTTTTGGCGACAACGGCCCGACCACCGCAGTCAAGCCATTATACGGGCTTTGCAAGAGCGTTGTCAAGTTCGCGATTCAGCGCCGGTAGTCGCTTTCGGTTTCGCCGCCGCGCATCCACCAGTCAGTCACGCCGCCCGCCAGACTGCTGGCCTGCAGGCCATTGTGCAGCAAATAGCCGGCCACGGCATAGGAGCGATTGCCATGAGCGCAGACGACCACCCACTGCGCCTCCGGGTCTAGCTCGCCCAGGCGAGCGGGAATGTCGTTCATCGGGATGTGTACGCTGCCGGGTATGCGCACCTGCGCCCACTCGAATGGCTCGCGGCAGTCCAGCAACTTCAGCGCTGCGCCGTCACGATAGAGGGGAATCAGATCGGCCGGCTGGATTTCGGGCACCACCACCGGCTGCGGCTGCGCAGAGGACTGGCCGCCACCTGCCTGCGCAGCTTCGGGCTGCTCAGCCTGATGCACAGGCGCCGGTTTGTTGAAGGTTTTCTTGACAGATTCAAACAATGCCATGCTGTTACTCTCCGTGGGTTGGGACTTGGTAATAGGATGCAACCACTCGCCGATGCGTTACCATGAACCTGTAGCCAGCCGTTCGGGCCGGTCACATAGCCGCTCGGGCCGGTCTTTGCGCAGCACCCCGGAGTGGGCCGACCGAGCCCGCCGTTGGGGCCGAGCGAACCAGCCCGATTTCAAGCCCGATTGTGCGCCCGCTACGCTGTACTCACAGCGCAGGCTTGAAGGGCGCATGGTCGATGTTGACTTTGACCTTGTTGAGTTGCAGGCCCATCTGGGTCTCGACTACATCACGCGCCACCGCCACTACCTCCTCGGTCTTCATGGCTACGTCCACATCTGGCGCTGTTTGCAGGTTCAGATCCAGGTCCACCGCTGCGCCGCGCGTGCGCACCACGGGCGTCACGCTGTTGACGTCGGCCAGTTGGTCGATGTGCCAGGCCAGGCGGCGGCTGATGGAGTCGGCGGTCACGGCTGCCTCGCCGCCCGACGCCAGGCGCATCTTGACCACCGGCGCCCGCTTGCGGCGCAGCTCTTGCATCAGCCAGGCCAAGGCCAGCAGCGTCGCGACGATGATCGCGGCCCCGCGCAGCAGCGGATAGAGCCAGCCCGGCCGCATCGCTGCCAACTGAAACAGGCTGACCTCGACCCAGTCGATCCCCTGGCGCGCCCAGGCCAGCGCCTGCTCCGGCGCAGCCGCCAGCACAACCAGCGCCGCCCACAGCAGGATCACCACCAGGATGGTGACAATGCGATTGATTACGTTCACGCTTCACCTCGCTCACACAAAAGACCGCCGGTTCCTCTGGCGCACGCTCAAGACGCCCACCAGCGCTAACAGCAACATAGCCGCCAGGCTGACGGCAGCGCCGCGGCTGAGCGCAGCCGGCCGAAAGTCGAACTGAACGTTGTGCTGGCCGGCCGGCAGCAACACGGCGCGAAACAGGGTGTTGGCCCGCAGCAGCGGCGCAGGCACGCCATCCACCGTCGCCTGCCAGCCGGGATACCAGGTATCGGCCAACACCAGCACACCGGGCGCGTCCAGGGTCACAGCCAACTCGATCTGCTCGGGCTGGTAGCTGAGCACCTGAAGGGCGGCTGGAGCGGCCGGGCTGGCAAGCTCTGCCGCCTGCTCAAGTAGACCGGCCGCGGCCAGCTCATCGGCCAGCAGCGCCACCCGTCCGCCCGGCTCGAAGCCCGGATCAGCCAGCGCGGCCAACGCGGCTGCGTCATCGTCCGCCACAACCACCTGGCCAACCACATAGGCGCGCGGCAGCGCCTGCACGTTCTGATAGATCTTGACATCGCCCGAATGCACGCGGCGAAACTGGCCGTCAGCCGGCATGGTCAACGCGGCGTGCGTCGCCGTGCGCGCATCCAGCAGGCTGACGCCGCGCAGCACCAGGTCGCCCTCAGCGGCTACATTACGCACGGTGATGCGCTGAGGTAACAACGGCTCCGCCCAGTCGAAGCGGGCCAGATAATCCCAGCCGGCCTGCTCGCGCGGCCAGGGCTGGCGCGCAGCGGGCTGGGCATGGGCCGCCGCGCTGGTCCATGGCCCCTCGGCTGTCTCCTGGCCGGCCCTCAGCAGCAGCCGCTCGCTGCGCGCCGCACCCTCAACCATTACCTCAGCTACAGGCGCCCCGGCAGGCAGCGTCGCGCCGCCGTCCAGGTGGCTCCACAGCCCCAGCCCGGTGGCCTCCAGCCGGTCAGCCTCCTGCACCACGGCCGACTCGCCGGGCTTCAGCCGCGTGCTCAGCTCCAGATCGTAATAGACGCCGTCCCACCACACGTCGAAACCCTTGTCGGTGATGATGTGTTCCACCCCCAGCAGGCGCAGCAGACGGCTGGGCGGCACGGCCTCTAATTGCTCGCGCAGCCGGCCGTCCTCGGCCAGCTCGCCAGCCGGGATGAAGAGCGTCTGCAGGTCCACGTAGCGGCGCAGCGGCAGCACGCCTCCGTCGTAGCCATCAGCGGCCGGCAAGCGCCACAGCAGCGGCAGGTTGGGCGCCACGATCTCTTGCAGCTTGCTGGCCACCACCAGGTCGTACAGGGCTTGCTCGGGCAGATGGCGGCCGAAGATCTGCTCCAACTCGGCCAGGTCGCCGGGATCGTAGGTGATGCCGGAGATGCTGAGGAACCGGCCGGGGATGCGGCCCTCAGCCTCGGCCTGGCGCGCGCCAGCCAGCAGGTGAGCAGGGGCGGTGCGCAGGCTGGTGATGGCCTCGGGCGCGGTCGGGCGCCGATGCTCCAACGCCAGGCTGGCGGCCGTCAACTCGACCAACAACAAGGGCGCCAGCAGCCAGGCAACCCACGGCCGCCGCGCCTGCCAGATTGCAATGCCAGCCAGCGCCAGCCCCGCCGCCAGCCACAATGCCACGGTCAGCCAGCCCGGCCAACGCTGCACAGTCAGCAGGGCTAACGCCAACAGCGCCAGGGCTGCCGCAAGCCAGCGCCGCCGGCCGTGGGCCAGGCCAGGCC
>JBAQCH010000206.1:0-11020 GCA_049294015.1 Anaerolineae bacterium
CGCCTGGGCCGTGCGCAAGGCCGGGCTGACCCTGCTGCTGGGCCGGCGCGGCGATGTCAAGCCGGCCGGCTTCATGGAGGACGTGGCCGTGCCGGTGGAGCACCTGCCAGCCTACGTGCGCAGCGTGCAGCGCATGATGGCAGCGCACGGCAAAGAGGCCGCCACCTACGCCCACGCCAGCGCCGGCTGCCTGCACATCCGTCCCCTGCTCAACCTCAAGACGGCTGCGGACATCGCAGTGATGGACGCGATGCAGGCCGAGCTGCTGGCGCTGATCCGGCCGCTGGGCGGCGTGCTCAGCGGTGAGCACGGCGATGGCCTCAAGCTGACCCACCTCAACCGTGCCCTCTTCGGCGAGGAGGTGACCAGGGCCTTCGCCGAGACCAAGCTGGCTTTCGATCCAGGCACCCTGTTCAATCCGGGCAAGAAGGTGACGGAGGAGGTTCTGCGGGAGGTGCGGGAAGGAAAGAAAAGGAGGGAAATGACGGAAACAGAGGAAGGGCATCGGACCGATCCGTCGCTGTTGCGCTACGGGCCGGGGTATCAGACCATCGAGCTGCGCACGTTGTTCGATTGGTCGGCCGATGGCGGGCTGGCGCGGGCGGTGGAGATGTGCAATGGGTCGGGCGACTGCCGCAAGGCCAGCGGGGTGCTGTGCCCGTCGTTCCAGGCCACGAGCGAGGAGGAGCACAGCACGCGCGGCCGGGCCAACCTGCTGCGCGCGGCGCTTTCCGGCCAGTTCGCGCTCCCGACTGCTCGGGCCGGTCTTAGCGCAGCACCCCGGAGGTCTGCCGGCGTGGGCCTGACCGAGCCCGCCGAGCCCGCCTGGGCCGACGTCTACGAAGCCCTCGACCTCTGCCTGGGCTGCAAAGCCTGCAAGACCGAGTGCCCCTCCTCGGTGGACATGGCCAAGATCAAGGCCGAGGTGCAGGCGCAGCGCTATGCCGTCGAGGGCGTGCCCCTCCCCGCGCGCCTCTTTGGCCACATCCACACCGTCAACCGCCTGGCCGCGCCCGTCGCGCCCCTGGCCAACGCCGTCCTGTGTACCGGCCTCGCCCGCGCCGCCTTGGGCAAGCTGCTCCATCTTCACCCCCAGCGCGCCCTCCCCCCCATCGCCCACCCCACTTTCCCCGCCTGGTTCGCCTCCCACCTCCGCCATTCATCGTTCATCGTTCATCATTCATCGTTCTCCGTTGTCCTCTTCCCCGACACCTTCACCACCTACAACTACCCCCAGATCGGCATCGCCGCCGTCCAGGTGCTGGAAGCCGCCGGTTTCCGCGTCCAGCTCGCCCCGCGCGTCTGCTGCGGCCGGCCCATGCTCAGCCAGGGGCTGGTGGAGGACGCCCGCCGCCAGGCCGCGAAGAACGTCGATCTGCTCTACCCGCTGGCCGAGCAGGGGCTGCCGATTTTGATCTGCGAGCCGAGCTGCGCGGCCGCGTTCCATGAAGAGTATCACGACCTGCTGCCGGGCGACCCGCGCGTCGCCGTGCTGGCCGGGCAGGTCTACCTCCTCGACGACTGGCTGGCGCAGCAGGCGGCGGGTGGCTTGGCCCTGCCGATCCACGCGCTGCCCCAGCCGATCCTCTTCCACGGCCACTGCCATCAGAAGGCCACCACCGGAACGGCCGGCTCGCTGGCTGCGCTGCGGGCCGCGCCCGGCCAGCAGGTCAACCAGATCGACGCCGGCTGTTGCGGCATGGCCGGCGCTTTCGGCTACACCGCCGACCACTACGACCTGTCCCTGGCCATCGCGCGCGACCGGCTGGCCCCGGCCATCGAGGCTGCGCCCGACGCCCTGATCTGCGCCGACGGCGCCAGTTGCCGCCAGCAGATCGAGCACGTCACCGGCCGGCGGGTCTACCACGTGGTGGAGGTGCTGGCGCGGGGGTTGGCTGGGTCGGAGAAGGCGGGCGCGGAGGAGCCGAGGAGGGTTACTACCTTTCGTGAACGAACAAATCCCCCGTCTGCGGCGTGAAACCCACTGGGTGTATTCAAAACTGGGACCTGAGCGACGCCGCATCACTGGCAGACAGCCAGTTGAACAGCATAAGGAGGATTGAACCATGACCACCTATCGTACACGGATCGCAGCCGGCGCGCTGGTCGCGCTGCTGGCAATGGCGGCCCTGGCCATTTTCGCCCTGGGGCCTGGGAGCAACGCAGCGGCCCAGGAGCAGCCGGCCACAGCGACCACCCCCTGGCCGCGCACCATCACCGTGGTCGGCGAGGGCACGGTGGCCGTCGAGCCAGACGTTGCCACGGTGCAGATCGGCGTGGAAACCGCCGGCGTCAGCGCCGCCGAGGCCAGCGCCGAGGCCTCTGCGGTCATGGACGCCGTGCTGGCCGCCCTGGCCCAACTGGGCATTCCCAGCCGGGATATCCAAACCTCCGGCTTTAGCATCTGGGTCGAGCGGCCCAGCGGCCCCGACGGCCAGCCCAGCGGTCAGGTTATCTACCGCGTCAACAACAGCGTGACGGTGACCATCCGTGACCTGAGCGCGGTGGGCGACGTATTGGACGCGGCCATCGACGCGGGGGCCAACAACATCTACGGCGTCAATTTTAGTATATCGGACCCGGACAAGGTGATGGCTGAGGCGCGCAAGATAGCGTCGGAGAACGCGCGGGCCCGGGCCGAGGAGCTGGCCAGCCTGCACGGCGTGGCCGTGGGCGAGGTGGTCAGCATCAGCGAGGTGATCGGCGGCGGCGCTGTGCCGATGGCGAGCATCAACGCCAGCGGCGCCTATGGCGGCGGCGGCGGCCCCATCGCCCCTGGCGAGCTGGAGATGACCGCTCAACTGCAGGTGGTGTATGCCATCGCCGGGCCAGCTGCGGCGGCAGTGGCCCCGGATGCCACGGCGGCCGGCAGCTTCGATCCAGCATCCGGCCCCGTGTTTGCCCCGCCCACGCCACAACAGGCTGTGGTGGTGGAGCAGGTGGAGGTGGCTGGGGCTGCGCCGGCGGACGTGGGCCAGGTCACGATCCGCGGCGACGACAGCATGCTGCGCCCCTTCCTCGACCGCTGGTTCAGCAACATGTATCGCGGCATGGGCCAGGAGACCACCCTGACTCTGGGTGGATTGCCGGACGATCTGCCCTTTGAGTTGGTCGTTCCGTTGGGCACACAGGTGCTCTACAGCCTGGAGCAAGACCAGAGGATGGGAACCCAGATCGCGCTGCACACGCCGCTGCCTGCCACCGAGGCGCTGGATTATCTGGCCAAGCGGCTGGAGGAGCAGGGCTACGCCCCCAACGATGCCAGGGTTGACCTGGGCGGCGTCTTTGGCCAGCCCGATCCAGGGTTGACGCTGTGCTCACCCGACGGAGAGTGGGGAGTGACGATCACACCCCTGTCCGTCGAGACCGACAGCGACATCAACATCTTCATCGTGGCGGCCGAGAACAGCGCGTGCGGCCAGATTGCCAGCCTCGGCACGGGCGCTATGCGTCTGTTGCCGCACCTGACTTTGCCCGCGGGCGTGCATCCGCGGTTCAGCGGCATGGGCGGCGGCAGCGGCGGCAGCGAACGCAGCGCCTATGCCAACAGCATGCTCGCCATCGATCTCAGCCCAGCCGAGCTGGCCGCGCACTACAGCCAGCAGTTGCAGGCCGCTGGCTGGCAGCAAACTAGCGAAAGCCAGACCGACGCCGTGGCCTGGAGCGTGTGGCAGTTCAGCGACGAGCACGGCCGGCCGTGGGTGGGCACCCTGCTGGTAGCAGACCGTCCCGCCCAGGAAAACGCGCTGTTGGTACAGATCCAGGTCGAGCGGCAGCAGTAGGCGGCCTGGGAACGAACGCCACATTTAGCGCGTAGAAACCCGCAGGATCTCAACTGACCTCAAACACCCCTGTTTGAATACACCCATTGGGATCCAGGATGGTGTGCCATGCGGTTAACTCTCTTTCTGATCTGTGTTATCCTGGCAGCCGGCTGCGCCATGCCGCCGCTGCCTGCTGCACAGCCGGCCCCGGCCGCGCCGCTGGAGGATGTCGCCGCAGGCTGGGAGCGCTATCACGACGCCGAAACCGGCTGGAGCTTCGCCTTTCCTCTAGGCTCGCGCGTGGCGCGCGAGACCGAGGAACTACCGTGGTATACGCTGATCACGCCGGCGGTGGACTTCCCGGATGGCAACATGGTCAGGTTCGGCGCTGACAACTACGCCATGGCGGACGAGCTGTCGCTGGCGCAGTGGGTGGCGATGCACGAGACCGTGGGAGAGCGGATGACTCCGCTCATCGCCAGCGAGTGGGTGATGGTGGACGAGGATCGCGCCGATCCGCAGGGACTGCTGCTGGGAACCCCCAGCGTGGGGCTGCCAAGCTACACGTTCTATCGGGTCTACGGCGATCTGGTGATCATGCTCTCTGGCCCTGGCACGCCCGAGATGGCCAGCTTCCTGCCCCAGTTTGCCTCCACCATCCAGTTGACTGACGCGGCCCTTGCCAGAGGACAGGAGAAGCTCTCGCTGCCAGCCGCTTACCAGGTCACCATGGCAACCCTGCAAGCGATGCAATCAGCCACACCGGCGCTGGACATCGTGGCGCGCGACGCTACGGCCGCGGCGCAACTGACCCCCAGGCCGCGCGGTACGTACAGCCCGGAGATGCAGACCCAAGAGGCCGCCTACTACCGAAGCCTGGAGACGGCGACCGCGGCGGCGTTGCTCGTGACGCCGACACCCACCGCAACGCCTTTGCCGACGGCTACTCCTATCCCTGCCGGCCTGCCGGGTTACGCCCTGTACCGGGGGCGAGGCGTGTACTACGAGACCCCCCGCCTGCAGGTGGAATATGACATGAGCCAGTGGTCCTTGTTAGCTTTGGACGACCTCCTGGAGCAGGCCTATTTGGTCAGCCAGCAATGGCCCGAGTGCGTCCTGCGTCTGCAGGGCGGGCCGCGCATGATGAGCGGCCCGGCTGTCGTCGAATGGATCACGCTGGGCGAGCAGCAGTGGACGCGCACCGATTGGCGGGGCGATCACACGATCATCTACATGCCCAGCGACGCCGATGATGCCAGAATGATGAACTTCATGATCGAACTTCGCTATGGGGCAGAGGCCAGCCGTGAGGGCGTGGCTGCCTGCCAATCAGCCGCGGAGTTGGTCCTGGGTACGTTCGAGGTGCTGGAATGAAACGCGGAGGGCTGCGATGCCACCAATGGTCATGCGCGCAGTACGTGCGCTGGTTGTGGTCTTGACCGTGCTGCTGGCGGCCTGTGCTGCGGCACCGCCACCGATCATTTCCGCGCCCAGCGCGCCGCCGCTGCCCACGCCGGTGGCTGTGGCCGGCGCTGCGCTGGCCAACCTGCGCCCGCTCACCGGTTCCGGCGGCGCGCGGGTGGGCGCATGGGCGCCCGATGGGAGGGCCTTGGTCATCGCTGAAAGCGATCGACCGCTCCTGTCTCTGCCGCTGCTGGCACGCCTGCCGATGATCAAGACCAGGGAGATCGAGCTGGACGGCGGCAGCGTGCGCACGCTGAGTGAGGGTGTGCCCCTCTTCTTCAGCCCGGATGGGCGGACGCTCTACCTGAACCGCGAGCTGGCCGGTGAAAACGGACTGTGGGCCATAGACCTGACTGACGGCTCGTTGCGCCGCGTCGTGGAGGTACAGGACGGCATGGCAGCTCACCCCCTGGACGACGGCCGCGTTGTCGTGGCCCAGCAGGGTGTCTACGCCGCGCTGCGCGTTTATGATCCGGCGACGGGAGAGGTTGTCGATCTGACCGCAGGCTTTCCCAACAACTTTCCCGAGGCGGCGCGCGTTTCGCCCGACGGCACGCGGCTGGCCTACAGCCAGGCTCAAGAGGTGCTCCTGGCCAACGCGGATGGATCGGATGCCAGGACCATCTCCCAGAACGGCGGCTTCAGCGCCGCGGTCTGGTGGTCGCCTGACAGCCAGCGCCTGGCCTACACCACCGGCGCCAACTGGGACGATCGCCTGCTGCTGGCCGATCGCGACGGCCGCACCCTGGCAACCCTGGTGGCGTCGCAGCGGGACTTTGGCTGGGTGGAGGTGTTTTGGGGACCCGATTCGCAGCGCCTGCTGGTGATCAGCCGCGCCTACTCGGACCAGCCGCCGCGGCCCGACCGGCTCTACCTGTTCGACACGGCCGGCCACAGCCAGTTGCTGCTCGAAGCCTATCTGCACGCCGTGGCCTGGTCGCCCGATGGCCGGCGCATCGCGCTGAGCCGCTGGGACGGCCCGCTGGGCGGATTGGCCACCGACAACGTGTGGCTGGCGGACCTGACCGACCAGGCCGCGCTGGCCCGGTTGCCCACAGCCACCGCGACCCCTGCGCCGACGGCCACGCCAACGTTGCCGCTGCCGCCAGCCGGCATGGCGCCGGAGGACGTGATACGCCGTTTCTGGGCTGCGCTGGAGGATGACGACTACCTGACAGCCTACGCGGCCACGGCTAGCGACAACCGGGCGCGCATGGGACTGCCCTATTTCACTGCCCACTGGCGCTGCGTGCGCCGGGCGCAGGTGATGTCCATCGAGCCTCTGGATCAACCCAGCCCGGCTCAACGCCGTTACACCGTCTGGGTGGACGTGCAGCTCAAACCAGGCTGCGACGGCTGGATGCAGCCCGGCCCCTTTGCCAGTTTGATCCGCGAGACGCCCGATGGTCCCTGGCTGATTCAGGGGTTCTTCACCGGGCCGTGAAAGCCCATGTGGAGCGTGTGCGATGTGTATCAGTCTTCTATTTGCGAGGTCCACCGTTGCGCTAGGCCTTTGCTTCCTGTTGGCCGCCTGTTATGGCCGGCCGCCGCTGCAGAGGAACGACCCCGATGTGAAAGCAGCGCGGGCTGCTTGCCGGAACATTCCTGCGGCACAACGCTACCTCTGCATCGAGCAGCAGGCCGTGGCCGCGCTCAACCCGGACGTGTGCCGCCTGCTGGGCATCGCCATGGACGACGCGTGCCTGCAAACGGTGTATCAGGCCGCGGACGATCCGGCCATCTGCGATCGGCTGTACCTGCCGGGTGCGGTACCCGCATGCAAGGCGTATTATCAGCGCCGCTAGGGGAGAACCGCGGAGTAGTTATTCACGCGCTGGGCGCACAACCGCCTCATTCTCGCCAACATACGCCTCACGCTGCTCGGCAAGTGACAGCGCCATTCTCGGCCCTGCAGCGTCCAGTTGCCGGGCTGTGGTTGCCTGAGGGCCGCTCTGGACTTCCCATCCCTTACACGCCAGGGCCACAACCTTGGGGATTGGCCGGCTGCCGGTGCGGTAATGGGCGACCATGCGTCGCGACAGGCCCAACGCCTCGGCCGCCGTGGTCAGCGACAGGCGATTGGCTTTGATCCAGGCGTCGAACTGGCCGGGGGAAAACTCGCCGGCCTGTTCCTTGCAACGCTCGTACAGCCGATCTGCGCCCAGGTCGATCTCGCCGTCCCAGACCAGGCTATGCCCCCACTCACCGACCTGGACGCGGCTAAAGGTTGCCGGATCGCGCAGCGGCGCCAGGGCTTTCAGCCGGTTGATCGGCTCGGCCAGATCGACCTCCAATCGCTCTCCGGTGGTCCAGGCAATACGGAGTTGGGTCGGACCAACGACCTCGACCGCTTCGATACGAGGTGGTTTTATCATCGCGTTAGTTCCTTCCACCACATCCTCAACAACTCCTGATTGGCAGCAGCCCAGGTCAAGGGCTCATCCAGCCGGTGCAATGGACGGACCGCGCCGGCCAGGATCTCCAGCGACTCGAGTGCGACCGAGCACCGTGTCCCGTCGGAGAACTCCACGTGGAAGTGGGCGGGCGGGTGTTCATCGGCGTACATCTTGATCGTGCAGTTGCCGAAGCGTTTGATGACCGGCATGGATACATTCTAGTGCAATGAGTTCACTACGTCAATTCCTTCGGTGCAACGAACAAAACCCTTACCTGCCTCGTGTTTTAAGACGTGGCGAACGAACGCCATGCCGTAACGATACAAACGCCCGAGTATCACGATACGAGGATTGAGAGATGACGAGGAACCGAACACGCTTGGCAGTACTGGCTATCGCTTTTCTGATGCTGCTGGCTGGGCTTGCCTGGCTTGCAACGCGCGCGCCGTATCGACCGGCGATCACCGCGCAGCCCGACGCTACGCTGCACTGGGTGACTGCGCCTGCGGGCCGGCTGGAGGCCCTGGCGCGCAGCCTGCAAGCCGTGGCTGAGCGGCGGCCGGTGGTCTACGAGCCGCTGGGCTGGGCTGACAACCAGCGTTTCGTCTATCGCGAGCGCCATGACGCCCGCTTCGACCGCAGCGGCGCCTGGCGCGAGGGCACGCCTGGGCCGTTGCTGGTCTACGACCTGGAAAGTGGGACCAGCACCCCTTGGGCCGGCGCGCTGGAAGACCTGGCGGTGCAACCTTGCGCCGTGGGCGACTGCGTGGCGCCCCTGGCCGAACGCTATTACGCCGACTCTGGATGGCTGTACTTGCCAGGCAACTACAACGCCGTGTTGTCTTCGCCCAATGGCCGCTGGATGGCCTTGGTCGTCCGGCACATCTACGGGCCTGAAGATCTGGTGGTGATTGGGAGCACAGAGTCGCCATCTCTCGGAAGAGATGGCAACTCTGCGGAGCGAACAAATCCTCCAGCAACCTCGTGATATCATCTGTGGCGCCCATGACGGCGCCACACCGTAACGACACAAACGGTCGAATATCACCATTGGAGGATCGAAAGATGACGATCAATCGTACACAGATCGCAGCCGGCGCGCTGGTGGCGCTGCTGGCTGTCGCCGCCCTGGGAGCATTTGCGCTGGGGCCTTGGAACACCGCAGCGGCCCAGGACCAACCGGCCGCCCCCGCCGCCAGCCTGCCCCGCACCATCACTGTCCTGGGCGAGGGCACCGTGGCCACCCAGCCCGACATCGCGCAGATCCAGGTCGGCGTCGAGGTGAAGGGCGACAACGCGCAGGATGCCAGCGCCGAGGCGGCCGACACCATGAACGCGATCCTGGCTGCGCTGGCCAAACTGGGCGTCGCCAAGAAGGATATCCAGACCACCGGCTTCAACATTTGGGTCGAGCAGCCCGCAGGGCCTGATGGCCGGCCCACTGACCAAGTGATCTACCATGTGGGCAACAGCGTCAGCGTCACCGTGCGCGCCCTGGACACGGTGGGCGACGTGCTGGATGCCGCCATCGCAGCCGGCGCCAACAGCATCTATGGCGTCAACTTCTCGCTGGACGATCCTGACGAGGTGATGGCCGAGGCGCGCAGCAAGGCGGCCGAGGATGCGCTGGCCCGGGCTCAGGAGCTGGCCAGCCTGCACGGCGTTGCGCTGGGCGAGGTGGTCAGCGTCAGCGAGGTGATCAACGGCGCGGCTGTCCCCATGTTTGACAGCGTCAACGCCAGCATGGGGCTGGGCAACGCAGGCGGGCCGATCTCGCCCGGCCAGTTGGAGATGACTGCCCGCCTACAGGTGGTCTACGCCATCGCCGGGCCGGCGGCTGACTGAGCAAGCCACGAACTGGCTCGGTCGGAGACCGGCCAGAGCGAGCAAGCCACGAACTGGCTCGGTCGGAGACCGACCAGAGCGAAGGTCCAAACGCATGTGACAACGGCGCAGCATTGTCTGCGCCGTTGTTGATTCCGCATGGCCTTCCAGGCGTGAGCGACGGGGGAATGAAGAAGTTCGAATTCTCAGAAGAAGTCGAACTTCTGGGACTGAATATGACGCGGGTCATAGCGCTGGCCGGCGCACTGTGCTATGCTGTGAGCTGGCGCAGGCAATTCGTGCCTGCGCCAGCCGCCGGCGCTATGCTGGCTCAGTGGCGGGAGTGGAGGATAGACAATGGACGCAGAATTGTCACCCAACGATGAGCGCCTGCGCCAACTGTTCAAGGCTGGCAACCGTTTCATGGTGTTGCTCTTTCGGCTGGGTCTGGGCGGCTGGGGCAACGGGCCGCAGACCAGCCAGGTGATGGTGTTGGTGCATCGGGGCCGCAAGAGCGGCCTGCTGCGCCGCACGCCGGTCAACTACGCGCTAGTGGACGACGTGATCTACTGCACCGCCGCGTTCGGCAGCCGCGCCGACTGGTATCGCAACGTGCTGGCCGACCCGCGCGTGCAGGTCTGGCTGCCCGATGGCTGGTACGCGGGCGAGGCCGAGGAGGTGCCGCCAGACGACCCGCAGCGGCTGGCTCTGATGCGCCAGGTGTTGATCGCCAGCGGCTTCGCCGCGCCGCTCTTTGCCGGCGTCAACCCTAAGACGGCCAGCGATGACGAGCTGGCCGAGCTCAGCGCGCCCTACCGGCTGATCCGCATCTATCCCAGCGAGGCTTGCACCGGCTCCGGCGGACCGGGCGATCTGGCCTGGGTCTGGCCGCTGAGCACCGCCGCATTGCTGGGGCTGTTTCTGCTGGGACGCAGGAGAAAAGGAGCGTAGGATGCCCGTGCAGTTGTCGCCAGAGCAGGTCTGGCAAGCCATAGAGAAAGAGCTGTTCGCGGTGCTGGGCATGGTCACGGCCAACAACGAGGCGCGCACCGTGGGCGTCGTCTACGTCGTGCGCGACCACAAGCTGGTCATCGTAACCGGCCAGGACACGTGGAAGGCGCGCCACATCGCGGCCAACCCTCACGTCTCCGTGACCATCCCCATCGCCAAGCGCATCCCCATCATGCCGTGGGTCAAAATTCCGGCCGCGACCATCACCTTCGGCGGCAACGCGCGCGTCTTCCCGGCCCGCGACGCGTCGCCCGACCTGTTGCGCGCTGTGCTACGTCAGGCCGCGCAAGACGACGAGATGGTGGCCAGCTCGTGCCTGATCGAGATCACGCCGCAGAAGGAGTTCGTCAGCTACGGCGTGGGCGTGCCGTTGATGCGCATGCGCGATCCTGAGCAAGCGCGCGGCCGCGCGCCTGTGGGCAACCAGAACGAGGAGCAGCCAGCATGAACGCCATCGTCGTCTACGAGTCCCACTGGGGCAACACCGCCGCCGTCGCCCGCGCGATCGCCGAGGGCATCGGCGCCGACACGCGGGCGCTGTCCACGGCCGAGGCGACCGGC
>JBAQCH010000207.1:0-1558 GCA_049294015.1 Anaerolineae bacterium
CTGCAAGGCTGGGCCGACCAGCAGCGCTGGGTCGAGTTGCGCCCGGCTCTGCTCCTGCACGCCCCTTCGCAGGCCGACCTGGACGCGCTGTGGGCCGACCGCGCCGTGCGCCAGCACCTGGGCCAACGGCTGGCCGGCGACCAGGCCAGCGTCCGCTCGGCCGAACCAGGACACCTGCGACGCGCCTTGGACGCCCGTGGCTACGCCGTGCGCAGCGCCGTTGACCCGCGGGACGCCCAGCAGGCTCTCCCTGCGGCCGGCGACGCCTGGTGGCTCTACACCGCCGGCCTGATCCAACGCGCGCTGGCAGACCGCCTGGGCCAGCCTGCCCTGCCGGGCGCCGTCCTCACCCCTCTGCAGGCAACGCTGGGTCCGGCCGAGCTGGAGGCCGCCCAAGCCGCCGCCTCAGCCGCGGCCGCCGCCCTGCAGGCCGCCCTGGAGGAGCCGCCCGATCTCGCCCCCCGCCTGCTGCCTGACCAGATCGAGCAACTGCTCCTGGACGCCATCAGTCAAAACAGCGCCGTGCAGCTCCTCTACTGGTCCCCCTGGCAAAGCGAAACCACCCAGCGCCGTGTCCAGCCCCTTGCCCTTCAATGGCGCGGCGACCACCGCTACCTTATCGCCCACTGCCACAGCGCCCACGCCCAACGCACCTTCCGCCTCGACCGCATCCTCGATCTTACACAATGCGATACGGCCTGACCTGCGTCACCTCACCAATCCCCGCTACCTGCGCCTTGGGCAAACAGACGTCGCATAGTTGATAGAAGCGCACGCTGTCCTCTTTCAGGTCGATCAGCAGGCGCAGACGCTTCTGCAGGCGCTTCAGCTCCTTGTCGTCCAGTTGGCACTCGAAGACGCTGTACTGCACCCGCGTGCCGAAATTCTTCAACGTCTTATGCACTTTGGTCCGCCGCCGGTCATCGACCACATCATAGCTCACCACAATGAACATCACGCCTCCATTGGATCGGTAAGCGGTGAACGGTAAACAGTAATCGGACACCGCTCACCGCTCACCGTTCACCGTTCACCGTTCACCGCTCCTCGCCAGCGCGCCACGAACTCTTCCGGCTCCAGCGCCACCCGCGCCACGTGGCCGCTGTCCAGAAACAGCACCGTCTGCACCTGCCGGCCATAGGTCAGGTCGATCAACAGCCCGTGCTCAGCCGCATAACGCAATGCCCGCCGTACCGGCGCCGAGTCTGCTTGCGCCACAGCAACTACCCGTTCACCGGCTATTGCTCCGCCAAATCCGACCTCCACCGGTCTGCACGGCGGCCGCCCAACGTCTTGCGCACTCATCGCATGCCTCCTGTGTTGCATATTTGTCTGCATCACGGATTGCCACGGATTTTTGGATTTCACGGAGCCGGAAGATGCGCCGCCACGCAAAGGACACTCCGCAATCCGTGCAATCCTTTAATCCGCCTGACTTGAAAATAGCGTCATAGTGTGCTATCCGGGAACTGATACGGTCACCGGCTCGATCGTTACCCGGTAGCCGAGTTGCTCGATACGATGCTTCATGCGGCTGACGACTTTCGGCTTGTTGCGC
>JBAQCH010000208.1:0-9491 GCA_049294015.1 Anaerolineae bacterium
CCGCTGGAGCACCTGACCGCCACCGCGCAGTTGAGCCGCCGTGCCGGCCACCGCCGCGCGGCGCTGGGGCAGTATCGCCACTGGCTCAAGCGCGATCTGGGCCAGCGCTATCGGCTCGACCCTGGCCTGCCTGACGCCGAGTTCGTGGCCCGGCTGGCCGGCTACAATCCGGCGCTGGACGCGGCCGGCCTGCGCGACCTGCTGGCCCGGCTGCAACACACCGATCCCAGCGAGGCCAACCTGGTGGCCCTGGCCGCCGAAACGGCCCACTGGACACTGTAACGCAATCTGCCGGATTGCGCCTTTATTGCCACGATCGAAAGGGCGTCCCGCCCGGCTCTATCCGCCAACTGGCCCTTGACCCGGCGGGACGCCTGGCGCTCAATCGACGCACGGTGTGTCTGACCGACACACAATCCGGCGGATTGCGTGTCGGTGCGTGACTGTGCCCGCGTGCGCTGGACAGCCCAACCTGTGAAGGAACCATCGCTTTGCCCATGAACTTACAACTGCTCTATCAACGCCTGCGCCAGGAGGCCGACAAGGTGATCGTCGGCCAGGAAGGGCCGTTCGAGCTGCTAGCCGTGGCCCTGTTCACCGGCGGTCACGTGCTGCTGGAGGGGGTGCCGGGCACTGCCAAGACCCTGATGGCCAAGACCCTGGCCCATCTGGTGCAGGCCCAGTTCGGCCGCATTCAATTCACCCCCGACCTGATGCCCTCGGACATCCTGGGCACCAGCGTGTTCGACGTGGCCACCTCCCGGTTCTACCTCAAAAAGGGGCCGATCTTCACCCAGATCCTGCTGGCCGACGAGATCAACCGCGCGCCGGCCAAAACCCAGGCCGCGCTGCTGGAGACCATGGAGGAGCGCCAGGTGACGCTGGAAGGGGAGCGCCACGTGATGGAGGCGCCCTTCATGGTCATCGCCACCCAGAACCCCATCGAGTACGAGGGCACCTATCCCCTGCCTGAGGCACAGTTGGACCGCTTCCTGTTCAAGGTGCTGGTGCCCTATGTGCCGCTGGAGGCCGAGATCGAGGTCTTGCGGCGCTACCATCTGGGCTTCGACGCGCACGACCTGGCCGCCACCGGGCTGACGCCGGTGGTCTCAGCCGCCGACATCGCCGAGGCCCGCCAGGCCATCCAGCAGGTGGTAGTGGAGGACGGCATCCTGGCCTACGTGGCGCGCATCGCCGCGGCCAGCCGCCAGTCGCCCGACCTGACCCTGGGCGCCAGCACGCGGGCCTCGACCCACGTGCTGCTGTCGGCCAAGAGCTACGCCGCGCTGCAAGGCCGCGATTTCGTCATCCCCGACGACGTCAAGTTCGTCGCCCCGGCCGTCTACCGCCACCGCCTGCTGCTCAAGCCCGAGGCCGAGATCGAGGGCCTGAACCCGGATGCGGTGGTGCAGCGCCTGCTGGGCCAGGTCGAGGTGCCCCGCTGATTCTGCTTCATCTTGCTCTGGCCGGTCTCTGACCGAGCCAGCCCGACTACTGCCATGATCCCTACCAACCGCGGCATCTTGCTGCTCCTAGCCAGCGCTCCCCTGCTCGCGGCCAGCACCTGGGCTCCGGCGCTAGGCTGGGTCGCGGGGCTTTTCCTGCTGCTCAGCCTGGGCCTGTGGGCGCTGGACTGGCGGCTGGCCGGCCCGGCCGCGCGCTTCGAGGCGCAGCGCCAGCACGACAACCGCCTGAGCCTGGGCGCGGACAACCCGATTCACCTCAGCCTGGCCAACCGCAGCCCGCGCCCGGCTGCGTTCTCCCTGCGCGATGAGCCGCCGGGCGCGTTCGGCGCCGATCCGCAGCTCTTCGCCGGGCAAATCGAGCCGTGGGGCCAGTGGCGCGGACTGTATCGCGTGCGACCCCTGCGCCGCGGCGACTACGCCTTCGGCGCGATCAACCTGCGTTGGCAGGGGCCGCTGGGGCTAGTCGTGCGCCAGGGCCGAATCGACGCGGCCGCGCCGGTCAAGGTCTACCCCAACCTGCTGGACGTGCGCCGCTACGACCTGCTGCTGCGCCGCAACCGCCTGCAGGAGCTGGGTCTGCGCCCCTCGCGCCAGTTCGGCGAGGGCAGCGAGTTCGAGCGGCTGCGCGAGTACCTGCCCGACGACGACTTTCGCCGCATCGACTGGAAGGCCACCGCCCGCCGCCACCGTCCCATCACCGTGGAGTACGAGACCGAACGCAGCCAGACCGTGATCGCCTTGCTGGACGCCGGCCGCATGATGCAAAGCCCCGTGGCTCAGATCGCCAAGCTGGACTATGCGGTCAACGCGGTGCTCTTTTTGGCCTATGTGGCCAGCGGAAAGGGGGACAAAATGGGGTTGATGACCTTCGCCGACGACGTGTTGCACTACGTCTCGCCCCACCAGGGCCGCGGCCAGTTCTACCGCATGTTGGAGCTGCTGTACGCGCTGGAGGCACAGCCGGTGGAGCCGGACTACGGCCGCGCGCTGAGCTACCTGGCCGCCAAGCAGCGCCGCCGCGCGCTGGTGGTGATCTTCACCGACCTGAGCGGCGGCCTGAGCATGCAGGCGCTGGCCAGCCACGTGGCCGTGCTGGCGCGGCACAGCCTGCCGCTGGTGGTGACGGTCAGCGATCCCGACGTTCACGCCATGGCCCAGGTACAGCCGGATAGCTCGCTGGCCGTCTATCAGCGGGCCGCGGCCCGGCAGTTGCTGGACGAGCGCCAGTTGACGCTGGATCACCTGCGCCGCCAGGGCGTGCAGACGCTGGACGTGCCCGCCAACCAGCTTTCCAGCGCGGTGATCAATCGCTATCTGGAGTTGAAGGGGAGGCAGATGCTGTGACCGCTCTCCGGCCGCTGAAGAGCAAGTAGCTGAACAGCAACACACCGCTGAACAGGCCCACCCCCCACTTGACCGG
Organism: Anaerolineae bacterium; assembly: GCA_049294015.1. Classification (GTDB taxonomy): domain Bacteria; phylum Chloroflexota; class Anaerolineae; order JAAEKA01; family JAAEKA01; genus JAAEKA01. Next base: position 2,887 of record JBAQCH010000208.1, read on the forward strand.
CCAGGGGATGGCCTCGTTGGGCGAGATGAAGCCCTCGATCAGGCCGGCCAGCACCAGCAGCGGCACGCAGCCGATGATAAGGCGCACGGCGCGGCCGCTGGCGCGGGCCAGGGCGTCGCGCCGGCTCAACCAGCCGGGACGAAGGATGGCCCAGGCCAGCATCAGCCCGCTGCCGCCGGCGATGCAGATCACGCTCAGCTCGATCACGCCGTGGCCGATGACGAAGGTCCAGAGCTCGAAGCCGACGCCGTAGTGTATGGCCAGCCCGGTGACGCCCCCCAGCAGCAGGCCGTTGGTGAGCATGACCAGCACTGTGGGGATGCCCGCCAGCACGCCGCCGGCAAAGGCCAGAAACGCGACCTGAATGTTGTTCTGCATGATGAAGGACGAGGCGTAGGGCCGCTCGTCGATGGGAATCTCGGTCCACAGATCGCGCTGTTCCAACAGCGGGATCAGGTCCTGCGCCGCGGCCGGCAGGATCCAGCGGCCGGCCGCGGGCTGCCAGGCCGCCACTGCGCCCACGATCAACGCTGGCAGCAGGAAGAGCAGCGTCGCGGCCAGGGTGAAGGGCAGGGTCTGGCGGAAGGCCGCCGGAAAGCCCACGGCAACAAAGCGGCGCAGCCGGCCCATGGCCAGTGGCTCGTCGCGGTAGATCAGCGCATGGCCGCGGGCCACTAGCTGGTTCAGGTAGGCCGTAACCCGGTGGCCGGGAAAGTCGCGCTGGGCCAGGGCCAGATCGGACGTGGCCGCGCGGTAGAGCCGGCTGAGCGCCTGCACCTCGTCCGGCGACAACTGGCGCATACTCTGCTGGCCGCGGTCGAGGAGGCGCGCCAACTCCTGCCACTCGGCTTGGCGCGCTTGGTAAAATCGCTCGACTTGCATTACACTGCCACCCATGACCTTTCAAGACGATACATTGCAGATCGACACGCCGGAAAACGTAGCCTTTGGCTACCAAATTGCCGGCATTGGCTCGCGCTTTCTGGCCTGCTTTGTCGACACCCTATTGATAATCGTGTTGCTGCTCTTTGTCAACTTTGCTTTGGGGGCATTCCTGCGCATCACCGATCTGGCAGCCGGATCCGACCGCGCGACGGCCTGGCTGGCCGCGCTCTTCGGCCTGTTGAGCTTTGCCGTCTTTTGGGGTTACTACATCTTCTTCGAGACCCTGTGGAACGGCCAGACGCCGGGCAAGCGCCGCAACGGCCTGCGGGTGATCCGCCGCAACGGCACCCCGGTCACCACGGGCGAGACGATAGTGCGCAACCTGGTCCGTATCGTCGATCTGTTGCCAGCTTTTTACGCCGTGGGTATCATTACCATGTTCATCGACGGGCAATCGCGGCGGCTGGGCGACCTGGCCGCAGGCACGCTGGTGGTACGCGACCGCGACACCGTCACGCTGGACAGCCTGGCCGCCGCGCCGGCCCGGCCGGCCATGACGGTGTTCGACGCCCTGGACGACGGCCAGGCCGACAGCACCCTGCCAGTGGAGCGGCTCACGGCGCAAGAGATCGAGATGCTGGAGGAGTACTTCCGGCGGCGCGACGAACTGGCTAATCGCAACGAGCTGGCCTGGCAGATCGCGCGTCGCCTGTGCAGCCGCATGGGCATCACAGCCGACAACATCAAGCCCCATCAGGCCGAACGGTTTCTCTCCGACGTGTTGCTGGCCCATCGCCGGCGAGGCGGGCCGTGAACGAGGACCTGCTGCCCATCAACACCCAGGTGGCGATTCCCGTCAGCGAGCTGGCGTTTCGCTACGCGCGCAGCAGCGGGCCGGGCGGGCAACACGTGCAGCGCACCGAGACCAAGGTGGAGCTGCTGTTCGACCTGGCCGGCTCGCCCAGCCTGAGCGAAGCGCAGCGAGCGCTGGCCATGAGCCGGCTGGGCGGCCGGGTGGACCAGGCCGGTGTGCTGCACCTCGTCTCGCAGGCCGGCCGCAGCCAACTAGAGAACCGCGCCGACGTGATCGACCGCTTTCGCCGCTTGCTGGCGGCGGCGCTCAAGCCGGCCAAGGCGCGCCGGCCCACGCGCCCTACGGCAGCGGCGCGCCAAGAACGACTGGAAGGAAAGCGGCGGCGCAGCCAGTCGAAACGTCTGCGCGGCCGCGTGGATCAGAACGAATGACGCAGCGCGGCAGGCAGTGGAGAGAATGTGATGGTTTTGACAATGCCCTAGCCACATGTTATAATCTGCGCAACTTTTCCCAACCCCGTCAGCGCGATTACCTTGCCCGCCTGACAAGACCCTGCCGGCAAAGGCCCCAGCCTTTCGTACAACAGCGACTCGAAGATGATACTGTGTCGATAGTGGACTCAGCTGTACTCAGGAGGTCTAACAGTTCATGGCCAATCCAAAATCCTCTGGCACGGGCGAAGAACTCAGCCCGGAACAGCAGAAATTTGCCGAGATCAAGCAGCAGCAGGCAACTGAAGCAGAGCATCGCAGCGATCGCGGCCAATATTTGAAATCAGGACGCCAACAGAAGGAAGAAGAGAAGGCTGTCAAGAAGGCAGAGCGGCCGCCCGCCAAGCCTGTGTCGCGCCGCGAGTTTCTCAACTATGCCTGGGGCGCGGCTTTGGGCGTGGTGCTGGTTGAAGCCGGCGCAGCCAGCTTCTTCTTCGCGTTGCCCCGTTTCAAGGAAGGCCAGTTTGGCGGTGTTTTCCCGGTTGGTGCAGGGTCCTCCATGCCCGCGGTGGACGCTGCGCCGCTGCGCAATCTGGATGGACAGTTCTGGCTGAGCAACGACGCCGATGGCGTGCGCTCGCTCTACCGCGTCTGCACGCACCTGGGTTGCCTGTACGAATGGAAAGACCAGACCTTCCGCTTCGAATGCCCCTGCCACGGCTCGAAGTTCCAGAAGACCGGCCAGTATATCGAAGGTCCCGCGCCACGCTCGCTGGACCAATTCAAGATGCAGATGCTGGTCGATGGGCAAGTGGCGGCTGAAACCACCACCGGCGGCGAGGCGCTGCCGGTGCAGCCCGATGCCCAATACGTGGTGGATACGGGCGTGGTCATCAAAGGCCAGTCGCACTAGTCTCGCCAAGGAGCAGTGAATCATGGGTGTGATCAACAACGTTACGCAGGAGATTCGCAAGGAGGGGCTGTTCCATTGGATGTTGCGGCAGCTCGACGTCCTCATCACCCGGCTCACCACGGGCCTCAACTGGAACGACCTGCGCTCGATGGCACGCGGCGACGAGCCGCGGCGGCCCAACCCTCGCCTGACGGTCCACTCGGAATCCTTTTTCTTCCACATCAAGCCAAGCTATTACCACCAATCGGTCACCAAGATTGGCCATACCTTCCGGCTTGGTTTGCTGAGCACCTACTTCTTTCTGATCGAGCTGGTCACAGGTATCTTCCTGATGATCTATTACGCGCCAACGCCGGAGCGCGCCTATGGCGATATGCTGAACATCATCAGCGGCGTGCCCTTCGGCCAGTTCATGCGCGACATTCACCGCCTGGGGGCCGAGGCCATGGTCATCGTGGTGTTCTTGCACATGGTGCGCACCTACCTGACCGGCTCCTACAAGAAACCGCGCCAGTTCACCTGGCTCACCGGCGTGATCCTGTTGCTGGCGACGTTGTTCTTGAGCTTCAGCGGCTATCTGTTGCCCTGGGACCAGTTGGCCTACTGGGCGGTAACCATCGGCGGCAGCATGATCGACAAGGCGCCGCCGCCTGTCGTGGGCAAGACGGCGCAACTGATTCTGCTGGGCGCGCCCGCGATTGGAGCCGCCGGCTTGCTACGCTTCTATCTGCTACATGTGCTGTTTGTGCCCCTGATCGTCATCTTCGTCTTCTTCATCCACTACTACAAAGTAGTGCGGGTGGGCATCTCGCTGCCCTCTTCGCAGGAAGAGATCGGCCAGGACACCGCCAAGCGCGTGCCGGCCGACAAGCGGCGCTACTACCTGCCCGACGTGTTCACCGACGAGATGGTCTTCCTGGGCCTGATCACTTTCATCCTGTTGGCGCTGATCATCTTCAACGTCTACCCCGGAGCGCCGTTGGAGCACCACGCCAATCCCAACAAGACGCCGCTGCACACCGAGGCGCCGTGGTACTTCCTCTGGATCCAGGGCCTGTTGAAGCTTGGCGACCCCACCATCATGGGCGTGATCGTGCCAGGCATCGTCTTTGGCCTGCTGGCCCTTATCCCCTACATCGACTTCAACCCCAGCCGCAAGGCCAAGGACCGCCCAGTGGCGATCGCGGCGTGGATGTTTGCCATGGCCGTGTTGGTGGTGTTGACGTGGATGGGCACCCCCTACTTCCTGGTGGAGTCGCCGCCGGCTGAGGAGGTGGTGCAGATCATGATGCCTGAAGAAAAGGATGGCCCGGTGCGCCAGACCGACTGGGATCTGCTCACCGTGGGTGAGTGGGATACCACCGCCGACAACAGCGCTGCCAGCTTCGAAATGCAGAAACTGATGGTGCTCATGAACGATCTGATCCACGAGGAGCACGTCAAGGTCGTCGAGCGGCATGAAGCCAAAATCAAGGACCTGCGCTCCGTGCGCAACCCAACGCCAGCGCAACAAGAGGAGTTGGCGAAGCTACAGGCGACCGATCCTGGCCTGCCCAACGGCTCAGGCAAGATAATCGTCGAGGAATGGCAGGAGGGCCTGAAGAAGGTCACCATGCGTGTCTTCTGGACGCCAGAGGGCAGCAGTGAACAAACCTTCGAGAAGACCTTCTACATCCATGACAACTCGAACTATGATGGACGGTAACGGCCATGAACAACATGATGACTAAGATCACGGTCGGCATCGTCGTTCTGCTGCTGATGGCAAGCGTCTTTGTGCTCTTCGTTGCGAGAGACGAACCAGCTCGCTTGCCAGCGGCAGAGGCGAACTTCGCCGCCCGTTCCGTCGAGAATGGCGCTTTGCTCTTCGAAGGCAACTGCGTCGGCTGCCACGGCGTCCAAGGCAAGGGCATTCCCGGCGTAGCGCCGTCCTTGAACTCGCCCGAGTTCTTCACCACCCGTTTGCAGGAGGTCGGCTACGCGGGGTCCTTGCGCAGCTTTATCGAAGGCACTGTCAACGCCGGGCGGCCGGTGGGCAGCGGCCAATACAGCGCCAAGATGGCGACCTGGGGCCAGGCGTACGGTGGCCCGCTGCGACCGGATCAAGTCAGCGATTTGGCTTCCTTTATCCTGAACTGGGAAGCGACAGCCGTGGGTGGCGAACCCCAAGTCGCGCAGCCAACGCCGACGCCGCTGGCATCCGACGCTTCCCCGGTGGAGATCGGCACAGCGGTGTATGCAGCGACCGGCTGCGCGGGCTGCCACGGCGAGCCGGGCGGCGCGGGCTTGGTTGGCCCCAACCTGGGCGGTATCGCCACACGCGCAGCCACGCGGGTGCCTGGCCTGTCGGCTGAGGAGTACATTCACCAGTCGATCGTCCAGCCCAACGCTTTCGTCGTGCCTGAGTGTCCCAGCGGGCCCTGCGCGCCCAACCTGATGCCGGCAACCTACGAACAGACGTTGTCGCCCGCAGAGCTGGATGGCCTGGTCCAGTACTTGCTGACGCTGGAATAATGCGCCGTGGACATGCAGTCAGGCGCAGCCCGCGTCTGGCTGCATAGCCGGATGGTGCGAGCCTCAAGGAGGCGCAATATGCCAGGAAACTCCCCTCTCCCCCGCTTTGCCCGTGTCCTTGGCGTCTGCCTGCTGGCCAGCTTGTTGCTGGTTCTCTTCAGCTCGGTCGCCTGGGCGCAGGAGGGCGACATCACCCGCGGGTCGCAGATCTTCGACGCCAACTGCGCGGTGTGCCACGGTTCGGAAGGCCAGGGCCGGGTAGGCGCCAACCTCTCCAACGACTGGCCGGCCATCGATCCCACCGCCTTCACCCGCGCAGTGATCGAGCAGGGCGTCTCTGGCACGCCCATGACGCCCTGGAGCCAGCAGTATGGCGGCCCGCTGAACGATCAGGAGATCGAAGACGTGGTGGCCTTCGTCACCAGTCTGAGCGGCGGCCGCAGCGACATGGCGCCCACGGCCACACCCTTCCCCGTGACGCCGGTGCCCACGGTGCCTGGCTCCACGGGCGACCCGACCTTGGGCAAGGCGCTGTTCATCGAGAACTGCGCCATGTGTCACGGAGAGCAAGGGCAGGGTCGCTCAGGAGCAAGCCTCACCAAAGGCTTTGCCAGCATCAATCCCCAGCAGTTCGTGCGCGCCACAGTGGCCCAAGGCATCGAAAACAGCGCCATGCCCGCCTGGAGCCAGACCCATGGCGGCCCGCTGACCGAAAACGAGATCGACGATATCTCGGCTTTCATCATCACCCTGCCCAGCCTGGCCCAACCGACGCCTGTCCCGGCCGCCACGCCGGTTCCTGCCAGCACTGGCGGCGGCAACAACTGGCTGATGATCATCCTGGCGCTGATCGCTGTAGCGGTGGTGATCTTGCTGATCGTGGCGTTCTCAAGCCGCGGCCAGAAGACCTGATTCTTATCGACGGACAGCAAAAAGCCCCTGGCATGGCCAGGGGCTTTTTGTTACCCGCCAAACGCCGCCAAACGCCGCCGTAGGTCCGGCTACCAGCCGGACGATTCGTCGTCGTTGCAGCATGTGTCCGGCTGGT
>JBAQCH010000209.1:0-7422 GCA_049294015.1 Anaerolineae bacterium
CAGCAGCGCGCGGCGGCGCGCGACCAGGCTGACCAGGCCTTGCGCGCCGGCCAGGCGGCCGAGGCGTTGGCGGTGTACCAGGCGCTGGCGGCCGTCGATGGTCTGGATCGCGCCAGCCGCATGGGGGCGGCCGACGCGCTGGCCGAGCTGGGCCGCGTCGATCAGGCGCTGGCCGAGCTGGGCGCGATCAGCCTGGATTGGCCCGACTTTCCCTTTGTTTACATTCGCCAGGGGGCGTTGTTGGAGGAGCAAGGGGCGATGGCGGGTGCGCTGGCGGCGTACCGCGAGGCGGTGCGCAGCGCGCCCGACAACCCCGACACCCACTTCACGTTGGCCTACGCGTTGCGCCGTGCCGGCCAGCGCGCCGAGGCCATCGCCGCGTTCGAGGCCGGGCTGGCGCTGGATCCGGGCCGTAGCGCGGCGCGCCAGGCGCTGGAGGAGATCATCGCGGGCGCGCAATGAGCCGAAACTCAGGCGGCGCCAGTGCATCGATCGCGCGGCAGCTCGCCGCTGCACATTGTTGGTAGGTTTCTACCAGGACGCGTAACTCTTCCTGGAACTGCGGATCGGCGTTTTGCCACTGATTCTCCAGTTGCCAGGGGTCGTTGACGATGTCGTAGAGCTCGCGCGCCGCGCCGATGCGTTGGATGTACGAGTAGCGGGCGGTGCGCAGGCCCGTGTAATCGGGGATGGATTGCTTCAGCGCCTCCTGCTGCAAGTCGCCCGGATCAGGCGGTTCCAGGGATGCACTCATCACCTGGTTATCGGCCGAGCCGGGCGCGGTGTAGTGCTCCAGCAGCAGCGATTGGCGCCAGGTCGAGCCGGGCCAACGGATGCCCCATAGCGGCAACAGCGAACGGCCATCGACCGGGTTCGTCATCTGCGCGCCGGCGATCTCGGCGAAGGTCGGCGCCAGGTCGAGGAGGGAAGCCAACTCATCCCGCACGGCGTTGCGGCGCACCCCCGGCCCACGGATGATCATGGGCACGCGGATGTCTTCTTCGTAGGGCATCCCCTTGCCGGACACCATGCGGTGCTGCCCCATGTGAAAGCCGTTGTCTGAGACAAACATGATATAGGTGTTGTCGAGCTGTCCTGTGTCCTCCAGGGTCTGCACCAGCGCGGCGACGGCCTCGTCCACCGCCTGCAGCGACTGCACGCGCGCCCGGTACAGGCTGTCCATCTGTTCGATCTGCTCGGCGGTCAAGGGCGGAGCCGCCTGCATGAAGGGCGCCTTGTCGCTGACGTCTGCCTCGTCGAAGGAGGGCGTGCGCGGGGCCTTGAGGTCCGGGAACAGGTCGCTGTGGCGCGGCGCGGGCCGGGCCGGGCTGTGCGGCGCGTAGACATTGAAGGCCATGAAGAAGGGCTGCGTGGGCGACAGGGTCGTCGTCTCGGAGATGAAAGCGATGCCCTTTGCCAGCATCACATCGGTGATGTAGTCCTCGGGGCGGGAGCCGTACTCCTCGATCTGGCCGCTGTGGTTGACTTGATACTCATAGCTGGCATAGGCAGAGTCGGTAATCGGCGCCCACCAATAGTCCCAGCCGGGCGGGATATAGGTTTGGTCGCTTCTGAACGGATAGCCGTTGAGGTATTTGCCCAACAGCGCGGTGCGGTAGCCGGCCTCTTGCAGGGCCGTGGCGAACGTGTCCTGCTCGAAGCCGGTGGTATAGGCCTTGGCGAAGCCGCCGGTCGGCCACAGGTTGGTCATGATCCCATTGTTGTGGGAATACTGGCCGCTCAATACCATCGCGCGCGCCGGGCAACACAGCGGCAGGCTGGCGAAGAAGTTCGAGAAGGTCGTGCCCTGCCTGGCCAGCAGCGCATCCACCTGCGGCATGTACTGCATGCTGTCCAGCAACAGGTCCTGGTCGTCGGTCATGATCATGACGATATTGGCCGGCTGTCGATCCTTGCGCAGCCCTAAATCTGCCAGCAGGCCGCGGTCGCTGACACAGCCGCTGACGAGCACAGACACTACCAGCATCAGGATTACCAAACGTCTCAATTTCACAGAAGATGCTCCGAACTCCGGTCGTATTTTGTGGCCAGGGCGCCTGGGGCCTGGCCACCATCGAGACAAACGATAGCACAGTATACTCCGAAAGCAGCATCGCCAAAATATGGCAGCTAAGCAACCGGTAGCCAACAAAAACGGGAGACCTGCCAGGCGGGCTTCTTGACTCAGCGCGCTTTTGCACTATAATCCTGAAACGAGTGCCTCCATGAGACCCTATTGGCAGCCTGTGCAAGTGGAGGAGCTACCCACTTCGACATGCGTGTTCGAGAGGAAGCTGGCTCCTGGCAAGAAAGGGAGTCTGCCTCTCTTTGCGGTTTTTGCGCCTTTGCGTGCGCCAGAATCGTGAACTACTGAATACATTGAATGACATGACCATTTCCCCTACGGTTACCCTCGCGGCTGCGGATGTGAAGCCTGTCGAGCGCGTTGAGAGACAAGCGAACCTGTCTCCTCGACTGGCGGCGGCGCTGCTGGTTCTGCTGATTCTCTTCCATATCGTCGCCAATTTGATCTGGTTGGGCCAGGATGGCCGCACCTTGTACGGCGACACCGGCAACCATGCGCTGGTTAGCCTGGCGATATTCGACATCCTGCGCCAGCCAGCGCTGGATGCTCCGGCGCGCATCATCGACGCTTCCACCTTCTGGCCCCCCTTCCCGTACCTGGCCAGCCAACCCCTCTACGCGCTGTGGGGTGTCGACACAGACGTCACGGTCTTCACCACCACGCTCTTTTTTGCCCTGCTGATCGCCTTCACCTATCTGCTGGGGCGCCGGCTGTACGGCGTCGCCGCGGGTCTGCTCGCGGCGTTCATCCTCTCGTTCTACCCGATCTTGTTCATGCTGTCGCGCACCTACTACCAGGATGTGGCGCTGGCGGCCATGACCACGATCACGTTCTATCTCTTGCTGCGCAGCGAGGCCTTCAGCCAGCGTCGTTTTGCGCTGCTTTTCGGTCTGAGCCTGGGCCTGACCGCGCTGACCAAGCAGAGCTTCGTCACTTTGGTAGCTGTGCCAATCGCGGTGGGTGTGGCCATGGCATTGGCATCAACCGGCCGCGCCGGCTGGCGTGAGCTCTTGGCCTGGCGGCCCAAACATCGTCTCGCGCCGCACGGAGCCCAGCTAGCCAAGCGCTTGCTCAACCTGCTGTTGGCCGCAGGGGTAGCAGCGCTGATCGCGGCGCCGTGGTACCTCCAGAACGTCGACTTGTTCGCCTGGCAGACGGGCGATGTGCGGGCGGCCGAAAACTTCGGCGGCCGGCCGTTCTGGTGGTATCTCAGCCACTTCGATGAGACCCTGTTGATCTGGCCCTGGGCGTTGGCATTGGTCGGCGTGCTGACGGCGTTGCGCCATCCCAAGCGTCACTGGCTGCCTTTGGCCTGGTTCATCGGCGCCAGCATCATCTATCCGCTGGTGACGCGCCAACACATGCGCCATATGCTGCCCTTGCTGCCGGCTATCGCCCTGCTCAGCGCCCAGTGGATGGTCGATCTGCGCCGCGTATGGCTGCGCCGTGCGCTGGTGGCAACAACGGTGGTCTTTCAGGTCGCTATGTTCTTGCTGATGAGCTGGGGCGCGTCCGTCGCCTGGAACCAGGCGCTGCGCGTGCCCGTCCAGAATGATTATCTGCCCTACGCCGACGGTTGGTTCGAACGGCCAGTGTTGATCGATCCAGTGGCGTTTCTCTACAACCAGTACCCGCCTCGCCCCCATCGCTGGCCGGCCCAGGCTATTTTGCGGCAAATAGATGACGACCTGGCGCAGACCGACCGCTCTGACCAGCCGGCGCGGCTCACGCTGCTGACAAAGATCCCTGACTTCGGCTATCCGACCTTTGCCTACGAAGCTGAGCTGGCGCGACGGCTACAGCCTAAGGCGGCCCAGGCCCTGGTGGTGGAGGATGTGGCCAACGGGGACGACTATCTGGCCGACTTCCTGGACACCGACTATGCCCTGATCAAGACCGGCGACGTTGGGGTCTACACCTATCGACCCAACACACCAGTGGTGCGCGATGCATGGATCACGGGCGACGAGGCCTTGCGTCAACGCTTCACGGTGCTGCGCCGCTGGCATCTGCAGGACGGAACGACCGCCGAATTGATCAAGCGCCAAGGCGCGCCGCTGGCCGAGCTTTCTCCAGAGGAGCTTCAGCCACTGGTAGGCTTGCTATTGGAGCGAACGCCGAATAGCCAGAAGGCTATGCGTCTGCGCCAGACTCTGTTGGCCGCCGGCCTGGCGCCAGTCTCCAGCACGACGCAACAGGCGCTGCCAGTCGATGACGCTGGCGCGTTTTTGGCCCTAAGCCAATCGCAGATCAACGCGGGCGACAGCGCTGCGGCCGAGGCCACCCTGCGCCGAGGTGTGGAGCAAGTGGCCAACCCGACGGAGCTTTGGACGGCGCTGGGCAAGCTCTTGGTCGGGCAAGGCCGTTCCCAAGAGGCCGGGGCAGCTTTTCAGGAGGCCAGTCGCCTCAAGCCCGATGATCCTTTGCCCATACTGGAGCTGGCGGCTCTCCACGAAAGCCTGGCGCGCAGCGCCATGCAGGCATCAGATCAGGCGCTGGCAGACAGTTACTGGGCCAGCGCCTACGACGGCTATCGGCGCGCTCTGGAGCTCAATCCCCAACTGGTGCGACCCTACACGGGACTGGGACAGTACTATCGCAACGCCAAGGACTGGCCGGCCGCGGTTGCCATCTACCAGCAGGGCCTGGCAGCGTTGCCCAACGAGCCGTGGCTGACCCTGGGCCTGGCCCAAACCTACAGCGAGTCAGGCGATACCGACACTGCCTTGCCCTATTACCAGGAAGCCTTGCGCTTGCAGCCGCAGAATCCCTTCTTCCACACCCAGGTGGGCAACGCCTTCAGTCGGCTGCAACGGTGGGATGAGGCGATTGCCGCCTACCGCGCCGCGCTGGAGATCGACCCCCAGCAACACGCAGCCAGCTATGCTTTGGGCGAGGCGTTGGAGCGCACGGGAGAGATCGACGGCGCTGTCGAAATCTATCGCCGCCTTGTCGAGCAGGCGCCGGATACGACGCCCGGCAGGCGAGCCGCAGAACGCCTCAGCGCGCTGGGGCAGTAGCCTCAAAATGACTGTAGACCGATAGCGCCTGGATCCTTAGCGAACGAGGACTACCCCATGAAACCCACACGATTGTTTCTCTATGGCTTGATCGTCTTGCTGTTGGCAGCCGTTGGCGCACCCTTGGGCCAGGCTGGGGCCTTTCAGAAGACCCCGGGCGCTGACACCGCTGTATCTGGCCCGGTGGACCACAGCGGCCACGCGCTGGCCGACGAGAATCCAGGCTCAACCCCTGACCCATGGTACTCGACCCAACTGCATATCCACAGTTGGAGCAACCACAACGGCGCGGTGCAGCCCGGCTCTATTCAGATGCACTCGGCTTGGGCAGCGAGCCTGGGACTAGACGCGATCTGGTGGGCCGACCACAACCCCAGCTTCACGCAGACCACTGACACAACCTTTGGCTTCGCCGGCGCGACCATCGATCCCCCGACGCTCAACGTGGCCATTCCCCTGCCGCCGGGGACGCCGCCTTGGGGTGTCTACAGCTACGTCACCAAGCTGAAGGCCAGCGTCAGCAGCGGCGGTCAGGCTGCGGCCAGCCTGAACAGCGGCCTGCTGCGCATGCAGGTGCAAGCCAACGTCGATCAGACCTTCGATCGCTTCGAGTATCGCACGCTGTCGACGGACGACTTCAGAATCCAGGGCCTTGATTTCACGCGTCCGCTGGCCAGCGACCCTGTGTTGAGCTTCGATGCCGCACGCTGCGACGCCGCCGGCAGCGACGCGTTCGGCGAGGTGCGGGTGGCGCTTTCCTGGCATACCTACGGCGTTGCCACGCCCTACGACCTGGTCTATCGCCTGGTCCCGGCCAACCAGCCGGGCGGCATCGTCAGCAGCAGCGCGCGCGTGACTGTGACCGTGCCGCTGGTCAGCGCTCGTGTCGACCTGCCGTTGCTGGAACACATCAACCGCCTGGCCGACGGCGATGACGGCTCGATTCAGGAGATGTATTTCACCGTCGGCGCCAAGAATAGCGCCCAAGGTTGTATGGATCTGGGCAATTTCACCATCCACAGCCGCGCCCCACAGACCAATGACCTGATCCAGGCTTTCAAAGACGTGGCTGCCCGCCACCAGGCAACCTACGGCGTCAGGCAGTTGTTCACGTGGGAACAATTCGCCGGCCTGCGCCATCTGAATCCCTACTTGCCCTCGTCATCCACCCTGCTGCCTGGCGTGAACGACATCCAGGTGGAGAATTTCGTGCCGCTGATTCACGGCCAGAACGGCCTGGTGATGCTCAACCATCCCTTTGGCGCCGGCTATGGCAACCCGCTGTCAGCCAGCGAGCAGGAGGCGCTGGTGCAGAGCGCATTGGCCACCATGCTGCCCGTCCAGGCGTGGAAAGTCGACTTGATCGAGATCTACAAGCTGCGCGGCCGGGTCGATCTCAGCAATCACCTGCGGCTCTGGGATTTGCTGGGGGCCAACGGCATCCAGTTGTGCGCCACGGCTACCAGCGACACCCACGGCGGCCCATTCACCTTGAACCACGCCATGGTGGTCTGGATCAACGCGGCCTCGCCCAGCCACGACGATATGCTGGCTGCGATGAAGGGCTGCCGCCTGTTCTTCGGCGATCTGCAGCTATTCGACGGCGTGCTGGACCTGCGGCTCGGTTCGACGCCCATGGGCAGCGTCTACCCGGCGCGCGCCGGTATGCAGCCTTTGCAGGTCATTCTGAATCCGCTGCCGGCCGGCGCGCAGGTCAAGCTGGTGCAGCAATTGCTCCAGCCAGGCACGGAGCTCACGCATCTGGTCGATCACCAGATCATCGTCCCCACCGCGCCGGTGATGATCGACGTCAGTCAGCCCAGCCAGGTGCGCGTCGAGGTGTGGTCGTCCAGCGGCCAGATGCTGGCCTTCAGCAACCGTATCGTCATCCAGCCGCTGCAGTGTGACACGGACAGCAGCGGGCAGGTCAACATCGCCGACGTGCAGGTGGTGGCTGCGGCGTTCGGCCAGACCGTGCCGCCCGCGCCGGCCCGCTATGACCTGCGCCCCGACGGCCGGATCGATCTGTGGGACATCACGGCAGCCAGTGAGTGTTGGCTTGTGCGCTAGCCTCCACCACCGCAGAGAACTCTATGACCATCGAAGCTACCCACCCAACGCCTGCGCCCGGCGCAGCACGCCGCCGCCGCATCCCCCGCGACTGGCTTCTGCTGGCCCTGCTCTGGCTGATTCACGCCATCGCCGCCCTGCTCTGGCTGCGCCTGGACAACCGTTTCCCCGTCGGGGCCGCGGCCAGCCAGCCAGATCACGGGCGCGCTGAGGAGGTAATACAGCGGCGGCTGGCCGGCGCTGGCC
>JBAQCH010000210.1:0-13120 GCA_049294015.1 Anaerolineae bacterium
GCTCTTGCCCTGGCCCCAGCCGGCTGCGCCTGCACGCTTCCCCCTGCCGCGCAGCCAGCGCCGCCCCAGCCAACAGAGCCGGGCCAGCCGGCCGTTGCAGCTCGCAGCGCCCGCCCAGGCCCAGCCGGCCCAAGCGCAGATCGACCGGAGGCCATCATGGACGGCGGCGTCGCAACGATCGTGAGCCAGGGCTGGCTGTGGTTCGATGACGACCCCAAGACCAGCCTGGAGGACAAGGTGGGCGTCGCGTCGGCGCGTTTTCGCCAGAAGTTCGGTCAGTCGCCGCGCGTGTGCTATGTCAGCCAGAAGACGTTGGGCGGCCACCTGCCGGCCGCCGGCTCAGTTCAGGTGCGCGTGGCCAGCAATGTGCTGCCCGGGCATTTCTTGTTCGTGGTGGAGGAGCGGGCTGGACCGTGAGCGCCGCCCAAGGCGTGGCTCGGTCGGAGACCGGCCACAGCAGGCGGGATTTGGAGACCGGCCACAGCAGGCGGGATCAGGAGAGCGGCCGCAACAGGTGGAACAGCGGCGGGCCAAAGATGGCAGCCGCCACCCCTAGCGATCCCAGGACGGCGAAGATCATCGCGCCGGCTGCGCAGTCCTTAGCGGTACGCGCCAGCTCATGATAGTCGGGCGAGACCAGGTCGACCACGGCCTCGACCGCGCTGTTGACGGCCTCCAGGGCCAGAATCGTGGCGACGGTCAGGGCCAGGACAGCCCAGGCCAGCGCCTCGATGCGCAGCCACAGGCCGGCCGCCACGACCACCACAGCCGCGGCCAGCTCGATATGGGTATTGCGTTGGGTGCGGATGGTGTAGGCTGCGCCGCGCATGGCGGCGCTGAACGAGTGCCAACGGTTGCGGCTTTTCATGGCAGCGGGGGCAGGCTGGCGAGGATCTGCGACTGGCGCGCCCACATGTCGGCCTCTTCGGCTTCGCTGGCATGGTCGTAGCCCAGCAGGTGCAGCACGCCGTGGACGGCCAGCAGGCTGAGCTCAGCGGCGACGCTGTGGCCAGCGGCGGCAGCCTGGCGTTCGGCCGTGGGGAACGCGATGATGACATCGCCCAGATAGTTGAGCGCCTCCGGCGCGCTGACGAAGACGGTCTGGTCCTCGGCATCCTCTTGGGCGGCAAAAGAGAGCACGTCGGTGGGCGAGTCGATGCCGCGGTAGTCCAGGTTAAGCTGGTGCAGCAATTCGTCGTTGGCGATGACCAACGTCACTTCGCCGTCCGGCGCGCCGGCGTGGCGCAAGGTGGCCTCGATGACCTGGACGAGGCGCTCGGCCGGCACATGCTGGCGGTAGGCTGGGTCGATTTGTAGATCGATGTTAGCCGGCTGCGGCTGGTTGGGGCTGTGGGGATTCATCGATTCGGGGCTCTGATATCTGAGGTGGGGCTGGCTGTTGGGCTTCCAGCGCAGCCGTTTGAGGCGCCTTGGCGTCGGGATAGACGACGCGCGGGTGATGGGCGCCTTGGAGCGACTGGACGAAGATACGGCGGGTGGTCTCCAGGTCCATCAAAGTGAGGGGGCTTTGTGACAGCTCGCCTTCGATCAGCTTCTGGTTGATGATCTTGCGCACCAGGTCGTCGATCTCGGTTTTGCTCTCCGGCCGCATGGCGCGCACGGCGCTCTCGCAGCTATCGGCCAGCATGACCAACGCCGTCTCACGGCTCTGCGGCTTGGGTCCGGGATAGCGAAATGCTTTTTCGTCGACTGGGTCTGGGGCTGCTGCCTGCTGAGCCTGGTGATAGAAGACGCGCACGATGCCGGTGCCCTGGTGTTCGGCGATGAAGTCACGCACGCGCTGGGGCAGCTTGTGACGCCGGGCCATCTCTTCGCCATCCTTGACGTGGTTGATGATGATCTTGGCGCTGGACCAGGGATCGAGCTGGGTGTGGGGGTCGATGCCCTGTAGGCGGTTTTCTACGAAGAAATAGGGGCGGTTGATCTTGCCGATGTCGTGGTAGTAAGCGCCGACGCGGGTCAGGAAAGCGTCGGCGCCGATTGCCTCGGCCGCCTGCTCGGCCATGTTGCTGACCAGCAGCGAGTGGTGATAGGTGCCCGGCGCTTTCATCACCAGGTCGCGCAGCAGGGGATGGTTGGGACGCGCCAGCTCCATCAGCCGCAGCGGTGTGGCGATGTCAAAGATTGCGCCCAACAAGTAGAAGCCGATCAGGGTGATGCTGGCGGCAATGGCGCCGTTGGCCAGGCCAGCCGTCAGCAGTTGGATCGCTCCCGTCAGGTCGATGCTGCCTAGCGGCAGGTTAAAGGCCAACAGCAGGGCCAGGCTGACCCCGCTGACGGCCGCGCCGGCCGTGATGAAGGCGCTGGTGCGCTCACCCTTGCGCAAGACCAACGTTCCCACCAGCCCTGCCAGCATCAGATAGACGACCAAATCTACATTGCCGTTGCTCAGGTAGGCGGCCATGACGCCGAAATAAATCGCCGTCAGGAAGGCCATCGGTAAGCCCACCAGCGTGCCAACCAGCATGGTTACGGCGGCCAGGGGAAACATAAAGGGCAGGACGGTGCGCTCCGGGATCATGAACTTGGCCAGCAGCAGGAAGCCCAACAGCAGCGCGACCAGCAGGCCCATCCGCCTGGGCGTCACCGGCTCGCTGGACTCCTTGCCACACGCATACAACCCGAAGATCAACGCCATGACACAGGCGACCAGCAGCGCCGCGACCAGCCGCCACCACTCCCAGCCGGGCTGGTTAAGGCCCAGCGCTTGCAGCGCTTCGATATGCCGCGCGGTGATCAAATCACCGGTGCGCACGATGATCTCGCCCTGCTCATAGCGTTCGATCTGTGGTGGAACAGCCGCGCGCGCCTCTGCGCGCAGCGCGAGGGTGCGCTCTTCGTTGAAAGCCATGTTGGGCTTGGTCAGCGCCCGCACCAGGGCAATGGCTGCGCGTGCCTCGTCTTCGTTGACCAAATCGACAAAGGAGGGCACCCGCCGCCGGATGGTGGCCAGTTGGCTGTCGCGGATTTCGCTCAACAGGACGAAGCTGAGCACCGTCGGCACCTCATCGGCCACTCGCTCCCACGCCTCATCGTCCAGCGCCAGAACCGTCTGCCACTCCTCCTGTTCGAGCTGAATGTCGGGCAGGCCGGCCAGGGTCTGGAGTTTCTGATCAAGGGTGCTGCTGTCGTCAACCCGCACCGAGCCGATGAAAGCGGCCACCTCGCGCGCGCGCGCCAACTGTTCGCTGCGCACCCGCCGTACCGGCTCGAAGACATCCGTTACGCGCCGTTCCGCCTGCAAGCGCTCTTCTTCGGTCAGCGCTTCGCTGATATATTCGGTCAACTGAGGCGCGCGGATGTCTGTCGGGCTGACGTCTCCTGCCCGCAAGGCAAACTGGCCCATGGTCGGCCAGCGCACCGCCAGCGCCAGTGTGGTGCCCACGATGAACAGCGCGCCAAAGACCACCAGCAACAAGCGGGCTCGCAGGGAGGGGCGCAGCCTGGCTGGTGGGTCGGAGATCGGTGCGCGCGCGTCTGATGGCATCGTTCTCTTGCTTGCCGGCCGGTTAGCCGAGCAATTCACGCACGAGTTGATTGACCTGCTTGCCGTCAGCCAGACCTTGCAGGCGAGCCATGGCCGTGCGCATCACCAGGCCCATATCCTTGGCGCTGCTGGCGCCGGTCTCTGCGATCACCTGCTGCACGATGGCCGAAACCTCGTCTGCGCTAAGCTGCTTGGGCAGATAGGCTTGCAGGATGGCCAGCTCGGCTTCTTCTTGCGCCACCAGGTCCATCCGGCCGGCCTTGCTGAACTCGGCGATGGAATCGCGCCGCTGATTGGCCTGCCTGGCGATCACCTTCAGCACTTCCTCGTCGCTGAGGCTGGCGCTCATGCCTTCCGTGGCGCGTTTTTCGATCAGGGCATTGGTGGCGGCCGTCTTGACCGAGCGCACGGTGCGCTTGCGGTCCTCGTCGCGTGCCAGCAGCGCTGTCTTCAGATCGTTGTCCAATTGTTCCAGTAGGCTCATGGGCTGTTTCCTTGATGGCGCCTTGGAAAAACTTCGGAAGTTCAGTAGTTCACGATTTTCACGCCAAGACGCCAAGAAGGGCAAGAGAATTTGCCTTCCTTTGCGGTCTTGGCGCCTTTGCGTGAGCCAAAATAGTGAAGCACTGAAATCGTGGCAGAAATCAAGCGCCCGACGCCGGGCCGGAGGGATTATAGCATGGTTCACCCCCCCAGACAAGCGCCTGCCAGGCTGGGCAAGATCAGGGCTTCTCATCCGCCGAAGCGTCCCCAGTTTCTCATTCAACACCACTAGCGCCCCGGCGCCTTATGCTACTCAGCATGACACTCCAAAGGGCGTTTAAGAAACCCTGGGGCAAGAAGCTCAAACTTGCGTGTGCCGTTTGAATGTGGTATAGTTGCGCTGGTTCAGGCATCGGCGCCTCCATCCCACCGCATCGCAGGGCATGGAGGTTTTTTGTTGTGCTTCGCTCGCCCCTGAGGGTTGTTGCTCACCATGCGCATCGCCATCGACGCCCGTATTGCCCATTATACCGGCGCAGGGATCGGCCAGTACGCCGTTCACCTGGCGCAGGCTTTGGCGCGGCGCGATACGACCCACCACTATCTGCTGCTGCAAAGCCGCAAAGACCGCCGCTTGCTGGTTGATGAGCCGCACGTGCAGCGGGAGAGCCTCTGGACGCCCAGCCACCATCGCTGGGAGCAGGGCCTGCTGGCGGCGGAACTCAAGGCACGCTCGGCGCTGCGTGGGCTGCGCATCGACCTGCTGCACAGCACTGACTTCATTCCGCCGCTGCGGGTGCATAGCTTCAAGTCGGTGATCACTGTCCACGACCTGGCCTTCCTGCGCTGGCCGCATTTCCTGACCGAGGACAGCGCCCGCTACTACGGCCAGGTGGACGCGGCTGTCGAGCGCGCCGACCACATCATCGCCGTCTCCGAGAGCACCAAGAACGACCTGGTCAAGCTGCTGGGTGCGCCACGCGACAAGATTACCGTGGTTTACGAGGCAGCCGATCCCATCTATCGCCCCATGCCCCGGGAAGAAGCGCTGGCGTCGATGCGCAGCAAGTATCCCTTGCCTGAGGAGTTCATCCTCTTCGTCAGCACCATCGAGCCGCGCAAGAACATCGCCACCCTCTTGCATGCCTATCGCCGGCTGCTGGACTCTTATAAGGTCAGCGCCAGCCTGGTGCTGGCCGGCGCCACCGGTTGGCTGTCGCAACAGATCTTCGACACGGTGGAAGAGCTGGGGTTGCAACAGCACGTCACCTTCCTGGGCCGCGTGCAGAACGGCGATCTGGTCTATCTCTACAACCTGGCCCGCTGTCTGGCGCACCCGGCCTACTACGAGGGCTTTGGCCTGACGCCGCTGGAGGCTCTGGCCTGCGGCACGCCGGCGGTGGTGTCCAACGTCTCCAGCCTGCCGGAGGTGGTGGGCGACGCCGCGTTGCTGATCGACCCCAACAACGAAGAGGAACTGGCTATCGCTCTGCATCGTTTGCTTTGCGACGATGGGCTGCGCGCCTCCCTGCGCGCCAAGGGCCTGGCGCGCGCCCGCACGTTCACCTGGGAGCGCGCGGCCGAAGAGACGCTAGCCGTCTACCAGCGCACTTGTCACCAGACGGGCGGCGCGCCATGACCCGCCGCTTGCTCTTCCTCACGCCGCAAGTGCCCTATCCACCGCACCAGGGCACGACCATCCGCAACTACAACCTGCTGGTCAACCTTGCCGGGGACTACGAAATCCATCTGCTCTGTTTCCAGGGCCGCGGCGACAACCCGCCGGACAATTCGCCGTTGCCGCATACCTGCGCCGTGGTTGAGTCTGTGCTGGCCCCGGAGCCGCGTTCGCTGCTCAGCCGCGCCGCCAAGACCGTCGTCTCGCCGGCGCCCGACATGGGGCTGCGGCTGGCGTCCAAGACCTTTCAGGCCCAACTGGGCATGCTGCTGGAACGCTTTCGTTACGATGTGGTGCAGATCGAGGGGATCGAGATGGCGCCCTATGGCCTGTGGCTGGTGCAGCATCCGCTGTGGCGCTATGCCCAACAGAAAGAAGACCTGCCCACCATCCCCATCGGCCGGCCGCGCCTGGTGTTCGACGACCACAACGCGGAATACGTGCTGCAACAGCGCGCCTGGGAGACCGACCGCTTGAAGCCGACCCGCTGGCATGCGGCGGCCTATTCGCTGGTGCAATGGAACAAGCTGCGCCGCTACGAGCGCCAGATCTGCCAGCAGGCCGACCGGGTGATCGCCGTCTCCGACGCCGACCGCGACGCCTTGCTGCGCCTCGACCCACAACTCGATATCACCGTCATTCCCAACGGCGTCGACCTGGACTACTACGCGGCCTACAACCGGCAGACCGATCCCCAGGCGCCGGACTATGGCCCCAACGCGTTGGTCTTCACCGGCAAGATGGACTTCCGGCCCAACGTGGACGCTGTGACCTGGTTTGCCCACGACGTGCTGCCGCTGATCCAGCGTGAGGTCAACGACGCGACCTTTGTGATCGTGGGCAAAGAGCCGCACCCGCGGGTGCAGGAGCTGGCAAAGCTGCCTGGCGTGGCCGTCACCGGCTTCGTGCCCGACATTCGCGCCCACATTGCCGCGGCCGCGGTCTACGTGGTGCCCTTGCGCATGGGCGGCGGCACGCGACTCAAGGTGTTGGAGGCCATGGCCATGCGCAGCGCGCTGGTCTCAACCCGACTGGGCTGCGAGGGCTTTCCCCTCTCCGACGCGCAGGTGCTCTTTGCCGACGACGCTGCGGCCTTTGCGCGATCGGTGATCACGCTGCTGAACGATCCCACCCGGCGGGCGCAGGTGGGCGAGGCTAGCCGGCAGTTTGTGGAAGCCCACTACGGCTGGCCAGCGATTGTGCCTAAGCTCAAGGCGGTCTACCGGGATCTGGGCGTCAACGGCGAGGGAGATCAGAAATGACTTTTCTTCGGAAGAAAAGCCATTTCTAGGGCGCCTCATGCACGACATCACCCCCCCAGCGCAACGCCAAGCGCTGGCCGAGAAGCACCGCCGCACCCTCTCCAGCAGCAGCCAACGCAGCGGGCGGCAGGCGACCCGGCTGCGTCTGCTGCGCCTGTGGGGCCGTCGTTATCCGCACGCCACGCCCGACACAGCGCCGCGCCGCGTCCTGGTCATTCGGCCCGACCACCTGGGGGAC
The DNA here is from genome assembly GCA_049294015.1 of Anaerolineae bacterium. Lineage (GTDB taxonomy): Bacteria > Chloroflexota > Anaerolineae > JAAEKA01 > JAAEKA01 > JAAEKA01. The sequence continues at coordinate 7,170 of JBAQCH010000210.1, forward strand.
TTGCTCTTCGTCACGCCAACCCTGCATCTACTGCGGGCCAGCTTGCCCGATGCGCACATCGCCGCGCTGACAGGCCCCTGGGGTGAGGCCGTGCTGGCCGGCAACCCCGACATCGACGAGATCCTCACCTGTCCCTTCCCTGGTTTCACCCGTCAACCCAAGGTTAACCCACTCGCGCCGTACCGCCTGTTGCAAACCGAGGCGCGGCGGCTGGCCGCGCTCGACTTCGATCTGTCGCTGGCGCTGCGCTTCGACCACTGGTGGGGCGCCTGGCTGGCGGCCGCGGCCGGCATCCCGCAGCGCCTGGGCTACGCCATCGACGAGGTGCAGCCCTTCCTGACGCGGGCGATCCCCTACGTGCCGGGCCGGCACGAGGTGGTGCAGAATCTGGCGCTGGCGTTGGCGGCAGCGGACGGTGAACAGTTATCGGTGATCGGTGACCGGTTAGCGCTCACCGATCACCGATTACCGATTACCGATCACCGATCACCGCCCACCAACCCTGGCGAAATCGACAGCGATTGGCGGCTGCGTTTTGCGATCACACCGGCGGACATTGCTGCGGCCGACGCGCTGCTGCCTGTGCAGCCCAGCCGGCCGCTGGTGGCCATTCACCCTGGCAGCGGCGCCGCCGTCAAGCGCTGGCGCAGCACGGCTTGGGCTGAGCTGGCTCGCCGCTTGGTCGAGGAACACGACGCGCAGGTGGTCTTCACCGGCTCGGCCGGCGAGGCCGAGCTGATCGAGCCGGTGCTGGCGCTGCTGGCGGCGGGGCCGCCCCTGCTCAGCCAGGCGCTCTCCCTGGCCGGCCAGACCAGTTTGGGCGTGCTGGCGGCCGTCTACCGCCGCTGCGCGCTGGTGATCGGCCCGGACAGTGGGCCGCTGCACCTGGCCGTGGCCGTGGGCGCGCCGACCGTGCACCTCTACGGCCCGGTCGACCGGCGCACCTTCAACCCCTGGGGCAGCCCGCAGCGCCACGCCGTGGTCACGTCCGACTGGGGCTGCATCCCCTGCAACCGGCTGGACTGGCCCGACGCGGCGCTGGGCGAGCACGGCTGCGTGCGCGATATCGGCGTCGAGCAGGTGCTGGCCGCGGCACGCGAACGGCTCTTGGCCGAGTAGAAGGCGCCATGCCGAGTTCATGAATTAGCTTAGCCGTGCTATAATGTCGCCATGTTCGAGATTACTCTCACACCATCAGCATTCGATGACCTGTACTGGTTTCGAATGACGGATCGACGGATCATCTTGGATGGCATCGAAGAGCAGCTCTCGCACCAGCCACACATTGTGACGCGAAATCGAAAGAGGCTGCGTCCCACTAGGGTCGCCGAATGGGAACTGCGCATCGACAAGTTTCGCGTCTTTTACGACTTGAGCATTGTCGAGCAATGGGTCGAAGTGAAGATGGTTGGCCATAAGCTGGGCAACAGGCTGGTTGTCCGTGGTCAGGAGTATGAGCTATGAAGACAGTTATGTTAACTTCCGAGTCAACAGCTCTAAGAAATCTATTGGAACAGGCATCACGCGAGAACTTGATCTTACAAGCTGCCGACGGTCGGGAGTTTGTTCTTGCGGAGATCGATAGTTTCGATCGTGAAATTGAACTCACGCGGCACAACGATACGCTGATGCAACTGCTCGATCAACGAGGCAAGGAGCGCGGCGCGGTTTCCCTTGCGGAGGCACGCGAACGACTCCTGGCCAACTGACCGCAGCACATGAAGGACAACGTCGAACCGATGAAAGCTACCCCGATGAATGTCGTTTTGGAGGAGGACCGCCACTGGTGGTTCGCCAGCCGCACGCGCGCGATTCTGGCCTACCTGGATCGCTACGTGGGGCCAGGCCAGCAAGACCGGCGCGTCCTGGACGTGGGCTGCGGCGCGGGCAACATGATGCACCATCTCAGCCACTACGGACACGTGACGGGCATCGATCTGTACAGCAAGCCGCTGGAGGTGGCCCGCCAGCGCGGCCTGGACGTGCAGGAGGGCAGCGCCGACGACCTGCCCTTCGACGACCAGACATTCGACGTGGTGACGCTGCTGGATGTGGTGGAGCATGTGCCCAACGAGCACGGCGTCTTCAGCGAGTGCCGGCGGGTGTTGAAGCCGGGCGGCAAGCTGGTGGTGACGGTGCCGGCCCTGATGTGGCTGTGGAGCCACAACGACGTGATCAACGCGCACCAGCGCCGCTACACGCGCGCTGAGCTCAACCAGAAGCTGACGCGCCACGGCCTGCGCGTGCTGGCTGCGTCTTACAACAACTTCTTCCTCTTTCCCATGGCGGCCGGGCTGATCCTGGCCCGCCGCGGCCGGGCCGAGCCGGAGCTGGCCTCGCCCCACTTCGACGACGACGCCTACCAGGTGGAGATGGAGCCGGCGCCGCCCGGCATGAACGGCGTGCTGACCGGCGTGGGCAAGGTGGAGGCTGGTTTGGTCAAGCGGGTGGCGTTGCCCATCGGCACGTCGATCATCTGCCTCGCGGAGCGGTAGAACCGCGGAGAAGCAGAACCGCGGATTGGCAGAAGACGCGGATCAGAGCTCCGATCCGCGCCTTCTGCCAATCCGCGTTTCTCTATGCAGGCAACGCCAACGCTAAGGTCATATCACTCACGGGATAGCTGTGGGGGCCAGGGTGGACAATTCGCAGACTCGCCTTGAAAACTCGGAACGCCACCCTGAATTTTCAAGGCGATCCGGCGGTCTTTGCGCCGTCCCTGATCTGTTCGTACAAGCGGGTGGTCGCGAGGGCAGGCTCGACGCCCAGCTCGCTGGCCAGCAGGCGGCGGCAGAGGCTGTACTGCGCCAGGGCCTCGCTGCGCCGACCGGCGCTGGCCAGCAGGCGCATGGCCTGCAGGTGCGCTTCTTCCAGCCAGGGATCCAACTCCAACTGGCGCCAGACGCAGCCCAGCGCCTCCTCGACCTCCCCTGCTTCCTCGTGGATGGTGGTCAGTCGGATCAGCGTCTCCAGCAGCAGGCGGTGCAGCCGCTCACGCTGGACTACCGCCCATTCCTCGAATCCAACCCCATCGGCCAGCACCAGGTCCTCCAGGAAGGGGCCGCGGTAGAGGGAGACTGCCTGCTAGACAGCAGCCAGATTGGGTGATTGGGTGATTGGGTGATTGGGCGGCGCTGCGGCCGCCCAATTTACCAATCTACCACTTCCCCAATTTACCATCTTTCCAAACTCCTCCACATCCACCCAGTGGTTGCACTGTGGATTGAATTGAATCGTGTGTGGCGTGACGATGAAGCAGGGGGCGGGAGTGGTGTGGTCGTGCAGGATGCTGCGCAGGTTACAGAGGGCCTGGCTAAGGCTGTGCAGGGCGTGGGCGTCGGGGACATCAGGCCAGAGCAGGCCAGCCAGCGCGTGGCGGGGGTGAGGGATGGCTGCCTCGACGGCCAGGTAGGCCAGCAGGGCGCGCGCCTTGTCCGACTGGAACCAGGTGATTGGTTTCCCGTCTAACGCCGCCTCGAAAGGTCCCATCAGCGCCAGCGTCAAGTGCGCCACGCCCGTCTCTCCACACCGCACACCAAGGCGAACCCCGACCAATCTACCCATCTACCCATCACCAATTTATCACATTATACGCCCAGAAAGTGAACAAAGCAACAGGCTCTTGATACTTTCTTGATAGCTCTGCGCGACAATGGGGATGATCGCTGGGAGGTCAACCCATGAACGCAGAGCGACCTGCCTATCTGTCCTATCTATTGCGCCTGTGGCGCGCGCCTGGCGGAGCTGGCCAGCCGTGGCGAGCCTCGCTGCAGGACACACTGAGCGGAGAGCGCCAGGGCTTCGTTGATCTGGAGGCCCTGACGGCGTACCTGCGAGATCAGATAGACCTGCAATCGACGCCAGAGGAGGAGTCTGGCCCACGTCCGATCACCCCTTAAGGAGGACTTCGTCATGCAACCCCGAAAGCATCTGTTGGCAACGTGCAGCGTCCTGCTGATGGCAGCGCTGCTGGCCGCCTGTGCGGCCCCCGCCGCGGCGCCTGCGCCGCCCGCCGATACACCCGCGCCACCCGTGGCAGAATCCGATCCCGTCGCAGTCGCGCAAGCCTGGGTGGATGCGATCAACAACGGCGATGAGGACGCAGCATTGGCGCTCATGACCGATGACATCGACTTCAGCGTTTGGGAATACAACGCCCATGGCAAAGAGAATCTGCGTCGGCAGATTCTGGACTGGTGGGTGGGCCTCGACACGAAGTACCAAATCGTGACATGCGAGTCGCAAGAGAACCAGGTTTCCTGCGAAATGAACGTTGTCGACGGTTGTATTGCAGCGTTTGGCGCCACTGAGGGCCTGCCGACGAAGATGACACTTGTCGTACAGGAGGACGGCAAGATATCCAAAGTCGCTGGCAACCTGAACGGCGCCCGGTGGAATGACTACTTCAGGACATGGAGCCCTCTGGCTCAGTCCTGGATGCAGGCTAACCGTGCAGCAGAGTTGCGTCAGATTGATCCTGAGCCTGATAGAAAGCAAGCCGGCGCGCTCCAGATCAAACTGTGCCGAGATTACGAGAATGCCGTGAAGACGCAGGGGCCGGCAACTGATGCCGCGGCGCAGAGTCTGGTAGACGCCATCAACTATGGCGATTCAAACGCGGCGCTGGCGTTCTTCATGGAAGCTGACGATGTCTCGTTCAGAGTGTTGAATGACGAGGCTCAAGGCGCGGAAGAGACGCGGGCGATGTTGGATTGGTTCGCCAGCAAGGAAACCCAATTTCAGATCTCCGACTGTGAGTGGCAAGGCATCGGCACGCAGTGCGCCGTGACACTGGTTGATGGCTGCATCGCAGCCTCCGGTGTTCCCGACGGCCTCCACGGCAAGATGACGTTCAATTCCCAGGAAGACGGCACGCTGCGCCAGGTCGTTGTCCTGCCAGCGGCCGCCGACCGCAAACCCTACCAGACCTGGCTGGAGGCCGAGACCGCCTGGGCCAGCGCCAACCGCGCCGATGAGCTCGCCCAGGCTGAGGGCTACAGCCAGGAGGCCGGCGCGATGGCGGTCAAGCTGTGCCGGGAGTATGCGGAGACGTTGAAGTAGCCGCCGGTTCGCTCCGGTCCATCATCATCCGCCGTGGGCGCGTGGTCTCGCCCCCGTGTGCTCACGGCGGTGTTTTTGGGTCGCCGGTAGTCCTCAGCAAGCCAAGTAGGGCATAATCGGTCAACTCACTCGTCGAGGAGGGAGGCGCCCCAGACGCCGTTGCGCACGTGAGTGTGCCGACTCATCCAGAACTACATTGGTTTTGTCATTATGCCAAAACTGATATACGATCTGTCCATGAATGCCCCTGGCAAACCCCTGGTTTGGCTGCATGAGAGGCAAAGAAATGGATCAAGCAAAACAGCAACAACTGGAAGCCAAGGGCTGGAAAGTCAGTTCAGTCGAGGAATTCCTTGAGTTGACGCCCGAAGAAGCCAGCTACACCGAGTTGAAGTTGGCGCTGAGCGAGTCCCTGCGCACCTACCGCAAGCAACGACAGCTCACCCAAATGGACCTGGCGAAGTTGCTCAAGTCCAGCCAATCGCGCGTGGCTAAGATGGAGGCCGGTGATCCCTCCGTGTCGCTCGATCTGCTGGTACGCTCACTGCTGGCCATGGGCGCCAGTCGAGAAGCACTGGCGCAGATGATCACCTCGTCAGCAGCCGCTCAAGGTTGACCAGAACGGTGAATCGAATTCACCGGCTGACAACACAAAGCCGCTTCAGCGGCTGGACAAGGGTTCCCAGCGCCTGCCCTGCAGAGGCGGGTAGGTAAGGGCGCTTTGTATTGTCAGCCAGGGATTTCATGCAGGTTAAGAATTCATCCCGGTAATCCTGCCGCAGCGCCGCCTGCGTTTGAAACCGCAGGCTGATATCCGCAAAGCATGCTGAAGCAAGCTGGTGTACGCGACTGAGCTTGCTTTAGCATGCTTCGGGTGTGTCAGACGCCGA
>JBAQCH010000211.1:0-2366 GCA_049294015.1 Anaerolineae bacterium
CTGCTAAGGCGCACGCCGCGTCTCGAAGACCACGCGCGCGCCCCAGGCCGTGTCCACCAGCCGTATCACGGTGTACTCCGTGCCGGGCGGCAGGTCGGTCAGGCTGAAGCTCTGGCCCTGCCGGCCCGTCACGCGGCCCAGCCGGTCCAGCGGCACCGCCATGGCCACCGGCCCGCCGCCGAACACGCTGGGGTCCAGGTCGGGGAATAGCTCCAACAGCGAGGGCAGCCACAGGTATTCGTTGCCCTCGGTGTGTTGGCCCGAATCGGCCAGCACGCTGCCCCGCCCATCCAGGATTCTGATCTGTGCGCTGCTGAGGAAGGCCGAGGTGCGGGCCAACTCCTGCAAGGCTGTCTGGTTGACCAGGGGCTGCATCAAGGGCATGGCCTGGCGCGCTACCGCGTCGGCGTTGGCCTGCAAATATTCCGTCTCCTGGCTGGCCACCTGCTGGCGAATCAACGACAGCGCCAGCACACCGATCAGGCTGACGGTGAGCAGGGTGACGAGGACAAAACTGGCCACCAGGCGCCAACGGATGGAGTGGAACATGGGGGGGATGACTGGGTGATTGGGTGACTGGGTGATTGGGTGACTGATGTGATGGAACGATGTTTTTGTTCTGGCCGGTCTTTGCGCAGGACCCTGGACCCTGGCTCGCCGGTTCCGAGGACACCTGCACTTGCGCCGGAGGGCAGCGCAGGTGCAAGTGTAGGCGAGGGGCCGACCGAGCCAGCCGGTGCTTCCCTAGCTCTGGCCGGTCTCCGACCGAGCCAGTCAGGAGTAGCAGGCGCGGACATGTCCGCGCCTGCTACCTTACTGGCGGATTCTACGCTTGCGGCCCGGCCGGCTGCTGTGGCTGTGTCGGCAGCTCGAACGGCAGCTCGAAGGGCAGCTTGTTCAGGTCGAAGGGCAACTGGTTGGGGTCGAGTTGCATCTCGCCCAGGCCGAAGGGCAGTTGGAAGCGCATGCCGCCGTGATTGCCCGGCATCCGGTCTTGCAGGCGCATCATGTACGCGCCGATGCTGACGCCCAGATAGGCCTTCGTGGCGTCATTGGGGTTCTTGCCCAACGTGACTTCGATGGTCAGGGGCTGCTCCTCGCCCGCGCGCGTCACCGTCAGCGTCACCTTGTCGCCAGGCTGGCGGGCCGACACCGCGTCGACCAGCGCCTGCGGACCATCGACAGCCTTGTCGTCGATGGCAGTGATCAAGTCGCCGGTTGCCAGTCCGGCCGCAGCCGCCGGGCTATCCTCGGCTACCGTGCGCACGACCGCGCCGGCTGTTGCCGTTCCGTCGGGCATGGTCTGGTCGAAGGGCAGCTCAAAGGGCGTGGTCTGGCCGCCCCGGCGCTCGAAGAAGGGCATGACCTGGTCTTGCAGACCCTGCATTCCGACGAAGTTGCTGTAACGAATGCCCAGGAAGGCCTTGGTCGCGTCGTTGGGATTCTCGCCCAGGGTGACGGTCAGCTCCAGCGTCTTCTCGTCGGCGCCGGGACGCTCGACAGTCAGGGTTACTTCGTCGCCTGGTTTGTAGCCGGCGATGATGTCGGCCAGGCTGGCTTCGCCGTCCAGCGTCTTGCCGTCCACGGCTGTGATCACGTCGTTGGCTTGCAGGCCGGCCGCGCTGGCCGGACTGTCAGCCACCACTTCCATCACCTGCGCGCCGGTGGTGGGAGTCATCAGCGGCAGCATCAGCGGTTCGCCGGCCGCATCGTCGGCGGCCGCGCCCAGGTAGACCTGCAGGCCCAGGAAGGCCCGGCTGTTGCGCTCGGCCACGGTGGCGGTGAGGCTGCGCTCTTCGTCGCCGTGCAGCACGCGCAGCGTGACCGGCTCGCCAGCCTTCAGCCCACGCACGGCCTGGAACCAATCCACGGGTTGGTTGATTTCCTGCTCGCCCATGGCCAGCAGGATGTCGCCGCGCTTGACGCCGGCCTCGGCCGCAGGCCCTGTGGCGTCGACGCGCACGATCACCAGCCCCGGCTCGCCGGGCTGTTCGCTTTGGGCCGCAGCCAGCGGCGCGCCCAACGACACGGCTAACAGGGCAACGATCAACATGCTGAACAACACTTGTCGCTTCATTTCACATAATCCTCCTGATCGATTTTCCGGCTCAGAAACCGTCCGGCTCAGAAACCGCTCAGAAACCGAGTTTTTTCCGAAAAAACCCGGTTTCTTTCTGGTCTCTTCCTAGGAGTTTACCTTGAGTCTGCTGCACGGCGGTTAGGGAAGGGTTAAGATTTCGGGCATGGTTCACTAACCATGGTAATCGGTGAGATGTACCTTTACAATTTGAATGAGTGTTGTACCTGCCAGTAGGCAAGCAAAGCTCGCCTAGCTCGCTAGGGACTAGGCCATATCCAGTTTGGGC
>JBAQCH010000212.1:0-17765 GCA_049294015.1 Anaerolineae bacterium
CTCCACCGCTGCCTGCTCTGCCAAGGGGGCGGCCGGCGGGGCGGCGCAGCCGGTAAACAGCCCGTTGCCCAGACCGTAGACCGACGGCCCGGCGACGCGCTGGATCAGATCCGCGCCGCGGAACTCCACCGCGTTGAGGGCCACCACCAGCGGCATGACCAGCAGCGCCAGCAGCAGCAGGCCCAGGCCAGCCCGCTTCTCGCCCTCCATGCGCAGCCCCCAGCCGAAGAGCAGCAGCGCCGCCAGCAACACGCCGAAGCTCAACGCCAACGCCACCAGCCAGGCCGGCGCCAGCGCAGCGCCCTCCCCAGCCGCATAGGCCAGCAGCGCCAGCAGCGCCACGTAGGCCAGCAGCAGCAGCGTCACATACTGCAGGCGCTGATCGTGACGCCGCCAGGCGTAGACCAGCAAGGCCGCCAGCAAGGCCAGCCACAGCGCGCCAGCCGCGGTCAGCAGCAGCCAGTCGCCCTGGTCCGACAGGTTGTCGAGCAGCGTCTGGGCCAGGAAGATCAGCCCGGCGCCCAGCACGGCCAGCACGATTAGCGTCAGCAGCAGGCGGCCCAGCGCCTGGCCCAGCACGCCGCTGCGCCGCAGCCCCAGCAGCACAATGGCCGCGGCCAGCAAGGAGGCCAGCACCAGCACCAGGCTGATGCCGCGGCTGATCTGGCTGAAGGCCTGCTGGCGGGCGGGGCTGGCTGTGCTGCGCTGGGCCTGATCGATGGACTGGGCCGACAAGCTGTACTGCCGGCCGGCGTAGCTGGCCCAACTGGCCTTGGCCGTCAGTTGCTGGGCCGCGCGCAGTTGCCTGAGTTCCTCATCGACGGCCTCGCCGGCGTCGGGCAAGGTCACACCGTTGGCCTGCAGCGCTTGGTCCAGCAGGAAGAAGGCCCGGCTGAAACCAGGCTGATAGGCGCGCTGGCCATAGACCGCCTCGTTGACCACCGCCAGCCCGACGGCCGTCTGCACGCCCGCGCCGTCGGCCGTGGTGCGGACGCTGAGCTCAGCCTGCTGGCCGGGGCGGTATTCGGCCTGGTCAGTGGCAAGCTGCACCTGGATGGCCTCTGCTTCCTCGACCAGCGCCACGCGCGTGTCGCGCAGAATGGTGTTGTCGCCCGTCAGTTGATAGGCGTTCAACTCCAGCGTGCCGGCCAGCGCGGGCGTCAGGTCAATGGCCAGCGCCGCCTGGCCGTCCTCGACCAGCGCCGACTGGGTCAGCAGCGTCTGGCCGCCCTTGATCACATCCACGTAGACTGCTGGGCCGCTGCCGGTGGCGATGGCTTCCACGGCCAGGGTGTCGCCTACCTGGTACAGCGCCCGGTCGGTGCGCAGCAGCAACGTCTCCTGCGCCTCGTCCAGCGGCAAGACCAACGACGTAGAGCTGGACTGATCGGCCGCGTTGGTGGCAGTGACGGTGATTGCGCGTTCGCCTTCGGCGCCGGCGCGCGGTGTGTAGCGCACCTGCGCCACGCCAAAGTCGTTGGTGTCCTGCTGGATCAGCGCGCCGGAACCGATCTGCACCTGGAGCGCCGTGGTGGCCGGCCGGCCGTCGGGATAGCTGGTCAGCACAAAGATGACGTTTTCGACGCCCGCGCGCAGCGTGCCATCCTCCGGCGCCACGTCGATCAGGATCGGCGCGCGCGCCAGGGTCAGCGACTGCCAGCCGAACTGGGCATCGCCGGTGGCGTCGACTACGGTGGCCTCCAACGCCAGATCGATGGCCCCGCTGGGGCCGAACGCGTCGTCCGGCAGGTCAGGCAACTGGAATTGGAAGGAAAACTGGCCGTCAGCGTCGCTCTCGCCCAGCAATTGTTCGCTGAAGAGCGCTGTATCGGCGGCGGCTGGATCCTGGTTCAAGCGCGTACCCAGCAAGCGCAGCGTTACCTGCCCGCCGGCCACAGGCTTGCCGAAGAAATAGCTGGCGTTGACCTGGCCGGTCAGCAGCTCGCCCGGCAGGTAGAAGGGCGCGTCGGCGCGCACGTCCACCAGGAAGGTGGGCAACGGCGCCTGGCCCAGCGTCACGCTCAGCTCGGACACCGTGTCGCCCAGGGTGGCGCGCAGTTGGTACTGGCCCAACGGCGTGTCGACGGCCAGCGGCAGGTCGGTGGCCGCGATGCCGAACTGCGACGACATCTGTTGTTGAGACAGAAGCTGCCGGCCGGTGGCGTCGAAGACCTCGAACAACGTGACTGCGCCCGAGGCAGGGGTCTCGTCCACCGTGCCCAGGGCCAGCGTGCGCAGGTGGATGGTCTCGCCGGGTTGGTAGACCGGCTTATCACTGCTGAGCAGCAGGCGGTAGGAGCGCTTCAGCAGCACAGGCGCGACGACCTCGTCCTGGCCTAGGTCGCTCGCGGTGGAGACGATCAGCTCGGCGTTGCCCTCCCAGTCCGCCGGCACGTCGAACTGCACCGGGGCCGAGCCGGTGGCGTCGGTGACGCCGTTGAAGACGGTGCGGGCCAAGCCGGCCTGGCGCATCTGTACATCGACGTTGGCGCCGGCGATCGGTTGGTTGTCCTGGGCGTTGTTGACCACAACGCGCAACGCGGCCTGACTGCCAGGGGCCAGTGTGTCCTGGCCCAGCACCAAGGTCTGTTGCGCGCCGTTTTGCTGCGGCAGCCGAGCCGCGCTGAGCATCATGCCAAAGAAGAGGACGGCCACCAGGGGAATGGCCGCTTTGCTCAAGGGGCGCAGCCCAGCCAGCAGCGCCGCCCACAGGCCCGCCAGGCCGGCGCGTTCGTTGCGGGCGCGCTGGGCCGCCAAGGCGCTGCGGATGCGCGCCTCGGCAGGGGCCGACAGGTGGACAGCGTTGTAGACCGCCGGCACGACGGTACTCAACCCTACCCGCAGCCGCTGGAGCTCCACCAGCTCAGCCGCGCAGGCCGGGCAGCCAGCGATATGCGCCTCAGCGGCTTGCAGTTCCGCCGGGCTTAGCTCACCATCCAGGTAAGCCAGCAGGTCAAGGTCGATGTGAGACATTATGGTGATGACGACACAGGATGGCCCGTGCAATCCAGCGGATTGCACGACAGCAGACCTTCGCGTGTTCTAGGGCATTGCCAATAGCAACAGCAGGCTGGCTATCGAGCGCTGTTGCCCCAGGTCGGGCGCTTGCGTTGTCAGAATCTCCTGTAACTTCTTGTGTGCGTTGAAGAGTCGCGACTTGACGGTGCCGATGTTGATCTCCAGCGTCTCCGCGATCTCTTCATACGAGAACTCCTGGCCGTAGCGCATCAGCACCACGTCGCGATGGACATCGCTGAGCTGGTTGACGGCGGCCCACAGGCGAACTTTGTCCTCCTGGCGCAGGGCCAGGCCCTCAGGGTTGCCGTCCATGTGGCCGGTCATCGCGCCGTCGGACATTTCGGCCTCGGCCGGCAGGCGCTCCAGGCGCTCTTCCAGCTCGTCCCAGTCGGCCGAGGGCAGCCGCTTCTTGCGCAGCCGCGTCTTGCAGCGGTTGACCGTCACCCGGTAGACCCAGGTCTCGAAACGGGCCGCGCCGTCCACGTCGTAGCTCTTCAGGCCGCGCAGCACGTCCATGAAGGTCTCCTGCGTGGCCTCCTCGGCGTCGTCGCTGTTGCGCAGCGTCATGTAGGCCACTCGGTACACATAATCCTTGTAGCGTTCGAACAAAGCGTCGAAGGCCGCGGGCTGGCCGGCCTGGTGACGCCTGATCAATTCCTCGGTGGACACACCGTAGGTTGGGGTCCTGCTGCGCACAGCCGGGGCTGCATCAACAGGGTTCGCTACATCGGAAGGCACGTTGGTTTCCTTAGCGCCTGCGGATTACATGCAGGCCAAGTGGGATTTGTTCGCAGGAGGAGACGGCCTGCGCGGATGGGATAGTTCCCGTTGTTGGGTTGCAGTGTAGCCGGGGAGATAGAAGGAGTCAAACTGCGGGGGATGTGTTCGACACGGAGCAGCGTGAGAGATGACATTTCTTCCGCAGAAATGTCATCTCTGGGCATTGATTATAGACGCGTTGCGAAGGGGTCGCCCGGCTTTGCCAGTGATCAGACGTGCTGATCGACCAGGATCGGGTTGCCGTCTGGGTCGATGGCGATGAAACTGGCGGGCCCCGCTGTGCTCTCGTCGGCCTCGCTTTCGAACTCGACCCCGCTCGCCTTCAACTGGCGCTGCAGCTCCCGCACGTCGGTGAACGACTCGATCTGGCGGGCATTGCTGTCCCAGCCGGGGTTGAAGGTCAGAATGTTCTTGTCGAACATCCCCTGAAACAGGCCGATCACGCAGTCGCCGTTCTTCAGGATCAGCCAGTTGTGCGCGGCGTCGCCGCCGAAGACCTCGAAACCGAGCTTCTGGTAGAACGCCTGTGACGCCGCGAGATCTTTGACCGCCAGACTGACCGAAAACGCACCGAGTTGCATGGGATCTTCTCCTTTGCCTGGCTAGCCGCTGCTGGCCGGCGAGGCTGTTTCGTCGAAATACGCCCAGCTATCCAGTTCGGGCGGCTCGATGCCCAGTTGCGTCAGGATCGCCATCACCTGGGCGCGGTGTTCGGTGGCGTGGTTGATGGCCTGGGTGAGCAGGATCGTCTTGGGCACGTCGCGCAGCACGCCGTCCCAGTCGATCTCCACCGCGTCGCCGGGCTGCACTTGGGGCGCCCACTCGACCAGGCCGGCGCCGCTGGCGCGCGTCCACTCCAGCATCTCGGCCAGCGTCAGCGGCGCTGCATCTTGGGGACGGCGATAGGGCCGGCCGGTGCTGATGCGCGAGAGGTAAGAGCGTTCGGCGCTGACGATGTGCTGAAGAGTGTCGCGGATCGAGCCGAACGTGCCGACCAGGGTGGCGTCCAACTGTTCGTCGCTCAGCCCGGCGCACAGCTCGATGAGGCGCTCGTTGGCCCACAGGTTGTGGCGAAAGAGGGTGGTGAGGGTGTCGGTGGGGTTCATGGAATCTCCTGGGTTAGATGCGTCCTATCTTGGTCTTGCAAAGCCGTCGCGAGCATATCAATCTGTCCAATATGGTGTGCGGCGTGGAGCAGATTGCGCAGGATGGCTTTGACCACGCTGTGCGCCTCGCCGCGGATATAGACGGTTTTGGCAAAGTCCTCTTCTGTGAGCGCTTCGAGGGCGGTGAAGAGGCATTGCCAGCCTTCCTCCCAACGGTCCATGATCTGCGGCCGATTGTCGCTTGCCTCGTGCAGAAACTCGCGCGGGCGCTCGCGGTCGGCTTTCTCGCCATCGCTGGTCAAAAAATCAGTCCAGCGCGAGAGAAAGTTGCCGCTGAGGTGCTTAACCAAGATAGCAATGCTGTTGGTGTGATCGTCGCCATCTTCTCGCAGGCGGACAAAGAATGCAGCATCATTAACGCGGCCCAAGGCTGCATCTGCCATCTGCTTTTGCTGGTGGTATTGGTCGATCACCTCTGCCTTGAACTCCATCATTTCTTCTTCCCATCCAACTTCAGAACATTCGACTCATCACGATGGACGCCATCTGACCCGACATGTTTGTCGCTGATTACTGCGCCATTCTTGATCACGTACACAATTGCCATGGCATGGCCACGGCCCAGACCGTAATCCTCTTTGAGCCATGCAATGATGTCCCCTGACTTTGTCTTCGGGTCGTCGAAGCCTTTTTCTGCTGCCAGCGCAATGAATTCATTGGGGGTTTTGCCGGTTTTTTCTTCGATGTTGTCGAGATAGGCTTGAAATGACATGGTATGGCTCCTTTTCCATGGAACGCTTGCCTCCACTGCCATCTGCGGATTCATCCAGGCTTCTCTTCTTCGCCTTCCTCTGCCAGCAATTCTTCGAGCACTTGAATAGCGCCGCCGATGCGCAGCAGGGTGGCTTGCAGATCGACCTTCTTGGCTTCCAACTCGGCCAGCATCTTCTGGCCGGCTTCGTATTCGGACTTCAACTCGGCTACACGTCGTTCAAGCTGGGGGCGCATATCAAATCCTTTCTGGTGGTAGGCCCATTATCGATTACCTTTGGCCCGATTGTGGGTAATGCAGAGCATTTGGCAGTTCTTGGCCGTACTTTCGCCGCCTTTGCTCCACGCGGAAACGTGGTCGGCGTCCATTTCGGCGAACTTATAGATCCTGCTCTTGTTCGTGGTGTCCCCAACCGCGCAGAGCGGACAGTTGGACTCGCCCTTGCCCTGGGCTGCTTGCGTCTGCTGAGCGTATGCGACTTGCTTTACCTTGTCATCGAACACGCGAACCGTTAACAACTTCTTGTCTACCGAACCGCCCAGGAGATACTCGAAGATGCCTTTGCGACTCGTCACATACGAATCGGCGGCGAGCCTTTTCACTTCGTCGGACATCTTCTGCGGATCGTATGACTTGCCGTGGTACGCCTCGTACAGCCTGCCCCACTCCAAGCCGCGCATTTCTGGGAGAACGTCGACAAACACGGTTGAAACCCAGTCGATCACGCTGTTGAAGTAGGTCTTCAGCTCATTGACGTTGCTGTCGTGGCGATGAGCGCTCATGTAGCCGCCGATATCGCCCTTGCTCACCCAGTCCAGCGCCCGCTCCAGGAACTCCTGCCGGTTGGCGCTGCCTTTGACGTAGGCGCTCCACTTCTGGATGTGCGCGTTCTGGCTGTTGCTGAACTCGGCCTTTGCCAGCGTCACAAACGGCCCGGAGTAGATTGCGTTCAAGAGCTCTTGGGCGTTGAGCGGCACGCCGGCGATGTTGATCGTCTCAAACCACTGCTTGATCTCGCTCTCCGTGCCCTCGCACTCGTAGATCAGCAATTTCGAGTCCCGAATGGTGGCTTGTTGGTCGGCGGGCAGGCTGTCGAAGATCTTGGGATTGCCGTCATCCATGATCGCGAACTTGTTCGTAACGTACCGTCCGATACTGGTGATCCGTTGCTGGCCATCCAGCACCTCGAACGTGTCCTGCGCGACCTTGTTGAAATAGATCAGTCCCAGCGGATACCCCTTGAGCAGCGATTGGATGACCGCTTGCTCTTTCTTGCCGCCGCCGTCCGCATAGATGTAGTTGCGCTGGTACTCCGGCTGAATGGTGAGCTTTCCGCCCAGACCGAACAAGCCTTTGCCCTCCAACTGATTGTACACAAACCCGGCACAGATGTCGGCGACGGTGATGTCGGTTCTTAGGGTGGTCTTCACTTTTTCGTCCCTCCCGGGGACAGGGTGCGACGGTGGCGGATGAGAAGGCGGCAATAGGATTTTATGAAGAGGTCGCCGTCGACGATGTAATAGGTCTCATTGGCTGGCGCTTTATCAACCTTGATAGCCGCCCCATCATTCAGTTTCGTCACTTCCGACCTCTTGCCGTCGGTGCCGACTTGGATTTGCTTGGGATATATCTTTGAAGCGCACCCGTCCCAGGACTGCGTGATCCCCAGAATCTCGAACTGTTCGGGATTGTACTTGTCGAGGAAGGTGACCGGTACAGCCATGACGCCGTCGTAGTCGCTGGGGATTTCCTTATAGGTGCCCACCTCGATCGCGTCGTAGTTGTCGTACCGGTCGTAAGTGGCCTTGCCCCTCAGGTTCTTACTGAACTTCAAGTTCTCGGCCATGGTCATGAGGGGCAGCTTCTGGTGGCGGCGGCCATGGTCCAGGTTTGTGAACCACATGATGCTTCCCATGCTGAAGTACTTTGTGCCGTCCACGATCTTCTTGCGCGACTCAGTCTTGATGTCGTAGTCTTCTTTCACCTGGAACCACTTTTTTCCACCGTTGTCAACACCGAGCCACAACTTGTTGTCCTTGATGAGTGGGAATATCTCTTTATAGCTGATCGCGTTCTGGTTCCCGAGGATCAGGAACCTCTTCCCGTGCTCCACGAGTTGGGCGACGTACTGGCGGAAGAGGGAGAAAGGCGGGTTGGTGACGATGATGTCCGCCTCTTTCAGGAGCGCGATGCACTCAGGGCTGCGGAAGTCGCCGCCGGGGTACTTGTCGTTGCCTTTCAAGGCGATCCGGGCGGCCTTGTTGCGCTGGAGAAAAAGCTCAACGTCGGTCACGTTCGCAGCGCCGTCGCCGTCCTCGTCTTGCACACGATCGAGGATGACGGTGAGCGCCTTGGGCTTCTGGCGCTTGCCATTCCCCTCGTCGTATTCCGGGAACAAGGTGAGCTGGCCGGCGATGGGCGAGCCGTCGTAGCTGGTGGTGATGAGCCTTTTGAGGCCGAGCTTGTTGAAGTTGGCAGCGAAGTACTTGAAGAAGTTGCTCTCGAAGGGGTCGTCGCAGTTGCAGTACACAACCTTGCCACGGAAGGTGTCGGGGTCGAACTCCAGGTAGGCCTCGACCTCCTTCTGGATATCGACATACTGGGTGTAGAACTCGTCCTGCTTGGCCGCCCTCGCGGCGCCCAAGCCTTGGTTCAGCGACTTGCTTTCCATGGCGCAATTGGCTTCCTTGGGTTTCCTTGATGGCATTTCGGTCTAACGGAACAACAGATTCATCTGGCGCGCTGGGGGCAAACAGACAACCCGGTTGGCAAGGCCAATCATCATGACGGCTGGACGGTTGTTCAAGATGAAAGCCGCCACATCCAAGTCCGGCGTTCGCGACCGGCTAATCCTGAGTTGAACTAAGCCCGGTGACAGCGGACAGACCCCGCTATCTGGACCCACGGCTGCCAGACGGTGCGCTGAAGGAGACAACGATCAACAGCAACGGTTCGGGGGTGATTTCTCACCTGCGTTTGGCGCTTAGTTTGACTGTTCAACTGCTGGTTGGATGCCATCGCTTTTTCTAGAACGCTTCCATTCCATTCGCTGTGTGACCTCTCCTATTTGCGAAGGGTCTTTATCCAAAGCGTCTTGCTCCTCTGCGGACAGGCTATTGTATCTGGCACCATCGAGTTTCCGGATATCGTACGATACCGTGAAAGCAAATGTATCGTTGTCTGCCCATCCGATCACCGGATCGGTAATACCGTCAATCCGTTCGATTTCCGGAAGTGGAAGTTGGGCCGGGTCGGAGAAATCGAAGAGTACAATTTCGTATGGGCAAGCCCAGATACATCCATCAACCGCAAGCACAAGTCCATCAGGTGACGGATAAACGGCTGCCCAACAGAAACCAAAACCCTGGTAGCCTTTGTCAGGAAAGTATGCTCCACAGGTTTCTTCCGTCAGGTTGACCACGGAATAGCCTTGATAATCTTCGCCGCAAAGAAAATACTCATTTCCATTGGCGTGTTTGACCCAGGCTTGCCAGAAATGGCCATAGTTTCGCTTTATGTCGGCTATGACCTTGCCGTCGGCTAGCCGCCGTACGATACCCCGGGAATAGCTCCAGGAATTGGGTTTCGTGGCGTAAAGGACGACTTCCAGTTCGTAGTGACCCGAAGGCGATGCCGTCACTTTGCTTGAGTCGGAGACTACATTCTCTGGGACAAAGAATGCCTCGATGGCTCGTCGTCTCTCTAGATATCCGTCGTCCATGGTTTTTCTACTGGTGCCTCACGGAAAAGAGTTTCATGCGGCGTACCGGGCTCAAACAGACAACTCGGTTGGCAAAGCCAATCACAATGACGGGTGGGCGCCCGTCCAGGGTGAAAGCCGCCGCACGCCGCCAAGTGTAGCATCGCAGGCCGAAAAGGTCAATCACAATCCAGCCGGCAGGCCAACGGAACGAGGTGTGGCCCCCAATCCGCCCGCGATGGGAAATCAGCAAGCAAGAAGCACAGGGCATCCTGGCCCATCATTCCAACATCAGTCGTGCAGAGCCACAGGAAAATACATCCTCGGTACCAGCAGAAAACCGAGATCGCCGTCGCCGATTGTCCAATGCAGCATCAGTTCTGAAACAGAATGCCGCGTCACCGTTGACAGCACCGGATCAAAAGCGTCCGCCGCGCAGTCCCAAATCCTCCCAAAGCCGGTGTAGCGGCAAAGCGCGTCGTTGGCATCGGCCGGAGTGGCGCTCGGCAGCGCTAAATCAACGCTGTAGTCGCCTGCTGGCTCGCCGGCGCTGTCGGTGGCTACGATTTGCCAGAAGGCTCCGGTGGTTTGCGCTGGCTGGGCGGCCCAATGGCTGCGGTTGAAAAGCTGCACCTCCAGGCATGACAGCGTGCCCGGCTCGACGATGGTAATCGTCACCGGCAAGAAGGTCTCGTAGAAACGGTAGACACCGGCTGTTAAGTCGCACTTCCGCTCCGGGCCAATCCAGCGCGCCAGATTCGCCGCGACCTTGTCGCCCGCGGACGTGAACTTGCCGCCGGCCCACAGAATGTTTTGCCCGCTTGCCAGCAGCGCCTCGACGCGCGGGTTGCTTGGGCCTGCTATGCCCGTGCCCAGCGCCTTCCACATGCCGTTGTTCCAGCGTGCGACATAGTTGACGGTACGGCCTTCTGCTTTGTTGAAGAAGCCGCCGCTGTAGAGATTGCCGGCCTGGTCAAAAGCCAGCGCCATGACCCAGGGATCCCAGCCGCTGCTGGAGGACATGCCAGCGCCAATCGGTTGCCAATGCGCGCCATCCCAGCGCGCAACGCCTGCGCTGAACTCACCGCCGGCAATCACATCGCCGGCGGGATCTATGACCAGGGCGTGAACCGGCGCGTCGAGGTCATCGCCCAGGGCGCGCCATTGTGCGCCATCCCAAAGGGCAATGAAGGATGCCTCGGCATCGCCGGCCTGGTTGAAGTTGCCCCCGGCATACAAGCTGCCGGCCCGATCGGAAGCAAGCGCGTAGACGGCATAATCCATGCCTGTTCCCACAGGCTGCCACGACAGGTTCGTTTGATCCCAAACGGCGATGTAACGGGCGGCCGCGCCGCCGGCTTCGGTGAAATGGCCGCCTGCATAGACCTGATCACCTTGTGTGGTCAGGGCCGTCACAGGTTGGTTGACTCCGCTGCCGAGCGGATGCCAGGCGTCGCCGTCCCAATAGGCGACATGATTGGCCGGCGCGCCGCCGGCGCTGATGAACTCGCCGCCTGCATAGATGAAACCGTTGTCAGCAACGGCCAACGCTGATACCAGATCGTCCATGCCTGCGCCGACCGCATGCCAGGTGTCCGTCATCCTGTCCCACCGGGCAATGTTATGGACAACGACGCCTGCCACCGAGGAGAAGCGGCCTGCAATGACGACATCGCCATCCGCCGTCTCGACTATGCTGGCGACGCGACCACCCACTCCCTGGCCCGTTACAACCCAGGCTGATCCATCCCATTCCGCAAGGGATAGGATAGCATGATCATCCACCAGGGTGAAGCTGCCTCCAGCAAAGACAGAAGCGTCTTTGGCCGCTAGCGTATAGACTGTGCCATCTTGAATGCCCGCCGCAAGGGGTTGCCAGGTATTGTTCCACCACAGAGCTACGCGGTTGGCCGTCGCTGGGCCGGCTGCGCTAAAATCTCCGGCAGCGTAGAGCGCGCCTGAAGACACAACCGTCAAGGCGTTGACCCGGTCGTTTACTCCCGCGCCCAGTGGCTGCCAGTGCTCGTCTTGCCAGACGGCAATGTGGTTTAGGGTGACGGCGCCGGAGGCGGTGAACTCGCCGCCCGCGTAGAGCCGGCCGGCGCTGTCGCAAATGAGCGCGCGCACGGGTTGATCAAAGCCGTTGCCTAGCGCTTGCCAGGAATAGCCCGTCCAGCGTGCAACGTTATGTCCCACGGCGGCCTCCGGAACGGTCTCGAAGTCGCCGCCGGCAACCAGCGTGTTGCGCGAGTCCACGACCAGCGCATAGACCGGGCCGTCTACTCCTTGCGCCAGAGCCTGCCAGCGTGCGCCGTTCCAGCGAGCCACGTTCTGTGCGTCCACATTTCCTATCCTTGTAAACGCGCCTCCGGCGTACAGATAGCCATGCTGGTCCACTGCCAGCGCAGAAACAATGCCATTGGCGCTTTCTCCTACAGGTGTCCATCGGCCATTCTGCAATAGATACACTGTGCCGGAAGAACCTGATGCCGTGGAGCTCGCCGCGTAGATGGTCCCCTCGTCATCCGCTGCCAACGCATGTACTGTCCCTGAGAGACCCGTGCCTAAGGAATACCAGGATTCTCCATCCCAGCCGGCAATATTGTGCTGTGGAACAACATCGGCAGTGTCAAAACTGCCGCCTATGATCAAATCCCCATCTTGCATGACGATGCTGCTGTAAACTGTGCCGCTAATGCCCGGCAGGCTTGAGTCCCCAAGCCAGTTTTCGGACCCTGGGAGCACGGGCCCGATGTTCGATCGTTCGAATATTCCAGGGAAATCAGGCGATCCGATGCAATAGCCGGCGTCATTCCAATCTCCTGAAGGCTGTGAGCGAATATAGAGAACTGCGTAGTTCTCACAGCCGCCTGCATTGTTAGGTTCTAGCGGCCCCCAATGCGTGTACAAGGATGTGTCGCCGCTGGCCCATTGCCATACGCCTTCCTCCGCTGCATCGGTGAACCCAATCCAAGCCGTGTCCTCCGTGTCGAAGGCAGAGATGAGCCAGGTGTTTTCTTCCTCGTCGTTTATCGTAACCAGATGCGCGTTTTCTGTAATGGCCTGGTCTTCGCAATTTTGCCAGAAGTGGCAGTCTGCCAGTTTATACTGGTGTCCGTTGAGGGGAGAAATGATCCAGTCGTTGGGCAACCTGTTAGCCGGAAGCGGGGTGACCGGACGGGCCGGCGGCGTAGGTGTTGGCGCCGGCGGTTGAAAAACAAAGGTCAACGCCAGAACGATACTCAGAACCATGTGCGCTAGCGTATTCATCGAAAGCCTCCTGAACCCTGAGCTCTACGAAACGTGTCCCGCTGTTGTGCATCGTCTGCCAGGTTGGTCTGCCTTGAGAGAAGAAGTAGTGGTGAAGCGGCGAGGCGCCCTGGAGTTACAACGTGATTGTAGCACAATCCGATTTGTGGACAAAACCACATAGGCGCCGCCTTGAGCAAAGGCACCCCACCCACACCGGCTGGCAGACGCGGCGGCGAGACAACGTTGTGTGGAGGTCGCTACGTTTCCTCGGCGCTTACGAGCGGGCCAAATAGACTACCCGCATCACGTGCAGCTCCTCATACGGGATCGTTCCCCCCAGCGCCTCGAACACCGGGTTCAGATATTGGGCGCCCAGCTCGTCGAACAGGGCCAACACTCGGGCCTGCTGCTCCGGCGTCAGCGCGGAGGCGGCCAGCACGCGCTCGCTATCGACCGCGCCGCCCTCCTGATTGAAGCGAATCAGGTGGCCCATGATCGTGCTGCGCTGCACGCCGTACTGCGCCTGAAGCTGGGCTACCGAATGGCCGGCGGCGAACAGCTCGCCCACCTCCGCGAAGCGGCGCTTGGCCAGCCCGTCGGAGAGCATGGGTGCGTGCGGCGTCTTGGAGCGCTCGGCCAGGCCATGGGCCGCGCAGTACGCGCGCAGCACGGCCAGGAAGGCGTCGCCGTAGCGCTCCAGCTTGACCTGCCCCACGCCGTCCATGTCCAGCAGGCGTTCCGGGGACTGGGGGCAATAGGTGGCCATCTCCAACAACGAGCGGTCGGAGAAGACCACGTAGGGCGGCACGTTGGCAGCCTCGGCCAGCTCGCGGCGCAGCGCGCGCAGCGCCTGGAATAGCCCGGCGTCGTACGTCGGGACAGGAGCCGGCGCGGCCGCAGGCAATTCCGGAGCAGCCAGCAGCACCCGCCGGCTGCCGGCCAGCACCTCGCGACCCGCTGCCGTCAGCCGCAGGCCGCCATGCTCCATGTCCTGCTCCAGCAATCCTGCGGCGATGAACTGTTGGCCCAAGCGGCTCCACTGCCTGTCTGAATGCTCGCGGCCGCTGCCGTGGACAGCCAGGCGGTCGTGGCGGTGTTGCAGGACTTTCCTGGCCTGGGAGCCGCGCAGCACGTTGGCGATATGCGAGACGCCGAACATCTGGCCGGTGTCTTTGACACAGCTCAGGAACTTGCGCGCCGGCTCGGTCAGGTCGACCTTCTCGCCGCCGGCCTGTTCCCGCTGACAGTTGTCACACGCGCCGCACGGGGCGCCGGCGAAGCGCTCGCCGAAGTAAGCCAACAGCGGGGTGCGCCGGCAGCCGTGGGCCTGGGCGTAGCGCAGCATGGCCTGTAATCGTGCGGTCGCGCCGGCCTGCTGCGAGGGCGCGCCCTGTTCGATGAAATACTGAATGGTGGCAATGTCCTTGCGCGCGTGGAGCAGCAGGCAGTCCGATGGCAGCCCGTCGCGGCCAGCGCGGCCGATCTCCTGGTAGTAGCTCTCGATGTCCTTGGGCAGGTTGAAGTGGACAACGAAGCGCACGTTGGGCTTGTTGATGCCCATGCCGAAGGCGATGGTCGCCACCATGATGGCCACGTCGGCGCGCACGAACTGGCGCTGGTTGCGCTGGCGGGTGGCGTCGTCCAGGCCGGCGTGATAGGGCAGGGCAGGCCAGCCGGCCTCGGCCAGGCGCGCCGCCAGCAGGTCCACCGTCTCGCGCGTGCTGCAGTAGATGATGCCTGACTGGTCGCGGCGGCCGTCCAGGAAGCCCAACACCTGGCCCAGGCCATCCGTGCGCGGCCGGCTGGCCAGGTGCAGGTTGGCGCGGTTGAAGCTGGCGACGAAGGTGTTGGCCTCGGTGAAGCCTACCTGTTGGGCGATGTCCTGGCGCACCCGTTCGGTGGCGGTGGCGGTGAAGGCCAGACAGACGGCCTGGGGATAGCGCTCGCGCACCGGCAGCAACTGGCGGTACTCAGGCCGGAAATCGTGCCCCCATTGCGAGATACAATGCGCCTCGTCGATGGCGAGGCAGTCCAGCCGGCTTTGGTCCAGCAGGACCAGCGTCTCTGGCCGCACCAATGTCTCCGGCGAGGTATAGAGCAGCTTGACCTGCCCCGCGCGCACAGCGTCCATGGTCTCGACGTAGCTGCGGTAGTCCAGCGTGCTGTTGAGGAAGGCCGCCGGCACGCCCAGCGCGCGCAACTGGTCCACCTGATCTTGCATCAGCGCAATCAGCGGCGAAATGACCAGGGTCAGCCCGTCGAAGAGCAGCGCGGGCAGTTGGTAGCACAGCGACTTGCCGCCGCCCGTGGGCATCACCGCCAGGGTGTCGCGCCGCGCCAGCACGTTTTCGATGATCTCGCCTTGCAGCGGCCAGAATTCATCATAGCCGAAGACGGACTTGAGGAGGGCGTGGGCGAGGGGAGGGGAACTGAGAGGAACTGGGGGGAACTCGCTGTCACTCCAAGAGTCGCGGACAGGTCCCACCTCCACACTGTCACCCTGAGGTCCGCCGAAGGGTCTCGGTTCCGTTGCGACCGCGGGGGGTGCTTCGGCGGCCCTCAGCATGACATCCGCCGGCGCTTGGTTCGTGTCACCCTGACCGAAGGCGCCGAAGGGTCTCTCCGCTGCCATTGTGTCACCCTGAGGTCCGCCGAAGAGTCTGGGCTCCGGCGCCGCAACGGGGGATGCTTCGGCGGCCCTCAGCATGACGGTTGATGGCGCCAGAAAATAGCCCGAAAGCTGCACATAGCAGCGCGGCTCCTCGTCTGGCCGGTCGTCGGGGCGCCACCAGTGGGCCAGTGAGACCCGCACCAGCGCGCCGGCGGGAATGACCGCGATTGGCTCCTGGAAGCCAACGAACACCAGCGTCCGGCCGCCGTCGGGCGTGGGATAGCGGTAGCGCAGCCGTTTGTTGTCCTCGATGCGGGTCAACGGCTGGTCGGGCCGCCAGAAGATGGTGCTGTAGGGCGGCACGCCGCTGCGCTCGGCTATGTGCAGCGCGCCGCTAAGACCGACCTGCGCCAGACCTTCGTATAGCTGCTCCACCCCGCCAGTGAGCGGCGGCATGTGGCGCTCGATGAAACGCTCGGGGCTGCTCATCGGCCCCATGCGGCGCTTGCTCTGCACGACGATGTTCTCCACGTGGGGCGGGACCACCTCGTGCGGCGCCACTGCTTCCACCTCCCACACGTCGCCAATGCTGTACTCCAGGCCGACGTGCTCGTTGACGGCCGCGTCGGCCGCGATCAGCCGCACGCTGCGACCCTCGAACGTGATCCCTCCGATGCAGGCCCCGCCGCCCTGGCGGGTTTTAGCTACGATCAAGACTTTCATGGCGCACACTCCACCCGGAACTGGTAGATTGGCACACTGGTAGATTGGTAGACTGGTAGATTGGTTCCGTGCATGCGAGCCTCTCTGGCTGTCTGACTGCGTGTCTCTCTGACCCTCTGATTCTCTGACCCTCTGATCTGTGTCTTCCGTGTTATCCGTGAGCAACTCGACCGTCGGGCAGCAGGTGGCGCACCTCCAGGCCCAGGTCGCGCTGCAGGCGTGTGGCCAACAAGGAGCGATGGCAGGCGGCCGGCGCGCGCTCGACACAGAACAGGGCGACGATTTTGGCCTCCGGCCCCAGGTCGGCCAGGAATTGCCGGCTGTCGAAGCTGGCCAGGCGCTCATGGCGGTAGGCAGCGGCAAAGGCGGGATCCAGCACGCTGCGCTGGCGCTTGGCGATTTTGCTGGCCTTGTCGGCGGCGGATTGTTGCTCGCGCGTCGCTGGGCTGGGCGCCAGGTCGGGCCGGTGCAGATAGCGGATGCCCAGCTCGGCCAGCCGGGCCTGCAAGCGCTGGCTGTTGGCAAACGCGTAGTCTGCGCCGCGCACCCCGCGCCGGCCGCGGATGTCCACAAAGGTGTCCACGCCCGCCTGCTGCAAAGCCTGGAAGAAGTCGACCTCGGTGAAGCCGTAGACGCCAGTGGTAACGATAATCGGGGTATGGAGAAATGACTTTTCTCCGAGAAAAGTCATTTCTGGGGACTGGCCCTGCTCATTCATCCTCTTCCTCCTCTTCGCGCTTGGCCGCACGGCTGTAGCGCTTGCGCGAGGTGAACTCCAAGTCGCCGAACAGGCTGAGCTGGCCGCCGGTCAGCCGCTGGATCACCTCGTCCTGGCTGCGCAGCGCATCGTGTTCGTCGATGTGGGCCACGGGAATGCCCAAGGCGTCCAGCGTCTCGCCGATCAACTTGCTGCGGTGGCATTGCTCCGGCTTGCCCTCGCTGCACATCAGCACAAAACGCACACCTCGCTGCCAGGCCGTGCGCACCCGCTCGATGCCAGCCTGATAGAAGGGCTTGCCCTTAACCCGCTCGTAGTCCACCTTGTCGTCCACGTAGCAATCAGGATCGGCCGGTCGACCGCCCAGCGCGTCGCCCAGGTAGACGTAGCGGATGCCCTGCTGCTTTAACGTCTGTTCCAGCGCGTCTCTGGAGAACTCCGGCTTGAAGCGCGAATAGGGGGCTGTGCGCACATCCACCAGGAACATGATCTGGTACGCGCGCAGCGTCTTGACCAGATCGTCCACGGTGCGCGCGCCGTAGCCGATGGTGAAGACGGGCGGGGATGTATCCACAGAGCCGCTATCCAATGCGCCGGCGTTGCTCACAAAATGCTCCTTGCTGACCAAGAACACAGCGCCGCCAGCGGTTGAAACCGCAGGCTGGCACCCTCAAAGCATGCTAAAGCAAGCTGGCCGTCCGCTCCGTGAGCTTGCTTCAGCATGCTTTGCTGTGTCAGGCGCCGAACACCTGCCCGGTCTACGGGTTCATTCGGCGTCGACGCCGGCGATCTCGCCGCAGCGCCGCCAGCGGTTGAAACCGCAGGCTGGCACCCTCAAAGCATGCTAAAGCAAGCTGGCCGTCCGCTCCGTGAGCTTGCTTTAGCATGCTTTGCTGTGTCAGGCGCCGAACACCTGCCCGGTCTACGGGTTCATTCGGCGTCGACGCCTCAGCGGCGCGCCTGCACCTGCGCCAGGCTGGCCGCGGCCGACTTTCGCACCTTGGCCTTGGGATCGGATAGCGCAGCTTGCAGCGCCTGCTCTGCGCCCGGGCCGCCCAGCCGGCCCAGCGCCTGCGCTGCAGCCT
>JBAQCH010000213.1:0-3493 GCA_049294015.1 Anaerolineae bacterium
CGCCTGGCGCAGGCGGCGCAGGGCTGCGGCCGCAGCGCTGGCCGGCAACGTCTCGCCCAGCAGCGCGTCGGTCGAGTCGAAAATCAGCAGGCCGAAACGGCCGCCGGCCGCCAGGTCACAGGCCAGGTCCAGCGCCTGGCTGGGTCTGGCCGGCGCAGCGATGGCCAGCCGCGCCAGGTTGACCCGGCAGGCGGCCGCGTAGCCAGGGTCGAAGGTCCGGGGCAGGTCGATGTAGAGACAGGGGTGGCGCTGCTGGACGTGAGCCAGCATGTGCAGCGCCAGCGTGCGTTTGCCCGATGTGGGTTGGCCGATCAACTCCGAGATGTGGCCTAGAGGCAGCCCGCCGATGGCGAGGATGTGGTCGAGGGCGGCGAGTCCGGTGGACAGACTGGGTGCAGGCGTGGGTCGGGGACGCGCGCCGCGCTGCAACGCCTGCGCGCCCCACTTGCCCTGGATGGCCTGCACGGCTGCCTCCAGGCGCTTCTTCTGGCCGGATGTGCTCAAAAGAAACTCCTGGCGGCAAAATCAGAACGAATGTTCGCTGATTATAGCCAGGTTCCGCTGATCGCGCAAACGGCAACGCCCCGGTCAATGGCCGGAGCTGTCAAGACGGGGGCGATAATGTGTCCCCATTGAGACGCAGAGGACACGGAAGTGATCACCGGAGCTACACAGAGAGCACAGAGAAGACACAGAGGATGCGGAGAAGATGCCGAATGAGCGTTCTTGCTGGATTACCTGGCGCTTGCGGTCAGACGCTTGGCGTCATCTGCGCATTTCTGTGCATTTCTATGTGCTCTCTGGTTTCCCTCTGCGCTTCCTGTGCTTCTTCTGTGCTCTCTGGTTTCCCTTTCCGCTCTCTGTATCTCCTTTCCGCTCCCCATGCCTCCTCTGTGCTCTCTGTGTCTCCTCTGCGTTCTCTGTGTAGTTCCGATGATCCCTCCATACAAACGCGTTACTATGCACCTAGCAAGCCTTGCGCCCCAACAACTCGCACACCCCGCATGCTGCACATAAATCGTCGGCTTGGCCGGGGCGCATCAGGCCTACGTCGCTGCGCCACTGCGCCAGCTTGGCGATCTCCTCCTGAGGGAAGGGCTTCTCCCGGCCCAGCTCGACCACGGTCTTGGTGATCAGCGCGGTGTGTTCCAGCTTTTCCAGCTTCAGATAGGCGTCGCTGACGGTCGGCCCAATGGTGACGCTGCCGTGGCGCTGCAAGATCAGGGCGTCGTAGCGCTGGATCAGCTCGCTGATCACCGCAACGCCCTCAGCCGATGCCGGCGTAGCGTACTCGGTGGTAGGGATCAGCCCGAAGTAGAGAATGATGTCGGGCAGCAAGCAGCGGGCCAGGCTGACGCCGGCGATGCTGAGGGCAATGGCGATGGGGGGGTGGGCGTGGATGACGGCCTGCGCGTCGGGGCGCTGGCGGTAGGCTTCCAGGTGCAGCAGGATCTCGGAGCTGGGCTTGAGGCCGCGCTGCGGGCCGTAGCGGCCGGCGCCGGCCAGGTTGCTCTCCCAGTCCACGGTGACGAGTTGGTCGGCGCGCACGAAGGCTTTGCCGACGCCGCTGGGCGTCACCAGGAAGCGTTCGTCGTCCAGCCGGGCGCTGACATTGCCGTCGTAGCCCAAGCAGTAGCCGCCGCTGTGCAACAGGCGGCAGATCTGGATGATCTCCTGGCGCAGTTGCTGTTCTGTCGGACGGCGGGTCGGCGTCTTGCGCGCCTCGTAGCGGACCAGCGCGCTCATGCCGCCATCCCTGGCAGGTCAACCGCGTCCACGATGCCGACGATCACCGCCCGCACCGGGCCGTCCGGCTCCGCGTCCAGCAACTGGCGCGCGCTGCTGCCCTCGTCCAGCACCAGCACCAGGTCCCCTGGTCCAGCCTGCACCAGATCGACGGCGATGTCGTACTTCGCGTCAGCCGCGCCGTCCAGCCCCACCCGCTCCACCAGCATCAGCTTGCGGCCGGCGAAGAAGGGGTGTTTGACGGTGGAAACGACGTTGCCGTAGACGTGGGCGAGGTACATGGGTGGTAGATTGGTAGATTGGGAATTGGTAGATTGGTAGATTGGGAAATCGGTAGATTGGTAGATTGGGAAATTGGTAGATTGGTACATTGGTAGATTGGAAAGTTGGTAGATTGGTTGGTCCATTGGTCGAGGCTGGCAGGCTGGCAGGGGACGAGACCAATCTACCAATGTACCAATCTACCAATTTACCAATCTACCAACGTACCAACCTCATCGACAATTCCAACAATCGCATGATCGACCGGAACGAACGTGACCGGCAAGGTAAGCGCGGCCTCGCGGCTGGCGATGAAGAAGACCAGCTCGCCGGGGCCGGCCTGGGCGGTGGAGTCGGCCGCCACCAGCGGCTGGCCGGCCGGCTGCTGGCGCTTGTCCAGCGGCTGGATGATCAGCAGCTTGACGCCTGCCAGCCCTTCGTATTTTTGGGTTGCTACCAGAGTGCCGATGACGCGTGCCAGATGCATGGCGAGATTATACCACAGATCGCGGTGGGGTGTGCAACGTTTGAAAGCGGCGGCTACTCAGCGGCGACGATCACTGGATCGGGCAGGAGAATCGCCCAATCGCGCCACTCGCTGCCGTCCGGCCGGTAGGCAGCCAGCCGCTGGCCGCTGGCCGGGTCATACATGCCGGCTGCCAGTTGGTATTGGCCGGCCGGCAGGCCGTCTGGCAGCGTCAGCGTGTGCGTCGATGTGACTACCTCGCCTGGCCGCCAACGGGAGGTAGGCCAGAAGCCGGCGCGCGGCGGGCTGTCGTCCTGCGCGATCTTGACGCCATCAGCAGTAAACAGGTGCAGGAAGACTGTGTAGTCGCCGGGCAAGGACTGCTCAGCCGACCAGAGCAGCTCGACATGGACCTGGTCGCCGGCGTGATTGACTCGGGCGTTCAGCAGGTGGATGCCGTGTTGCACGGTGGATAGAGGAGGCAGCGGACCCGCATCGAGCGTGGCCGGCTCAGCCACCAGCGCGCCAGCGTCCAGAAAGACGGTATCACTTGTCTGCCCATCGACCATGCAGGACAAGGAGCGGTTGGCGGCTGGGTGCAGCAGGTCGCTGTTCCACTGGATGCCTAGCGCCAGCAGCGTGGGCGTGCTGGCATCGGGCAAGGTGGGAATCAGGTAGTGGTCGGGATAGATCAGGCCCGGCTGCCAGAAGCTGGTGGGCAGCAGGCCGCCGCCCGGCCAGGTGTCCAGCTTGGCCACATTCTCCTGCTGGAAGCCGTAGCCGTTGACCGAAAGCTGGAGATTAGCGGCGATCGGCTGCTGCGCCGTCCAGTACAGGATCAGGTCCAGCGGCTGGCCGGCGTGCAGCGTGTCCTGGCCCAGCCGGTAGCCCAGCAGCGTGACGCCGTTGTCGCAAGCGATTGCCAGCGCGGTGGCGTCCTCGGGCAGGGCGGCAATCGGCTGGGGTGGGCGGTAACGGGGCGCGATGGCTGTCAGCGCCAGCACGACGGCCGCGCCGGCC
>JBAQCH010000214.1:0-5062 GCA_049294015.1 Anaerolineae bacterium
CGCCGCCGAGGTTGGCCCCGCCCAAGCCGCAGAAGATCGCCGTGATCGGCGCGGGACCGTGCGGCTTGACCGCGGCTTTGCGGCTGGCCCAACAGGGCTACCCCGTCACCGTCTTGGAGCGCATGCCGCAGCCGGGCGGCATGATGACCTACGGCATCCCCGCCTATCGCCTGCCCCGCGAGCCGCTCTTCGCCGAGATCGACCACATCCGGCGGGCGGGGGTGGAGATCCGCTGCGACGCGGAGCTGGGCACCGACTTCACCGTCAAGTCATTGCAGGCCGACGGCTATGCGGCCATCGTGCTGGCCCTGGGCGCGCATCGCAGCCGCAACCTGGGGGTGCATGGCGAGGACCTGCCCGGCGTCTACCACGGCGTGGCCCTGTTGCGCGACATCGCCCTGGGCAAGGCGCCCGACATGGACGGCAAAGTGGTGGTCGTGGTGGGCGGCGGCGACACGGCCATGGACGCGGCCCGCTCGGCCTGGCGGCTGGGCGCGCAGGAGGTCCACATCGTCTACCGCCGCGACCGCGACCAGATGCCCGCCATCCCGGAGGAGATTGAGGGCGCCGAGGCGGAAGGTGTGCAGTTTCACTACCTGGCGACGCCGGTGGCCGTGCTGGGCGACCACGGGCATGTGGCCGGCGTGCGCTTGCAGCGCCAGCAGTTGGGCGACTTCGACAAGAGCGGCCGGCGGCGTCCCGTGCCCATGCCCGGCTCCGAGTTCGACATGCCCTGCGACATTCTGATCCCCGCCATCGGCCAGGTCACCTGGGTGGACGACGAGACGGTGGGCCTCTACCGCAGCGCCAGCTTCAAGGTCGGTAAGGCCTTCGCGTTGGGTGCGCCGGGCGTCTTTGCGGCCGGCGACGCGGTCAGCGGGCCGGCGACGGTGGTGCAGGCCGTGGCGCACGGCAACCAGGTGGCGCTGGTGGTGGACCACTGGCTGCAGACCGGCGAGCTGGGCGGCGTCTACTACCACCCCAGACGCCACGACATCCCGCAGCTCTTCAACCTGGACGACTACGCCGACGCGCGCCGGCCTCAGCCGCGTCTGCTCACGTCGGAAGAACGCCGCAGCCTGCACGGC
This sequence comes from Anaerolineae bacterium, assembly GCA_049294015.1. GTDB lineage: Bacteria > Chloroflexota > Anaerolineae > JAAEKA01 > JAAEKA01 > JAAEKA01. The sequence goes on from JBAQCH010000214.1 coordinate 1,089, forward strand.
TTCGACGAAGTCGAGCTGGCCTACGACGAGCATACCATCCAGGAGGAGTGCAAGCGCTGCCTGCGCTGCGACCTGGACTGGCTGCAACGGATCGGCGCCCCGTTACCCTAAAAATTCGTGAAAGTTATCACGATTATCGATCTGGTTTTTGTCCTTTTTGCCTGCCTGTGCTAACATGGGGGACGTAGTGCGTCAATGGGTTACCACGCGTAGCCGGCTCCCTGTGGAGCAGGAGTGAAGGCCATGAGCAACGACGCGAATGGCAGGCGCCTTTTCCCCGCAACTCCTTCGATTGATCTGTCCCTGCTCGAGAACACATTCCAGCAATACCAAGGGCAGCGCGGCGCGCTGATCCCTATCCTGCAGGCTGCCCAGGATATCTATGGCTATCTGCCCCAGGAGGTTCTGGCGCTGATTGCGCGCCAGCTTGGCGTTTCCCTGGGCAAGGTCTACGGCGTTGCCACCTTCTATTCGCAGTTCTACCTGGAGCGGCGCGGGCGGCACGTGCTCAAGCTGTGCGACGGCACGGCCTGCCACGTCAAAGGCGCGCCGCTGGTGCTTGCCGCCGTGGAAGAGGCCTTCGCCATCGAGCCGGGCGAGACGACGCCGGACGGCGAGCTAACCATGGAGATCGTCTACTGCATGGGCTCGTGCGCCCTGGCGCCGGTGGCCGTGATCGACGGCGTGGTGGCGGGTCGCATCCGGCAGGACACACTTCTGCGCCAGGTGCGGCGGTCGGTGAACAGTGAACAGTAAACGGTGAACAGAATTCGGCGGAGTTCGCACCCCCAGGTGCGAACCAGCGCTACACGGCCAGGTCCGGCGAATGCACACATGATGACCATCTCCCCCCTAACCCAACGACGCGCAGCAGCCCAACAGCGCTGGCAGGCCGCGCAGGCCGCGGACCTGCTGATCACCGTCGGCGTGGGCACCTGCGGCCTGGCGGCCGGCGCGCAGGACAGCCTGGCCGCCATCGAACAAGAGCTGGCGCGCCGCGCTTTGAGCGCGTTGATCCGCCCGGTCGGCTGCGTCGGCATGTGCGCATTCGAGCCGATGGTGGAGCTGCAAGGGCGCGGGCGGCCCCGCCTCAACTACGGCCATGCTGGCGCGCAGCAGGTGGGCGAGATCTTTGCCCATTACTACGACGGCCAGCCGCTGCAAAAAGCTGTTGTTATCGGCGAAGTGCTGCCGACCGTAACCCAAGTCGACGGCCACGTGCTTCATTCGCTTAGTTTTGTCGAGCCTGACGACCACGAGCCCATCGCCTTTCACAACAAGCAACTGCGCATCGTGCTCAGCAACTGCGGCCTGATCGACCCGGAGAGCATCGACGATTACCTGGCCCTGGCCGGCTACACGGCGCTGGAGAAGGTGCTGGCCAGCATGACACCGGAAGAGGTGATCGCCGAGGTCACCCAGTCGGGGCTGCGCGGGCGGGGCGGCGGCGGCTTCCCGGCCGGGGTCAAGTGGGGCCTGACTCGCAAGACCCAGCGCTGGCCCAAATACGTCATCTGCAACGCGGACGAGGGCGACCCCGGCGCGTTCATGGACCGCTCCACCCTGGAGGGCGACCCGCACTCGCTGATCGAGGGCATGACCATCGCCGGCTATGCCATCGGCGCGCAGCAGGGGGTCGTCTACTGCCGCGCCGAGTACCCGCTGGCCATCAAGCATGTGCAAGGCGCCTTGCGGCAAGCGCGCGAGCTGGGGCTGCTGGGTGAAGACATCCTGGGCTCCGGCTTCTCCTTCGACATCGCCATCAAACAAGGGGCCGGCGCGTTCGTCTGCGGCGAGGAGACCGCGCTGATGGCCTCGATCCAGGGCGAGCGCGGCCAGCCCTGGCCTCGGCCGCCCTATCCGGCCGTGGCCGGCCTGTGGGCGCAGCCCAGCAACGTCAACAACGTCAAGACCTACGCCTACACGCCCCGCATCATTCGCATGGGCGCGGACTGGTTCCGCTCCTTGGGCACCACGGGCAGCCCTGGCACGGCCGTCTTCGCCCTCACCGGCCAGGTGCAGCGCACGGGCCTGATCGAAGTGCCCATGGGCGTCACCCTGCGCGAGATCATCTACGACGTGGGCGGGGGCATGCCCTTCGGCAAGCGCTTCAAGGCGGTGCAGACCGGCGGCCCGCTGGGCGGATGCCTGCCGGAGGCCTACCTGGACACGCCGGTGGACTTCGACTCGCTGCGCGCCGTGGGCGCGGTGATGGGCTCCGGCGGCATGATCGTGGCCGACGACACCACCTGCATGGTGGAATTCGCCAGGTATTTCATGCAGTTCATCTGCGACGAGAGCTGCGGCAAGTGTCCCCCCTGTCGCATCGGCAGCATGCGCATGCTGGAGATCCTGGAGCGCATCACCGCCGGCGACGGCCAGCCCGGCGACCTGGACGAGCTCCGCCATCTGGCCAGGGGCATGCAGGAGGGCTCGCTGTGCGCACTGGGCCAGCTCGCACCCTCCCCCTTCCTCTCGACCTTGCAGCACTTCGAGGAGGAATACCGGGTCCACATCGAGGAGAAACGCTGCCCGGCCGGCAAGTGCAGCGCCTTTCGCCACCGCCTGGTGGTGCGGCCTGAGCTGTGCAACGGCTGCCAGTTGTGCGAGCTGGCCTGCGTGGTCGAGCACTCGCGCAGCCAGACCCTGCTGGGCGCCATGCTGGAGACGCCGACGCCGCACCCGCGCCTGTTCATCGAGACCATCGCCGCCAACGGCGCCGGCCCGCGCTATGCGCCGGCCGTCTGCCACCACTGCGACCCCTCGCCCTGCATCGCGGCCTGCGTGCCCGGGGTGATGCACCGCGCGTCGCACAAGGGCGCGGTGATGAACACCGGCGGCAACGACTGCATCGCGTGCAGCATGTGCCTGCTGGCCTGCCCCTTCGGCATGATCACCCGCGCGCCGGCGCCCAACGGCCGGGTCATGGCGCTGCGCTGCGACCTGTGCCCGGATCTGGAGATCCCGGCCTGCGTGGCGGCCTGCCCCACCGGCGCGCTGGCTCTGAAGCGGGGTGATCAGATCATCGAAGCCCAGGCGGCCGCCGCGGCCGTCATGCAGAGCGGCGTGGGCAGCCTGTCGCCCTCGGCCGTGGCCAGGGTGCTGGCGCAGATCGCGCCGGACGACATGACGCCCGATCCCCAGGCCGGCGCGCGGCAGTTGCTGGCCATGCTGGCCGAGCGGCGCAGCGGCGTCAAGAGCGAGACGAGGTAGCTTATGTTGCCATCTCAGCAGTACCGCAGGCCCGCCAGCGGCGCCATCCTGGCAGCCCTGCACGACATCACCGCCCGCTGCGGCTATCTGCCCGAAAGCGAGATTCGCCGGGCAGCCAGCGAGCTGGGCGTGCCGCTCAGCCAGGTCTACGGCACGGCGACTTTCTACGCCATCTTCAGCTTCAAGCCGCTGGGCCGCCACACGGTGCAGGTGTGCGAGGGCACGGCCTGCTACGTCAAGGGCTCGGCCGCGCTGCTGGGCCGGCTGGCCAGGGAGTATGGCCTTTCGCCAGACCAGACCAGCGACGACCTGGAGTTCACGCTGAGACGGGTGCGCTGTGTCGGCTCGTGCGCGCTGGCCCCGGTGGTGCGCGTGGACAGCGACGTGTTCGGCCGCGTCGATGCGAGCGAGCTGGGCGAGATTCTGAAGAAGTACCGGGCAGGGTAATGCTATGAAGATGCGAACAGCGGCTGATTTAGAGAGCTTGCGCACGGCAGGGCAGGACAGCCTCTATCCCGACCGGCTCAAGATCACGGTCGGGATGGCCACCTGCGGCCTGGCGGCTGGGGCTGAGGCGATCTACGACGCCTTGCGCCAGCGCATCGAGCAGCGCGGGCTGGACGCGATCCTGGCGCGCACCGGCTGCATCGGCTATTGCCAGCAGGAGCCGCTGGTGGATGTGCGTTTGCCCGGCGGCGGCCGGGTGTTGTTCGTGCGCATGACGCGGCCGCTGGCCCGCAGCCTGGTGGACGCCCTGGCGC
>JBAQCH010000215.1:0-1681 GCA_049294015.1 Anaerolineae bacterium
TGGTATACTGTCCATAGGATAGTCCTCGTCTTTGTGGGGTTTGGTCGGCAAACCTATAATCCCACAAAGCGAGGCTATCTGCAAACCTCTCCATCTAGCGCTTGATCATCGAATTCTGCAACACTCTCGCCAGGGAATTGAAACTGCTGGTACAGGTGCCGCATACTACCTCGTGATGCATCAGTCCAAATCCCCGGCATGGTTCATTGATTGGTGGTTGAAGCGTTACAACCTGCACGGAGTCGAGCACGCCCACGTGCGGGTTTTGCGCACACAAGCCGCACCTGGGGGTCCTCACTCCGCGCTGAATTGTAAAGCTCGAATGAAACAGATTGAACCATGCCCGATTATCAAATGGCCCTGTTTTCGGGGCTTGATCGACATCCACGGCAGCGTGTTGCCTCCTCATTGGGAAGTGTGAATGACCATCGATCACGACAACCCGATTTGGCACGCCTGATCGTCAGATGTATACTGTTGTTATCTAAGATACCTAACTTAGATAAGATTATGCAGCAACAGGAGGTCTCGCAATGGTTGTCACATTTCCATCGAGCCAGGTGCAGCAGAACTTTGGCCAGGCCATGGAGCGCGCGCTGCGGGCCGATGCTGTGGTGGTGGAGCGCTATGGCGCGCCGCGGGTAGCTATTGTCGAGTACGGCCGCTACCAGCGCCTGGTGGAGGCGGAACAGGCCTTGCTGCGCCTACGTTTGCAGCAGGCGTCTGACGCCGTGTCGGCGCGGGCTGCGCACCTAAGTGAGGCTGAGGCCGATGCTATGATCGAGCAGGCCCGCGCTGAGGTAGAACAGGAGCGGCGCGCCCCATGACAGCCCGTGCTGCTGATCCCGGCAACGGCGAGCAGTCACCGGAAGCGGCCAGCCGGCCAACCCGTATTGTCGTCGATAGCAACGTCTGGCTGCGCTACCTGATCAAGCCCAGCGCGGCTATCCGGGAACTGATCGAGACATGGTGGCTGGACGGACATGTGCAAATCGTCGTTGCCAGCGAGTTGTTGAGCGAGCTCGAAGCCGTGCTGGCACGGCCGGCGATGCGGCGATTCGTCGAGGCGACGGAAGGCCAGGCGCTGCTGGAGACCATCCGGCTGCTAGCCGACGTCCTCCCTGCGCTGGGAGCCATACCCAGCTTCACGCGCGATCGCAAGGACGACAAGTTCATCGCCTGCGCTCTGGTTGGGCAGGCGCCCTTTGTCGTCACGGCGGATGAAGATCTACTGGTCGTGGGCGAAGTCAAAACAGTGCGCATGATCACACCGTACCACTTTGTTGCCTGGCTGCGGCAGGGAGCAGCCACCGCCGCATGATCCTGCTCAACTTCTCCCATCCCCTGACCCCCGCGCAGCTCGACCAGGTGCAGGCGCTGCTGGGCAACCCCGACGAAGCGCTGCGCGTGGCCGAATTGCCGGTACAGTTCGACGTGCAGCAGCCCTTCGAGCGGCAACTGCACGACCTGCTGGCGCGGCTGCCGCTCTCATCGACCGAGCTGCACGGTCAGCCAACAATTCCCCTCGAACCGATCGAGGTGGTTTTTGGCCGTACTGGCTGATTGGTGATTGCTTGAGGAGGCCTATGTTCGCCAGCTTCATCGTCCACCTGCGCCCGCTGGAACTCGCCCCGTTGGGCAAAACGCTGGGACGCTCGCTGCACGGCCTGCTGCTGCGGCT
>JBAQCH010000216.1:0-7960 GCA_049294015.1 Anaerolineae bacterium
GCGTTGGCCTGGCTGGCCGGCTCCAGCAACGGCACGACCGCGCCGCGCTGGCCATGGGCGGCCAGGTGGGCGCGCAGGCCGTCCAAGCGGGCGCGCCCCTCGGCCTCGCTCTCGCCGTAGAACTCCACCGCCAGCACGCAAGCCGGGTCGCCCTCGACGAAGAGGAGGCGCTGGCGGTAGGCCGGATGCTGGCGGCACAGGTCCAGCAGCAGCTTGTCCATCAGCTCCACGGCCGAGGGCTGCAACTCCAGCAGATACGGCGTAGCCTCGGCCGCGGCTGCCAGGTCGTCGAAATGGACGATGGCCAGCACGCTGCGGGCCGGCCGCGGCACAGCGCGCAGCGTGATCTCGGTCATGAAGGCCAGCGTGCCTTCGCTGCCGGCGATGAGCTGGGCGGGGTTGGGGGCGTGGCTCAAGGCGTGGCTCGGTCGGAGACCGGCCACAGCAGGGTGAAGCAGCTTGTCCAGGTTGTAGCCGCTGGCGCGACGCCAGTGGCGGGGGAAGTCGCGCCGGATGGCGTCGCCGTAGACGGCCAGGATGCGCTGCAGCTCGGCCGCCAGCGGGGCTGCGCCGGCCGGCGGCCGGTCGAAGAAGTGCTCGTCGAAGCGCACGGCGCGACCGTCGGCCAGCACCGCCTCCACCGCCAGCACGTTGTCGGCCATCAGGCCGTAGAGGATCGAATGCGCACCGGTGCCGTTGTTGCCCACCGTGCCGCCCACGGTGGCCCGGTTGCCGCTGGCCGGGTCAGGGCCCAGCATCAGGCCGTGCGGCCGCAGCGCCGCGTTGACGTCATCGAGTACCGCCCCCGGCTGGCAGCGCACCCACCGCTCTTCGCGGTTGATCTCGACGATCTTGTCCAGGCAGCGGGTGGTGTCGACGATCACCGCGTGGCCTACGGTCTGGCCGGCCAGGCTGGTGCCCGCTCCCCTAGGCAGCAGCGGCGCGCCCTGCTGGCTGCAGACGGCGACGGTCGCGATCACCTCCTCCACGCTGCGCGGGATCACCACGCCGATGGGCTCGACCTGGTAGATGCTGGCGTCGGTGCTGTAGAGGACCCGGTGGGCGCGGTCGAAGCGCACGTCGCCCACGCCCGCGCGGCGCAGGTCGTCGGCCAGGGAGGGGAGGGGCATAGGGGACTCCGGAGAATGATGAATGATGAATGATGAATGATGAATGATGAATGATGAATGGGGAACGGGGAACGATGACGGTTAGCGATCAAGCGGTTGTAGATAGGTGTCCACGAAGCCGGCAGCGGTCATGCAGTCGAAAGCTCCGGTCTGACGGGCCAGCTAGCCGGCCGGGATGCGTTCATCGGCCAGTTCGCGCTTGATTTGGCGCACCAGATCTACGATCTTGTCACGCGTGTGGTAGCCAGTCTCGGCCAGCGCCACCGTATCCCAGCCCGAGCCCTGCCGATGCACCTCGAACCAGCCGGACCGGCGCAACAGATCGGCGTTGGCGCTGAAGCGGAAGGGGAACAGCTCTGGCAGGCGCAGCAGGTCCTCGAAGGGCAGCTCGCCGGCCGGATGGGCTGTCAGCGCAACGGCCAGCAGCCACGTCTCCAGGTCGGGCGTCGATGCGCCGAAGTGGCGGCGCAGCGGCCGGTAGACGTAGCGCTGCTCCGTCTCGGCCAGGATGCCCCAGTTGCGCAGGGAGAACAGCACGCGCTCAGCGGCCTTGTCCAGCGAGCCCAACTGGCCTAGCTCGGCGATCAACTTCTGCTTGACCTCCTTGGGCGTGAGGGTCTCCTGGTAGCGGCTGATCTGGCCGACGGTTGCCGTGGTGAGCCGGAAGAAGTCGTAGACCAGCAGCGTCATGCCATAGTGCAGCCAGATGCGGTCGTCCACCTGGGTTGCACTTGCGAATAGCGCCGTAGCGCTGCCGTAGAGCATCGGGTGCTGCTGAGCGCTCTTGCCCCAGATATTGACCAAGATGTCGAGGGCGATGCGCCGGGTCTTGGGGCTGGCGATCTGTTGCGCCACCACCGGATCGAGGCGCGCGCGCAGCTCGGCCGGGTCTGGCGTCTCGGCAGCGTAGGCCGCCGCGGCGTCCAGCCAGCTCAGGTAGATGTTGCGGCGAAAGCCAATGTTCTTGTCCATGCTATGCACTAGCGCCAGACCCTTGGGGTTTTCGGAAACCCCAAGGGTCTCGACATGCCTAACGCTCGATGTGGATCAGCGGCACGACCATCTCGTCGATGGTCAGCCCGCCGTGGCTCACGACGCGCTGGCCCTGGGGCGCGAAGGCCTGGCGGCCGGCCGGCAGCAGCGCCTGCCAGCCCGGCGGCAGCAGGGCGTTCTCGCTCCACAGGATGGTCTCAGGATACTGCGCCTGCACCGCGCGGGCAAAATCGGCGTTGCTGTAGAGGCGGGCACGCAGGCTGCGGCTCTCGACCAGCACCCCCTCCTGCGGCTGGCCCATGCCCACCGCCTCGACGTGCCCGTGGTCGCTGGCCAGGACGACCATCATGCCCTCGTCCAGCAGGTGATCGATCAGCGCCTCCAGCCGGCTCGCGCCGTCGGCCAGCCACAAGCGCAGCGACGCCTGCACGTCGGCCGCGCCCAGCGTGGCTCCGTGCAACATGTTGTCGATGGTTGTGCTGACCAGGCAGGCTGCGATGGTGCGTTGGCTGAGGACGTCCGCCAACAACGGCGTGTCAGAGCGGTCGCTGAGGGCGCCGTACAGGATACGATCGGGCGTCACGTCCCAGCGCGCTTGCCAGAACTCCCGCCAGCGCCGTCCCTCGTGTTGCGTGGTGAGGAGGGTGTCGGCCAGGCGGGCGGGGCGCAGGCCGCTCACCAGCGCCTGGCGGGAGACGCTGGTAACGCTGGGAACCTGGGCCAACACCAGATGCTCGAAGATATCCCACTCATGGTGGCGCATCAGCCAGGCCGGCCGGATCAACATCCAGTCGGCCAGCGAGAGTCCGTCCAGCACGATCAGCGCTACCCGTTGGATGCCCTGGTTGATGCTTTCGATGTAGGGTAGGGCGTGATACACGTGATGCGGCCGGGGCAGCGCCAGGCCGGCCAGCAGCGCGTAGTTTGCTTGCAGCCAGGCGGCGAAGCGCCCATCCAGCGCCGCTTCCAGGCTGGCCAACTGCTGGCTCTGGGCCGGCGTCACGCCGAAGTCGTAGTCGTAGCGCCACAGGCTGATCTGCGCCCAACGCCGGGCGATGGCCTGCCACTGCTCCCAGCGCAACTCCTCGGGCTGGAGCGCGTCGCCCACAGCCTGCACGGCCTCGTCGAGCTGGCGGCGGCGCACAGCGGCCGCATCCACGGCCACCGCAGGCGAGGCCCAGGCCGGCAGATGCACCGGCTGGTCTACGGCGACAGGCTCCACCGTGCCTGTGCGCACCAGCCGAGGGAGGGCGTCCTGCAGCGTTTCGTCGTCGGAGAAAGGCAGAACCTCGTAGCCCACGCGTTCTTCGCCCAGGAAATAGCCCACCTCGCGCTGCCAGGCGTTGCGCACGAACTCGCGGTAGTTCTCGCTGCTGAGCAGCATGCCCCACAGCGGCCAGCCGGCAAAAGCCGGGTTCCCCTGCAGATGGACCAGGAGGCGCTGGAGCAGACTTAGATTCATTGACTCCGCCCGCTGGTGATGGCTGTCCAGCCAGAGCAACAGGCTGGCCGGCCGGTCCAGCCGCTCCGGCGCGGCGTCGAACACCGTGCGCAACAGGTAATCCAGCGTCTCGATCGGCGACAGGGGCCGCACCGGCGGCTGCGCCTGGTAGGCCTCAGCCAGCCGCGCCAGCGCCCCGCCGCGCAGCGGGTTCACCGCAGGATAGTCCAGCAGGGGAAAGAGGTCTTGCAGCGCCAGGGTGATGTGCTGGCCCTGCTGCCACAGGTCGTAGGGCAGGCTGTCCAGCGCGCGCTCCGTGATGACGGCCACCCGCTGCTCAGGCGTCGCGGCCAGGCGCAATAGCTCACAGCGCAGCGCGACGGGATCGGCCTCGCGCACCACGGCGTAGCCCTGCGCGAGGAGGCTGGCCAGCAGGGTTTCGTCGTTGAGGATGCCGTCGGGGTCGCTGATCAGGACCAGGGGATGCGCTGGGCTGAGCGACTGGAGGAGGATGGTTTCGAGCATGGGCTACCCCACCCGCAAACTCGCATTGTCATAATACATCAACAGCTCCGCGTCCTCTTGCAACACCTGCTCGGGCAGGCGCTCGGCCACGGCGACGATGGTCGCGAAGTCGCGCTCGCGCCAGGCCTGGGCGAAGCCGGCGCGCACGGCCTCGCTGCGGAACTGCTTGAGGCGCTTCTTGCCGTCCAGATAGCTGCGGAACTCGCGCAGCAGCGCCTTGACCCGCAGCGCCTCCAGGTCGCTGGCCTTGTGGGGGTCGGGGGTGTACCAGCGGCCCTGGCCGTCCTGCAGGAAGTTCTGCTCCAGCAGCACGGTCAGCTCCGGCAGCTCCTCGTGGCGCGCCTGGCGCAGTTGGCGCAGGAACTGGGGCTGCAACTCCTGGTAGGTCTGCGGCCGGCCGCCCAGGGCCGGGTCGAGCTGCTGGCGCAGCCACTGCAGGCTGCTTTTCTCGTCGTTGACGAAGAGGGTGAGCTGCGCCACCTGGCCGGCCTGGAGCCGCGCCTGGTCGTAGGCTGGGACCTGGTCGGGCAGGAAGAACATGCCGTCGCGCTCCACGAAGCGGCTGCGCAGCCCGGCATAGAACTCGGCCGCGGAGAGGGGCACGGTCGCGCCGCGCTGGATGTGGAAGGCCACCATGCGGTCGAAGAGCAGGTAGTCCTGGCGCTCGGCGATGGTCTCCAGCGCGCCGTCGGCCAGCACCACGGCCGGCAGTTGGGCCAGGTGCTGGCGCACGAAGTCCCAGGCGCCGGCCGGCGTGCCGGCCTCGGCCGCGAACTGGCGCTCGAAGGTGGTGGCTGGTTTGTAGGCGGAGATGACCAGATCCTGCTTGGCCGCACTAGCGGCTGTAACCTGACGATATGATCCTTGCTGTTTGTCCAGTACCCTCACATCGGCAACGACAAAACCGGCTGCAAGTATTGCTTCCTGAATGGCATTCCAAACGGAGTTGTGCGAGTTATGAAACTCGACGGTAGCCCACCGACCACCCTTCAAGACTCGGTAGTACTCCTGAAACACCTGTTTCATGAGGCGTAGATATTCCGGATTACCCTTTGACTTCGGCTTATCGATTATTACTTCAGTGTCAGTCGCCGTTCTTACGTGATGCCATGACTCTGGTACCAGATTTAGGTCAGCATAGAAGATGTTTTCTCCGAATGGAGGATCGGTAAAGATGTAGTCAATGCATTCTGCTGGCAGATTGAACTCTGTTGCGGATGTAGTGCTGAGGCATGAACACCCCGGAGACGTATTTAGCTGTGAGAACACGCCAACAAGCCTGATCAGCTTACCCAGAAAGACATACTCTGGAGACACTTCAGAGACCTGTGCTGGCACATAGTACACCCCCTTCATGTATTGTGATACCTGAGAAAACCCTGTCGGGCGATATGCGTTTAGCATTGAGCCAGTGAACAGCGCCTGTTCCAAGAGGAAGTGGAGCGCTGCGATCACGCGGTGTTCCGGTGCTCGATATGCCATTTGCCACAGGTGTCCCCATGCTATTGCCTGACGCTTGAGGTATAGGTCGTGAACGTATTCAAAACCTTTCGGCGCCAGACGCGATCCATGATACATTCGCTCGATAGGAAAGCGGACGGTAGGGACGCTGCTAGGAAATGGGACCTCGTCGATGCGAGCAAGGACCTCCAGATCATCGGCGTCAATCGGCTTTTCATACGATGCTCTGGTGCCAGGCAGTGAGTACCGTATCGAAATCGGTCTAAATGTGACTTTGCGCCGCACTGCCTGTGTCAAAGGGTCAAAGTAGGTCGAAAAGAGCCTGTCAGTTTGTCGCTTGGTCTGAACGGCCATGCAATGAGGGCATGAGAATTCTGGAGAGACCTTGCCTGTGGCCGAATCAAGGGCTTCGTCGAGAAATACTATCTCTTTGCCACATTCGGTACACAGAAATACCTCGCTCCACACCGTGTAGTTGATCCGTGCCTTCACCCGCTGCGGATGGTCGCAGTGCGGGTGCCAGGTCTCGTACATCCAGCCCAGCTCGACCTCCACCTCGTCCAGGATGCGCCGCGCCTCGACTTCGAAGGCGGCGCTGTCCACCGGGGCGTTGTAGTTGTAGGCGATGAAGGTCGCGGCCGGCGACAGGTCGTTGAGCACGGCCTTGCGCGGGCCGAGGCGGGAGATGGGAAACGATGAAGGAGGAACGATGAATGATGAATGGGGAGGGCGGTCGTAGATCAGGCCGTCGGGGGCGACGTGGTAGCCGAGGCTCTCGACGGCCCGGCGGTCGCCGCAGAGCTGGGCGGCCACGCCGGTCATGCCGGTGCCGCAGAAGCCGTCGAAGACGATGTCGCCCGGGTCCGTGTAGTGCAGGATGTAGCGCATGATCGCCTTGTGCGGCACCTTGGTGTGGTAGGAGTGCGCGTTGTAGATCGGGTCGTTCTTGCCCTCGGACACGTCGGCCGCGAAGGGCTCGCGCTGGTAGGCGCCGTTGTCGCCGTCGTTCGTAGTAGGCGCTTCAGCGCCCGGAGGCGCACTGAAGTGCGCACTACGAACCTCCTCGCGCTCCCGCTGCCACTGGGCGATGATCTCGGCCAGGAAGGGGTTGGGGCAGGCGGTGTACCAGGGCGGGTCGGACAGGGCCAGGATGTCCTCGTCCGCGCCGCTGGGGAAACCCTCGATCTGGCGGAAGGCGGGGTCTTGCAGATGCTCCCGCAGGCGTTCGCTGAAATACGCGCGCCGCGCCGCGTCGTCGGGGAAGGTCAAGCCGAGGGAGGTGACCGGTCCGGCGGCCGCGGCCGTGTCGTCGATGTGCGGCAGGTGGGGTTGTTGGGACATGGATCTCAGTTTATGACGTCAACCAACCCGCTTTCGGCGATTGCGTGGTCAACTGTGAGCAACGGCAGGCCCAGGGCGCGTGCCGTGGCAGCGATCACGCGGTCGGCCAACTCGGACACTGCCGCCGGGCCAAAATCATTCACTGCCTGCACCACTGCCATATCCAGCGGAACAACGCAGAAACTTGCATCGGCCTCTTCTGGCAGTTGGAGCAACCGCTCAACGACGGCCTGAGCTACTCGCTGTCGTTGCAGAAGGAAGACGCTCTCGACCAGCACCATGCTGGGAACCAAGACTTGGGCCTGCCCCTTGTCGGCCGCCTCGAAGATGGATCGCGCGACTCTGGGGAGATGCCGATCGCGGTTCAAATGCCAGAGCAAGCATTGGGTATCGGTCACGTAACGTTTCACGATTCGATGTCCTCGAACTTGCGCCACATGTCGCGCCTGACCTCAGCCAGTTGCTCTGGGGAGACGTCGACGTCATAGCCTTTCAGCAAGCCGCCCAGTTTGACGATGCGTAGAGGCTTCTCGCCAGGCTCGGCGTCCTCTGTCTTGCGGGTTTTGAAGCGTAAGTAGTCAACATAGGTCGCCAACTCGCTCAGGCTGTCGCTGGGCAACGCCTTGATCTGCTCGAACAGTTGTTGCGGTGTGGTTGTGGTACTTTGCATGGCTATCCTTGCCTTGGCAATTCCGATTCGCCAGCGCGAATTCAAAGCTGGTTGGGCACCAGACCCTTCGGGTTTCCGTGGTGGAGCACAAATCGTTGCAAGCGCAGTCGCCTTGTCAGCCACGAGTCACCGTTTGCGCCGAGAAAACCGAAGGGTCTCCCGTTTTGACGCGCCCGCCGAGTATAGCACACCACCCAACGCCCACCAAACACCCGCTCCGCTACTCCGCCAGCGTCAGCCGCGTGGTGCGCGGATCGCGGCCGCGCATGGCCGCAGCCACGTGGGCGGCAAAGCGCTGGTTCAGTTGCTCCACGGTGCAGGGCAGCCCGCCGGCCTTGAGCGCCTCGACCAGCGCGTCCACGGCCAGGCTGACGGTGTCGATGCCGCGCAGGGCCTGGT
>JBAQCH010000217.1:0-17766 GCA_049294015.1 Anaerolineae bacterium
CAGCGCGCGCTGCGCGGCCTGGGGCTGGTGGCGGCAGGCGTCGCTGCAACGATCTTCCTCTCCTGGCTTCTGGGACTGCTGATGCCCAATGTTGCCATCTCGATCGACTACAACAGCCAGATCACCTCGCGCGTTGCGCCGGGCCTCATTGCGCTGATCACGGCGCTGGCGTCGGGCGCAGCCGGCGCCTACATCATCATGCGCGAAGAGATCGCCGACTCCATGGGCGGAGTGGCCATCGCCATCTCGCTGGTGCCGCCGTTGTGTGTGGTGGGTATCGGCCTGTCGCAGGGCAGGTGGGATGCGGCCAGCGGCGCCATGCTGCTCTTTCTGACCAACTTCCTGGCCATTCTGCTGGCCGGCGGGCTCGTGTTCCTTGTCTCTGGTTTGGGGCGGCTGGCCATCAGCGACCAGCTAGTGCGCACGCGACGCAACGCCTTCCTCGTTGTGATCGTAGCGACCCTGCTGGTGGCTGTTCCCTTGAGCATCACCAGCTATCAGGTGGTTGTCGACGCGCTGGAGAATCGGGCCGCTATCAATGTCGCCGATGAGTGGCTTGCCGACACCAGCTACCAGGCGGTGAGCGTTGCCGTGGAGGATGAACAAGTCGCTGTTACCGTCGAGGGACAAGGCGACCTGCGACCGTTGCGCCAACTGGCCAGTCAATTGGCGCAGCGGCTGGAGCGGCCCATCTGGGTCAAGCTGCGCATCGTGCCGTCCCAAGTGGAATCATCTGACTAGCCATTTGGAAGTGTTCAAAGTTGGTTGAGTCCCCCTCCGGCTCGTAGGACGATTTTGCAAATCGTCCGTTCTTGCGGCCGTGAGGCGGACGATTTTTCAAATCGTCCTACGCAGGCTCAACCTATGTTGAACACACCCTAGCCATTTATGCGCTGGGCTGTTTGCCGAACCATGCGGCTTACAGTATACTTGCCGACTGTGCTCGGCGTCGGGCGACCTGCTTGATCAACAGGCTCGCACCCGTGGTCCAGGATTCATCCTGGCAAGGAGACAAGACGACATGAAGAAAATTCCACATCGCAACTTGATGGCTCTCGTCGCGTTGCTGCTGCTCGCGCTGATGGCGGCAGCCTGCGGCGGCACGCAGCAGCAGCCCACAGCTACGCCGGCGCCAACGCCGACCGCCGTACCCCAAGTGGTGGATGTATGGCAGAACGTGCAACAGGCTGGCAAGATCGTTGTCGGCACGTCGGCCGACTATCCGCCCTATGCCTTCTACAACGAGAAGTTCCAGCTCGACGGCTTCGACATCGCCTTGATGAACGCTATCGGCGAGAGGCTGGGCATCCAGGTGGAGTTCAACGACTTTGCCTTCGACGGCCTGGGCAGCGCGCTGCAACTGGGCCAGATCGACGCGGCCATCGCGGCTATTTCGGTCACGCCTGAGCGGCAGGAGATGATCGACTTCTCCAACGTCTACTACGTCGGCGCCGATGCGTTGCTGGTGGCTGCCAACAGCCCTCTGACCAGCCTGACCATCGACGACGACCTGACCAATATTCGGCTGGCCGTGCAGAGCGGCAGCGTCTACGAGACCTTCGCGCGCGACAGCCTGATCGACGCCGGCCTGATGCCAGCGCAGAACCTGCTGGTTTACACCGACATCGAGCAGGCGGTCAACGACTTGCAGCGCGGCCGTGTCGACGCGGTGCTGTTGGATCGGCAACCGGCTTTGGCCTTCGAGGCCCGCGGCAATGTGCGCAACATCGGCGAGGGGCTGCACAAGCAGAACTTCGCCATTGGCGTGGCCAGGGGCCAGGATCCACTGCGCCGCGTGATCAACCAGGCGCTGAGCCAGTTGCAGGACGAGGGTGTCGTCGCGGATCTGATGGAGGAGTACCTCAAGATCAAGCCTGACGACATCTTGCCGGTTCCCACGCCGGAGCCGGAGCAGCCCACGCCCACCCCTGTGCCCGATCAGCCGACGCCAACCCCGCGGCCGCAGCCGGCCTGCATCGATGGCATGGCCTGGGTGGCCGACCTGACCTTCGACGACCGCAATATGACCGCGCCGCCGGTCGTGCCGCCGGGCCAGCCCTTCGTCAAGTCCTGGCGGGTGCGCAACAGCGGCACCTGCACCTGGGACAGCCGCTACGTCCTGGCCTTCGACCGCGGCAATGTGGCAGCGGCCCAGATGGGCGGCCAGCCGGTGGCCGTGCAGGGCACGGTCGCCCCAGGCGCGACCTACGACTTCAGCGTCAACCTGGTGGCCCCGACGATCCCTGGCGTCTATCAGGGCTTCTGGCAGATGCGCAACCCCAGCAACGTCGCCTTTGGTGAGACCATCTGGGTGGGCATCCGCGTGCCTGCACCGACCCAGCCGACTCCGGCTCCGACGCAGACGCCCGTTCCTGGCATCAGCTTCACCACCACCAGCAACAACATCCAGCAGGGCCAGTGTGTGACCAACAGTTGGAGCACCAACAACGTCCAGGCGGTCTTCTACTTCCAGCAAGGCCAAAACTGGCAGAACAACGGCGTGGAAGGCGTAGGCAGTCGCCAGGAGTGCCCGCAGCAGACAACCACCTACTTCCTGCGGGTGCAGATGCGCGATGGCACAGTGCAGACGCGCGAGCTGACCGTGGCGGTGACGCCGGTGATCGGCGCGCCGACCATCTCCCAGTTCGCGGCCAACCCGTTGCAGATCAACGTCGGCCAGTGTACGACTTTGCAATGGAACGTGGAGGGCAACACGACGCGCGTGGTGCTGGCCCGCAACAACGCGCCCCTGTGGGACGGCGCGCCGGTGCGCGGGAGCTTCCAGGATTGCCCGCCCGGCGCCAGCCAGATGACCTACACCCTGCAGGCCAGCGGCCCCGGCGGCAGCAGCCAGGCCGTGCAGACGGTCAGCGTGCAGGCGCAGCAACCGACGGCGACGCCGGTACCGCCCACCCCCGTGCCGCCAACCGCGACACCCGTTCCGCCCACTGCTACCCCGGTGCCCCCGACACCCGTACCGCAGCCGGTGATCACCAACTTCTCGGTCCAGCCGGGCCAGATCAACGTGAGTGAGTGCGTCAATGTGACGTGGAGCACGGGCGGCGGCACTGCCTTCACCCGGCTTTTCCGCGACGGCGCGAACATCCAGGACAACGCCCCGGTCAGCGGCAACATCCAGGATTGCCTTGGCAACGCCGGCACGGTTACCTATCAACTTCAGGCCTTCAACGTCGCCGGCACGATGGTGTCACAGGATGCGCGGGTAAATGTCGCCCAGCCGCAGCCGACCAACACCCCACCGCCGCCGACGCCGCCGCTGCAAGGGGCGTGGAATCTCTTGCAACTGAACGGACAGCCGCTGCTGCCCACCGTATTGCTGACGGCTGCCTTCAACAACGGCCAGGTCAGCGGCAACGGCGGCTGCAACACGTTCAACGCGAGCTACTCCACCACAGGCAACAATGTCACCATCAGCCCGCCGGTCGGCACTCAGATCGCGTGCGAAGGGGACATCATGCAGCAGGAGCAGCAGTACTTCCAGGCCCTGAGCAGCGTAGCCACCTACGAGTTCAGCGGCCCGAACCTGATCTTCCGTAACGGCGGCGGCGCCACGACTCTGGTCTTCGGGCCGGGCATCTCACCCCGTTAACCGCTGCTGGGCTGGCTTGCAGCCCGTTGATCGATGACCTGAGCGCCCGCACGGCTGGTTACTCGCCAACCCGTGCGGGCGCTTTGCTTGCGGCTCGCAACCCATGGGCTTGCTATGGCACCATGCAGCGCGCCGGCTGGTTGGCCGCAGCGATGCGTGATCGGACAGCGCCAGTGTTGCACCATTTCTGGTACCAATGGGCCATTGTGTCGTGCCTGACTCTGTGTTATCCTATCAACAGGACGGGCTGGCGAATCTAACCAGCCTGCCCAACCCACCGTCATATCGAATCAAGGAGTCCTTCATGTCTGGTAACAAGAACGAACATGTGGTTATTGCACTTTTCTCAAGCCGAGACGCTGCTGAGATCGCTGCCAACGCTCTGGCAGATTGGGATCATGCCAATAAGGAGGCGAAGCTGGGCGCTGTGGGCCTTATCTACAAAGAAGACGGCGAGATCAAGACGCAGCTCCCGCGTAAGACTGGTCGCGGCATTGTGGTCGGTGTCGTGTTGGGCGCCGTGGCGGCCGCGCTAGGACCTGTTGCTCTGCTGGGTGCAGCCGTGACCGGTGGGACGTTGGGCGGCGTGATCGGCGCTTTTTTCAAGCAGTCGATCAACCTGGATGACGCTGCGGTGCAAGAGATCGGCGCGCAGCTCGATGCTGGCAAGTTCGGCGTCGTCGTAGCCGTCGACGAACATGAGATGGCCCCAACTGCGGCGCAACTGGCCAACGCGGGCGGTTCGGTCCGTCAGTTCACTGTGCCGGTGGAGGCGTTGAGCCAGGTAGTTCAGGAAGCCCCTGAGGAGTTTGGCCAAGGTTTTCAAGCCAGGCGCGCTGACCTGGACTCGGCCGAGATGATGGGCTTGGGGACGTTGACTCCCCTGACGTGATCTGTTAGCAGTGTATTTGAACTCGGTTGAGACCCTTCGGGTTTCCGAGCGCTAACGGCGACTCGTGAGCGACCACAGAAACCCCAAGGGTCTCACCCCATTTTGAACACACCCCCCATCGATCGCCAGGATTCGATGTCTGAAACCAGCCAGCGTTTGTGATAGACGTAATATACGCATGTTCAATTTGCAATCAAGCGAATCTGAATATAATACAATTGCTTCACATTTCTTCTCCTCTCTCTTCATACTCTCGTTCGCAAGGAGGCGACAATGGACATTTCCACCTGGCTTTCCACCTACTGGCAGCCCCTGCTCATTGGCGGCGTCGTCGGCCTGATTTTGGGCTGGCTTTTCTTCTACCTTCCCCTGCGTGGACGCATCAAACAAGCCGAAGCGAATACGGCCGACCTCAGCAGCAAGCTGGCCAGCAGCGACAAGGCCGTCAAAGAGGCGCGCAAGCAAGCTGAGGACGCTCAGACCGACCTGGCGGCCCAACAGATGCGCTATAACACGTCGCAGGGCCAAATCGCGGCTTTGCAGGCTGATCTGGAAGCTACTGCCAGCCAAAGATCCGCTCTGGATGCCGGCCTGTTGGAGCGTTCCCAGGAGATCGAACAGGTTCAGGGGCTAAACGAACAACTGCGCACCGATTATGCCGGTCTGTTCGCTCAGTTTGAGCAGACACAACAGGAGCGCGACGCCTTCAAGACCAATCTGGAGGCCACCGGAGTCGATCTGGCAGCGGCCAAACAGGCGCTGTCCGAGTCGGCTGACGCCATGGCCAACAAAGAGGTGGCGCTCAATGAAGCTTATCTGCGAGCCGTCAAACTGCAGCGTGAGTTGATGGACCACCAGAGCATGCTGGCCGCGACCCAGACCGAACTGGCTGAGCTGCGGCGCGATGTGGTCTCCCTGAGCTCCGTGAACTCGGGCCTGGAGAACAAGCTGCAAAACGCGCGCGGCGAGGTGGCTGGCGAGCTAGCCTTGATGACGACCACCATGCTGCGCATGAAAGAGGAAGCGCTCACCCAGGCTAACCACCGGATCGCGGCGTTGACGGCTGAGTTGGAGGCAATGAAAGCGGGCAAGGGGTCAACGCACTGAGCTGGCTGCACCAGACCGCCTGCCTTCTCTGGCTATCCAGCGCAGCGGCTCATCCTGCCCTGCCTGATAGCCTCACGTCCGGCGTAGGAGGACACACATGCAAACCTTGCCCCAACCCGCAGATAGCTTAGGCGAAGCGCGCCCTGTCAGTGAGATCCTATCCAGAGCTGATCCGGCTGACATGCCGGCGATGCGCGCGGGCCTAAGCTTTCTGACTTCAGCCGGCGCTGAGCTGGCCGCTGCTCTGGAGAAGAGCCACCAGGAGAACCAGCGCCTAAACGCGATTATTTCCGCCCTGCCCCCTGAGTGGGTCCAGGCTGCCACCACAGGTGAAGCCTTCCCTGACTTCGGCGCCCTGCGCGCCGAGCTGGAGCTGTTGAAAGATGAACGCATCGACCTGCGCGGCCAGTTAGTGGAGCGTGATCAGCTGATCGAAGCGCTGAACCAGCAGGTTGTTCAGATCGATACTGAAGAAGATGCCCGGCTGGCGTTGGAAGCGCCGCAGCCGCAGCCATCGCCCGAAGCAGAGGCGCTGGCCGCGCTGCAGGCTGAGATGGAAAGCGTCTCGCTGGCTCGCGCCCAGGCCGAAGATGGCCTGAGAACCAGCGAGGCCGAGCTGGCTGACGTCGAGCAGCAACTGGCCGGCCTGAGCGCCGACCTGCTGGCTGCGCTGCCCGAGGACGTCCGGGCGCAACTGGCCGCTACGCCGGCCGCCGATGAGCAGACCGAGGACCGGCGCCAACGCCGCGCCATGCGGCTAGGCGCGCTGGCAGCGGCGAGCTCAGCTCTGCTGGAGCGCAGCCAGCAGGGCGATGCGCTAGCCGATCAGGCCAACAGCCGCGCTGCTGCGATCCAGGCCGACCTGGAAGCCGCCAGTTCTGCCCGCATGGCGTTGGAAGCTGACCTGAACGAGAAGGTGCAGACGCTGGAAGATTTGCAGAACCAGGTCGAGAGCCTGGAGGCAGAGTCTGAGGGGCTGAACGCTCAAATCGAACAGCTCAAGGAGCAGACTGTCGCACTGCAGGGTCAGCTCGATGCCGCGCTGGCGGCCAAAGCTGCCGCCGAGGAGCAGCTCGTGGCGCGCGAGGGCGAGCTGGCCGAGCTGAACCAGCAGATCGACAGCGTGAGCCAGCAGTTGCGCACCGTGCTGCCCGAAGACGTGTTGGCCCAGATCACCGCAGCCGACGCGGCAGCGCCGGACGAAGAAGCGCCTGGCGAAGAGATGGCCGAAGATGGCGAAATGGTCCCGCGCGGCGCTGCGCCCAAGATGCTGGGCCTGGGCGCCTTGGTTGCCGGTGTGACTGCTGCCGTCGATCTGAGTCAGCAGAAGAGCCACGCGGCTGAAGAAGCCAGCGGGCTGCTGGGTTCGGTCGAAGAGCAACGCGTTAGCCTGGAAAGCGCACTGGGCGAGAAGGAACAGGCGATTGCAGCGCTCAACGCTCAAATCGAAGCACTCAACGCCCAAAGCGCCGATGTGCAGGCGCAGCTTGACGCAGCGTTGGCCGCGACGGCCGGTTTGGAACAGCAGGTGGGCGAGCGCGACGGCTTGCTGAACGACCTGCAAGGCCAGATGCAGGATGCGGTCAGTCGCTTGCAGGAGATCGTTCCGGCCGAGTACCTGCCTCAGCCCGAAGTCGTGGAAGCGGTTGAAACTGAGGTGGTCGAGGGTGAGGCGGTCGAGAGTGAGGCGGTTGAAGGCGAGGGCGGCGCGGTCAAGGCTGCCGGCCTGGCAGCCCTGGTTTCGGGCGTTGCTGCATTGGTCGATCGCCACAGCAGCACTGCGCTGGACCTTCAGGCTCAACTGGACGGACTGGGCCAGGAGAAGGCGGCGCTCGAGGCAACTTTGGAGGCGAAGCTGGGCGAGCTGGCCAGCTACAACGACTACTCCCTCAACCTTCAGGGCCAGGTCAACGAGTTGGCTGCCCGGGCGACCAGCGCCGATGCTGCGTTGGCCCTCAAGGAGCAGGCCGAGGTTGAGGCGCAGGCTCAAATCGAAGCGCTGAACGCCCAAATCGAAGCGCTGAACAGCCAGGTGGCAGCGCTGACGGTCCAAATCGAGGACCTTCAGTCGCAACTGGACGCTGTGACCGGCTCCAAGACCGAGCTTGAGCAAACGTTGCAGGCGACACAGGCGCAGCTCGATGCTGCTCAGGCCGACCTGGCGCAGATCGAAGAGGAATCGGCGCGCGCGCTTGGCTCGCGGGCTGCCGGGCTTGGCGCTGTCGGCGCAGGCGTGGCTGCCGTGTCTGCCCTGCGCGACAAGGAGGCTGAGCTGGCCGAAGCCAACAACCAACTCCTG
Organism: Anaerolineae bacterium; assembly: GCA_049294015.1. Lineage (GTDB taxonomy): Bacteria > Chloroflexota > Anaerolineae > JAAEKA01 > JAAEKA01 > JAAEKA01. Next base: position 7,909 of record JBAQCH010000217.1, read on the forward strand.
GCGCTGCAAGCACAGGTCAACGAGTTGGCGGCGGGCAACACCGATGTGGATGCGTTGCGCGGCCAGTTGGAAGAGCTGTCCGGCGCCAAGATCGATGTCGAGGGGCAACTAACCCAGCGCGACGCCGAGCTGGCCGATCTGCGCAGCCAATTGGCAGCGTTGCAGGAACAGCAAGCGGCCATGGTTGAGGAGCGCGCCTCGCTGCAAGCTGAGCTGGTGCATATGGAAGAGGAGAGCGAGGAGGTCAACGCCCTGCGCAGCGCAGCTTTGAGCTTCGAGTCTGCATCGACGCTGTCCGAGGCGCTGTCCCGGCTGCCAGCTTTCAAGACCAGCGCGGCCAGCGCCGCCATCGTGGCTGGCGTGCAGCCAGTGCTCTCCCCGCGCATTCAGGCGCTAACCGATGTGGCCGGGATTGGCTCGGCCTACCAGCAGCGGCTGTACACGGCGGGCGTCGGCACCTACTGGGAGCTGTCCAGCCTGCCTGACGCCGAGCTGGAAACGATTCTGAAGATTCCGGAGCTGCAGCGAGCGCGCATCGAGTTCGAGGACACGCGCGCCGATGCCTACCAGTGGGCGCAGAAAACTGGCACCGTCGGCCTGTTGTGGGACGGCGATCACGTGGACGACTTCGAGCCGCTGCCCGGCGTTGGCAAGACTTTCGAGAAGCGTCTCTACGAGGCAGGCATCACCACCTACGAGCAACTTGTCGAGTGCGGCAACGAGCGCCTGGCCGAGATCGTCAAAGCGCCGCCCATGCGTGAGATCGACTATGGCGCATGGAAAGAGCGGGCTCAGCAATTCCTCGTCGAGCGCCAGGCCGCTCAGCCAGCAGAGCCAGATCAACCAAGCGAATAGGCGCTCGTCCGATTGCGCAGTTTTCGCTAAGCCTTGGGTACATCCGTAAACACTCGCACGTCCATCACCGGATGTGCGAGAGTTTTTTAGGTGCAGAGCGGGTTATCCGGCACCGGAAGAAAGATCACTGCGCACAGCAGCCTGTTTTACGTACAATGGATAGCATGGTAGAATAGACGCATTGTGACAACGTCTTTGGGCGTTTGAGCCTTGATAGGCGCTTCAAGAGGCGTCAAACGTCTTGCGCCTTAACCGTCACCCCATCAACACCAAAGGAGTGTAACACCCATGGCTTTCACCTTACCCCCGCTTTCCTACGCATTCGACGCGCTGGAGCCGTACATCGACGCGCGCACCATGCAGATCCACCACGACAAGCACCATGCGGCCTACGTCAACAACGCCAACGCGGCGCTGGCCAACTATCCTGACCTGCAAGACAAGAGCGTCTGGGAGCTGTTGGCTGACCTGGACAGCGTGCCGGCCGACATCCGCATGGCTGTGCGCAACAACGGCGGCGGCCACGCCAATCACAGCATGTTCTGGGCCTCCATGGGGCCAAACGCCAGCGGCGGCCCCAGCGGCGCGCTGGCCGAGGAGATTGTGGCCACGTTCGGCTCCTTCGACGCGTTCAAGGAGCAGTTCAACAAGGCCGGTATGACTCGCTTTGGCTCCGGCTGGGCCTGGCTGGTCATGAACTCCGAGGGCAAGCTGAGCATCACCAGCACCCCCAACCAGGACAACCCCATCTCTGAGGGCCTGGTGCCGCTGCTGGGCGTCGACGTGTGGGAGCACGCCTACTACCTCAAGTATCAGAACCTGCGCGCCGACTACCTGGCCGCCTGGTGGAGCGTGGTCAACTGGGACTACGCCGAAGAGACCTACGCCTCGGCGCACGCCGCGGTCGTGGCCGCCAAAGCCGTCACCTGGGCCAAGAGCAAGTGGACCGAGATCGGCGACAAGCTGTTCGGTAAGGGCTAAATGGTGGTGGTCGGATTGCCACGACGAATGGGAACCAACGAATTGATGCAACTCGCGCTGCCAGGAAAGCCAGATGCTCCTGGCAGCGAAGTTGCCAGATAAAGTCTACACACGCCACTCAGCTTCTTTGAGTGGCGTGTTGTTTTCACGCATCATCACCTCAAAGAGGAGGACCCGATATGTCCACCGATCCAACCCACAGTCGCATGGGACGCAGCGTGGAAGCCTTCGAACAGGCGTTTCTCGACAACCTCTACTACGCGCGCGGCACCACGCCCCAGTCGGCCAGCAAGCTCGATATCTACCAAACCATCTCTCTCACCGTGCGCGACTATCTGATGGAGCGGCGGCGCAAGACCACCGAGGCCCACTTTGCGGCCAACCCCAAGTTCGTCTATTACCTGTCAGCCGAATACCTGCTGGGCCGCCAGCTGACCCAAAACATGCTCTATACCGACACCTGGGACATGGCCACCGAGGTCGCCGCGCGCAATGATCTTCGCCTGCAGGATTTTGTCCATCTGGACCACGAGCCTGGCTTGGGCAACGGCGGCCTGGGGCGGCTGGCGGCCTGCTTCCTCGATTCGCTGGCCACGCTGGACATTCCGGCCGTGGGCTATGGCATCCGCTACGAGTACGGCATCTTCGAGCAGTCGTTCCAGGACGGCTGGCAGGTGGAAAGCCCCGACGCCTGGCTGTACTACGGCACTCCCTGGGAGTTCAGCCAGCCCGACGACATGGTGGAGGTCGGCTTCGGCGGCCGCACTGAGCGCACCGTGGACGAACAGGGCCGGCCGCGTGTGCGCTGGCTGCCCAGCGAGACAGTGATGGGCGAGCCCAACTACATGCTGGTGCCCGGCTACGAGACCAACACGGTCAACATCCTGCGCCTGTGGCGGGCCAGGGCCACGCGCGAGTTCGACTTCCAGCTTTTCGACAAAGGCGACTACGAGCGGGCTGTGGAGGGCAAAGTCTTTTCCGAGAACATCACCAAGGTGCTTTACCCCAACGACACGACGCCTCAAGGCAAGGAGCTGCGCCTGCGCCAGCAGTATTTCTTTGTGGCCGCCTCGCTGCGCGACATCATCCGCCGCTTCCGCTTCCACAACAGCGATTGGGCCAGCTTCCCCGACAAGGTCGCCATTCAGCTCAACGACACCCACCCGGTGATCGGCATCCCTGAGCTGATGCGCATCCTGTTGGACGAGGAAGGGCTGGGCTGGGGCGCCGCCTGGGACATCACCCGGCGCAGCTTCGCCTACACCTGCCACACCTTGCTGCCCGAGGCGCTGGAGGAGTGGCCGGTCAGCCTGTTCGAGCGTCTGCTGCCGCGCCATCTGGAGATCATCTACGATATCAACGCCGCGTTTCTAAAAGAAATCGCTGCGGCCTTCCCCGGTGACATGGGGCGCATTGCCGCCATGTCGATCATCGGCGAGGGACCGGAGCGCCGAGTGCGCATGGCCCACCTGGCCACCGTGGGCAGCTTCTCGGTCAACGGCGTGGCCGCGCTGCAATCGCGCCTGCTGGCCGAGTTTACCCTGCGCAACTTCGCCGAGCTGTATCCGCAAAAGTTCAACAACAAGACCAACGGCGTCACCCCGCGGCGCTTCATGCGCCTGGGCAACCCCCGGCTGTGCGCGCTGATCGACGAGAAGCTGGGGCCGGGCTGGCTGAATGATCTGGAGCGGCTGGCCGGCCTGGAGGCCTTCGTGGACGACCCCGCCTTCCGGGCCGCCTGGCATCAGATCAAGCAGCAGAACAAGGTCGAGCTGGCCGCGCTGATCAAGCGTTACACCGGTATCGAGGTGGACACCAACACCATCTTCGACGTAATGGTCAAGCGGCTGCACGAGTACAAGCGCCAACTGCTCAAGGCGCTGCACATCATCACCCTCTACCAGCGCATCAAGGCTGACCCGACCATCGACATGCCGGCCCGCACCTTTATCTTCGGCGCCAAGGCCGCGCCCGGCTACAAGATGGCCAAGCTGATCATCAAGTTGATCAACAACGTGGCCGAGGTGGTGAACGACGATCCCGACGTGGCCGGCCGGCTGAAGGTGGTGTTCATCCCCAACTTCAACGTCTCCAAAGGCGAGCGCATCTATCCGGCCGCCGACATCTCCGAGCAGATCAGCATGGCCGGCAAGGAAGCCTCGGGCACAGGTAATATGAAGTTCGCGCTCAACGGCGCGCTGACCGTGGGCACGCTGGACGGCGCCAACATCGAGATTCGCGATCTGGTCGGCGCAGAGAACTTCTACCTCTGCGGCCTCCACACCGAGGAGGTGATGGCGCTCAAGGCCAGCGGCTACAACCCGCTGGAATACTACAGCGCCAACGCCGAGCTGAAGCGGGCCATCGACGCCATCGCAGCCGGCGCCTTTTCCGGCGGCGACCGCGCGCTGTTCCAGCCGATCGTGGCCTCGCTGCTGACGCGCGACGACTTCCTGCTGCTGGCCGACTATGCGGACTACGTGCGGGTCTCCGAGCAGGCGGCTCACGACTACTACGCCGACCCCGACCGCTGGACGCGCATGTCGATCCTGAACAGCGCCCGCTGCGGCTTCTTCTCGTCCGACCGTTCGATGCGGCAGTACTGCGGGGAGATCTGGCGGGTGGAGCCGGTGCGGGTGTGAGGCGTAAGCCGTAACCCGTAACCCTGTAACCCGGAAGTGCGCACATGCTTCGCTCATTTCCGGGTTACGGGTTACGAGTTACGGGTGTCAGAAGCGAAGGTGGCGATGAACACAGTTACTCAACTCTACCCGTTGCCCGCGCAGGAGTTGGCGCTGCACGGCCTCTATCTGGGCCATGACGTGCAGGGGCTGGCGGCTGAGAGGGAACGGCCGCTGGTCTACGCCAACTTCGTGGCCAGCCTGGACGGCCGCATCGCCGTGCCTGGGCCAACTGGCTCAGGGCTGGTGGTGCCCAAGCAGGTAGCCAACCCCCGCGACTGGCGGCTGTTCCAGGAGCTGGCTGTGCAGGCCGACGTGGTGCTCAGCAGCGGCCGCTACCTGCGCGACTACGCCAGCGGCCACGCGCAGGAGATCCTGCGCGTTTACGACGATCCCCAGTTCGCCGATCTGGCCCAGTGGCGCGTGCAGCACGGCCTCTCGCCGCAGCCGGACATCGCGGTGATCAGCGCCAGCCTGGACTTTCCCGTGCCGGAAGCCCTGCTGGCCGGCGGCCGGCGGGTGCTGATCTTCACCACAGAGCAGGCGGATGCGCGCCGCGTGCAGGAGCTGGAGGCGCAGGCTGGCCGGGTGATTTTCGCTGGCGAGACCAGCGTCACGGGCGACCGGCTGGTGCAGGCCATGGCCGATCTGGGCTACCGGGCTATCTATTCGGCCAGCGGTCCCAAGGTACTGCATCTGCTGCTGACGGCTGGTGTGCTGGACCGGCTGTACCTGACCCTGGCCAACCGCCTGCTGGGCAGCGACCCGTTCTCGACCATCGTCGAGGGGCCACTGTTGGCGCCGGCTGTGGGCATGCGGCTGCAGAGCATCACCTATGACGCCGCCGGCCTGGATGGGCTGGGCCAGCTATTCCTGTCCTACGACCGGACCGGCTAGTGCTCTGTCAGCCGTGATTCGAGGAGTTCGCATGCCCACATGCGAACCCGGCGTCTGGGGACGCCTACTCCACAAATGAGCGTTGGCACGACACGAGTGTGCTTCTGCCAGCGGCCGCTCAAGCTACATAAATCAGTGTGGCGTGCCAGTAGACCAGCGGATCGGTTTGTGTGGTATAATCCCGGCGGTTGTGCAACAAGCTCAGCAGCGGATCCTCAGCGAGGTGTGTTTATGAAACGGTTGTTGTTCATCATGCTCATCGTTGTCGTGCTGGCAGGCGTCTTGGCGCCTCCGGCGGCGGCCTCCGGCAGCGCCCAGACCGTGGCCTATGTGGTCAAGCCCAACGACACCCTTGGCAGCATCGCGCGCCAGTTCTGCACCACCTGGCAACAAATCTACCACATCAACCGGGCGGTGATCGGGCCGAACCCCAATGTGCTGCGTTCGGGGACTGTCTTGCAGGTGCCCAACCAGTGCGGCGGACAACCGCAGCCGCCGGCGCCGTGCAACCTGGGCCCGATCCCGCACGCGATGGGGCCGCTGAACGGCAATGTCTACACAGTCGTCGCCGGCGACACTCTCTTCTCCATCGCGCGCCGCTTCTGCGCCAGCGTGGAGCAACTGGCGGCCAGCAACGGCATCCGCCATCCCTGGCGCATCTACGTCAACCAACGGCTGGTGGTGCCAGTGGGGTCGACAACACCTACCCCACCGACACCGACGCCCACACCGCCGGCGCAACGTACCCTCACCATCAACGTCCCCCAGCCCAACGCAGTTCTGCCCCCGACCTTCACGGCTTCGGGCACGGGCTCGGGCTTGTTCGAGGGCAATGTGGTGGTCACGGCCTTCACCAGCGCCGGTGTGCAACTGGCTCGAACGGCAACGACTCTGCAAGGCGCGAACGTGGGCACGGGCGGCGCTGGTACGTGGACGGCGACCCTGACGGTCAGCGTGGCGCCCGGCACGCCCGGCTTTGTCGAGGCGTCGTCGCCTCAGTCCAACGTGCCAGCGGCGCGGGTCAACGTGGTCTACGGCCAGCAGCCGGCCGGCCCGACCCTCACTATTACCAGCCCGTCGCCCAACCTGACGCTGCCGCGTGTCTTCAACGTGATCGGCAACGCCAACGGCCTTCAGCCGGGCTTCGTGGTGGTACAGGCGCTCAGTCGCGATGGCACAGTGCTCTTCGCCGAGGCTTCTGTCGCGGTGCCTGGCGGCAGCGGCATCTGGAACGTGCCGCTGACGGTTCCCGTTTCAGCGACTACCGATGGCCAGATTGTCGCCTTCTGGTCGCAAAACACAGCGGTGCGCGCCACGATCCTGGTGCGTTTCAGCGGACAATAGCCATGAACCCCTCCAACCCATCCACCGCTGAACCGTTGGCGCAGCGCCCGGCGATGCAGGACTATGGCATCAGCAGTGAGCCGGACGGCCTGCTGCCCTGGAGCTTCGCCGACCAGCAACTGGCCGCGGCGCGCAACTACTGGATCGGCAGCACCCGGCCCGACGGCCGGCCCCATGCCGCGCCGGTGTGGGGCGTCTGGCTGGACGGCGTGCTCTACTTCGGCACCGGCGCCGGCTCGGTCAAGGCCCGCAACCTGGCCGCCAATCCTGCCCTGGTTGTGCACCTGGAGAGCGGCGACGAGGTGGTGATTCTGGAAGGCGAGGCCCAGTGGCTGACCGACGTCGATCCCTCTCTGTGGCAGCGCATCGCCGACCACTACGCCGCGAAATATCCTGGCTTTCGCCCCGACCCGCCCTCGCCGCAAGGGCCGTTCGTCGCCCTGCGGCCCAAGATCGCCTTTGGCTGGCTGGAGCAGGACTTCGTGCGCAGCGCCACGCGCTGGAGTTTTGGAGACTGACTCGTGAAGCGTGAAACGTGATGCGTGATGTCAGAGTCGCGTCACGTTTCACGTTTCACGCTGCACGAAACAGCGAGTGAAGCAGCAACACATGACACAACCAGAACCCGTAGTTGAACGTATGGACTTGCTGGTTCAGCAGTGGGAACAGCGAGCCGACCAGCGCAGCGCATTCCTGCGCTGCTACGCCTTGATGACCGGCAACACACTGCGGGCCATCGATCGGGGCCAGTTCCACGATCCGCAGTGGGTGGCCCGGTTGCTGCACCTCTTTGCTGACTATTACTTCCTGGCGTTGGAGTCCTACGAGTTGGACGACGCCGCAACCCCTGTGGTTTGGCGGCTGGCCTTCGATGCCGCTGGCGAACAGCAAACCCAGATTCTACAGAACCTGCTGCTGGGCATCAACGCCCACATCAACTACGACCTGGTGCTGACTTTGGTGGAGATGTTGGAGCGGGAGTGGGCCACGCTCTCTCCCGAACAGCGCCAGCAACGCTACGAGGATCACTGCCACGTCAACACCATCATCGCCGCCACCGTGGACAGCGTGCAAGATCAGGTGGTGACGCCGGAAAGCCGCTGGCTGGAGGTGGTGGACTGGGTATTTGGGCCGTTGGACGAGCGCATGGCCGCCCGCCTGATCCGCCATTGGCGCGAGGAGGTCTGGCAGCAGGCTATGCAGATGTTGGGGACGCCTGACCCTGACGAACGCGCCGACCTACGCCGTATGCTGGCGGCCCAATCGGTGGCGCGCAGCGAGCAGATTCTGGCGCGCCGCGTCGACCAGATGCTGCGAGAACTGCTGTAGCCCAGATCCGCGTAAGTTCCTTCGCAGTCTGGAGTCGAGGCTTCAGCCGGGTCTCAGCGTCAAACCCGGCTAAAGCCTCGACTCCGACGCACAAAAACTGCCACGAGATTCACGCCGACCTGTACTAGCCCAGCGCCTCGGCTAACGCGCGGCGGCTCAACACTGCGGCTATAGAGCGGCGGTATTCACTGCTTCCCTGCCAATCAGACAGAAGGGGGACGCCGTTCAGGGCTGCATCCAGCGCCAGCTCCAGCTCGCTGGCGGCGCTCAAACGCAGCAGCAGCGGGCTGGCAGTCAGGCCGCCCACAGCCAGCCGTCTGTTGTCGCCGTCAACCAGCGCGGCCGCGGCCACGATGGGCTGATCGGCAGGGGTGCGGGCCACGCGCGCCAGGCCGCCGTGGGCTGTCTCGGCCAGCCAGGGCAGCTTGATCTCGATCACCAGACCGCCGTCGAGCTGGCCGGGCAGGTCCGCCAGCAGATCTTGGAGGGGTAGGGCGCGCGGCTGGCCGGCAGTGGCGACTACGACGTGCGCATCGAGGGCCAGCAGCGCCAGCAGCAGCTCCGACTGCGAGGAAGCGCCCAACACTGCGCCGGCCACGGTAGCCGCGTTGCGCTGGTTGATGGGCGCCGCGCGCTGGGCAGCCTGGGCCAGGATGCCGCTAGCCAGATCGCGGCAGTCCGCGCTGTCTGCGATCTGCGCCAGGGTTGTGGCAGCGCCCAGACGCAGGGCACCGTCGCCTGGCTGGCCTGCCAGCTCGATAAAGCTCAGCCCCAGGTCGGCCAGATCGACCACAGCGTCCACCGCTTCCGGCAATGGGTCGGGCACGTCCACATCGCGGCGCAGGCGGGGCGTTAGCCAGGTGCCGCCGGCCAGCGGCACGGTGCGCAGGCCGGGCCGGCGCAGCAGGGCCAGGGCTTCATCGATGGTTTTGGGGTGCAGGTATTCGAGGGTAGCAGGCATAGGTTCTCTCCGTTGAGTACAGTTAGGCGACCGCGTCCTCGACCACCAGATAGCGGGGATCGCGGTAGAGCTTGTTGACCTGGCTGGCGAAGACCAGGGAGCCGGTCATTACCTGGCGGATGGGGCCATCGACCACGACCGCGCCCTCGCCCAGCAGCACGACGCGGTCGGCGCTGCGGGCTACCAGCTCGACATCGTGGGTGGCCAGCAGGACGGCGCGGCCCTGGCGGCGCAAGTCCAGCAGAATGGCTGTCAGCGCCTCTTTCTGCTGGTAGTCCAAGCCGCGCGTCGGCTCGTCCAGCAGCAACACCTGCGGCTCGGCCACCAGGATCGCGGCCAGCGCCACCCGTTGACGTTGGCCGCTGCTCAGGTCGCGCGGGTAGCGCTCGGCCTGTTCGGCCAGCCCTAGCCTCGCCAGCAGCGCGCGATCGGCGGCCGGATCGGGCGGCAGCTTGTGGCCCTGGCGGGTGAAGGCCAGCTCCTCCAGCACGGTGTCCTTGAACAGCAGCGCGCCCGGGTTCTGCGGCACGTAGCCGACGACGCGCACAATCTCGTCCAGCGACGCGCTGCGGGTGTCAAGCTGCCGACCAGCCAGGGCCAGCGACACGCTGCCGCGCGCTGGCTTGCTCAGCCCGGCCAGCAGCTTGAGCAGGGTGGACTTGCCAGAGCCGTTGCGCCCCATCAACGCCACCACCTCGCCGGGGCGCAGCGCCAGGCTGACGTTGCGCAGCGCCTCGTGGCCGTCGTAGCTGAAGGAGACGCCTTCGACGGACACCAACGGCGCGGCGCCGGCCACAGCCGGGCTGGGCG
>JBAQCH010000218.1:0-21407 GCA_049294015.1 Anaerolineae bacterium
GGAATTGCCGCCGTCGAGCGCCTGCCGGCCGCCGGGGAGTTGGCCGCTGCGCCCCACCCTTCCCAGCCGCTGGCGACGCCGACCCCGCACAACCTGCCCGCGCCGCTAACCTCCTTCGTAAACCGCACGCAGGACATCGCAGCGGTGACGGCGCTGCTGCGCCGCAGCGATGTGCGTCTGCTCTCCCTCATCGGTCCGCCGGGCATTGGCAAGACGCGGCTCAGCATCCACGCTGCCGAAAGGCTCCTGCCCGATTTCCCGGAGGGCGTCTGGTTTGTGGACCTGGCGCCCATCACCGACCCGGCGCTGGCGCTCGCGGCCGTCGCGCGTCAGGCCGGCGTGCGTGAATTGGTCAACATGCCGTGGTCTGAGCGTTTTCGCGCCAAGTTGGGTGAGCAGCGGGTGCTGCTGGTGCTGGACAATTGCGAGCAGGTGATCGATGCCGCGCCAGAGGTGAGCGAGCTGCTACGGGCCTGCCAGGGGCTGAAGGTCCTGGCCACCAGCCGCGTGCCGCTGCACGTCTACGGCGAGCACGAATACGCAGCCCCGCCGCTGTCGCTGCCGCCGTCGGGCACAGCGTCGGACCAGATGATGGAGTTCGAGGCCGTGCAGTTGTTCGTGGCCCGCGTACGCCAGCATCAGCCGGCGTTTGCCGTGGACGCAGCCAACGCCGGGGAAGTGGCGGACATCTTGTACAGATTGGAGGGCATCCCGCTGGCCATCGAGCTGGCGGCCGCAACCCTGCGGCGCATGTCGCCAGCGGAGTTGGCCAGCGTCCTGTGCGGCGAGACAGACTGGGTGGAGACGATCCACACCGCGGCGCGCGACCTCCCGCCGCGCCAGCGGACCCTGGCCGGCGCCATCGCCTGGAGCTACGATTTGCTCGACCCGGACGCCCGCGCGTGCTTGAGGCGCCTCGCTGTCTTCATCGGCTCCTTCACCCTGGACGCCGCGACTGCGATCTGCGCGGGGCCGGCCGATCCAAATGGCCGCGCGCTGACGCAGTCATGGCTGGCGACCTTGAGCGACCACAGCCTGGTCACACTCGAGCCCGGCCGCTGGCGCTTGCTGGAGATGATTCGTGAGTTCGCGTGGAGCCGGCTGACTGAGGAGGAGCGCGGCCGCGCGCAGGAGCAACATACCCATTACTTTTACAGCTTGCTGGCGCAGTCATCCGACGACCTGGAAGCCGTCGAGAGCGATCACGACAACTACCTGGCTGCGCTCCAACGCTTGATCGAACAGGGCGAAGCGTCCAAGGCGCTGCAGATGTGCTCGGCTCTGGCCTGGTTTTGGGAGACGCACGGCCATGTGCGCGAGGGTCAGGCGCTGATCCGCCGCAGCCTGGCGCTGGGGGGCCAGACCGATGCCGACCAGCGTATCGATCTCCTGTTCAAGGCGTCGAACCTGTCCTGGCAATGCCACGATTTTGTCAGCGCCGACGATTTCGCCGCGCAGGCCGTGGCGATCGCACAGGCGGAACGACCTGAGAGGCTGGCTTGGCTGTTCAACCTGTGGGGGCGCATTTACATCGAGGAGGGAGAGCTGGACCAGGCGGAAGCCGCGCTGCGCCGCAGCGCGGCGCTGGCACGGCAGCAGCCAGAGCTGCTCACCCCCGGCTTTCCCCTGTTGCAGATGGGCGAGGTCGCCTGGGCGCGCGCCGATCTGGCAGGGGCCCAGGCGCTGCTCGACGAGGCCGATGCGCTGTTGCCCGATGCCGGGCTGGATCTGGCGCGGGCCATCCTGCACACCGACCGGGCCGAGATCGCCTTGGCGCGCGGAGATATGACAGCCGCACGGGATGAGCTGCGCCGCGGCCTGCCCCACGTCCGCCAGCATGTGCGCCGGGTGCGCTTCTGGCTGGTCAGTCTGGCCGGTTGGCTGCTTGCCGACGGGTCGCCGGAAAAAGCCGCCCTGGGTGTGCAGTGTCTGGCCGCTGAGGAGGGACTGGGCGAGCGCGGCGGCCCTCTCTCCCCTAATTACCGCGCGTTGATTGCCCAACGCCTGCAAACCGCGCGCGGCTTGGTGGACGCCTCGACGTGGTCAGCGCTCTGGGGTATGGCCCGCGCTTGGACGGCGCAGGAGGCGATGGCGCACGGCGAGACCTGGTTGAACCACCAGCGTGCGTGGAATACGACCTTGCCGACCGGCATAAACCATGTATGATGTGCCATATCTGATGGCAAGGAAGTTGCTGCCCTGATCCACGAACTGCTGACCTTGATCCGCCTGTTCATCCGGCTCAGCCTGACCGCGTTCGGCGGGCCGGCCGCGCATATCGCCATGATGGAGGACGAGGTCGTCGGCCGGCGCAAATGGCTGTCGCGCCAGAGCTTCCTCGACCTGGTCGGCGCCACGAACCTGATCCCCGGCCCCAACTCCACCGAGATGACCATGCACATCGGCCACGTGCGGGCGGGGTGGATCGGCCTGGTCGTGGCCGGCGCCAGCTTCATCGTTCCTGCGGCGTTGATCACCGGCGTGATTGCCTGGTTCTACGTGCGCTACGGCAGCCTGCCGCAGATGGAGGCGCTGCTAGCCGGCATCCGGCCGGTGGTAGTTGCGATCATCCTCGGCGCGGTGTGGCGTCTGGGCCGGCTGGCAGTCAAGGGCTGGCAGCTCGCTGTGATCGGCGTGGCCGTGGCCGCGGCGGCCTGGCTTGGCTTCAGCGAGATCCTGGCCCTGTTCTTGGGCGGGCTGGTGGGCATGATCTGGCTGCGCGGCCGCGCTGGCTGGGCGGATCGCCGCGGCTTTGTCACGTCGGTGCTGCTGGTCGCGGCTCTGATCGGGGTGGTGAGCGCGATCCTGGCCGTGGGCAACAACGCGGCCCAGCTTTGGGCGGGCGCCAACGATGGGCAACCGCGCGCGCCGTCGCCCGGCCTGCTGGGCCTGTACTTCCTCTTCATCGGCAGCGTGCTCTACGGCAGCGGCTACGTGCTGTTCGCATTCCTGGAGGGCGGGCTGGTGCAGACCCTCGGCTGGCTAACGGAGCAGCAGTTGATCGACGCCATCGCCGTCGGCCAGGTGACGCCGGGGCCGGTGTTCAGCGCGGCCACCTTCATCGGCTATGTGCTGGCCGGCTGGCCGGGCGCGCTGGCGGCGACAGTCGGTATCTTTCTGCCGGCGTTCATCTTCGTGGCTCTGCTCACCAGGTTGATACCGAAGCTGCGCCGCTCGGCCTGGATGGCGGCCTTCCTCGACGCGGTCAACGTCAGCGCTATCGGGCTGATGGTGGTGGTGTCCATTCAGCTCGGCCAGGCCGCGTTGGTCAGTTGGCAGGCCTGGCTGCTGTTCGCCAGCGCCGTGCTCTTGACCATCCGTTGGAACGTCAACTCGGCCTTGCTGGTGGCTGGCGGCGCCGTTGCCGGCTGGCTGCTGATGGGTTGACTCATCGTTCCTGTGATATACTAATGCTCTGGCAAGGACTACCTGATGCGATCGTAGTGGCTCGTAGTGGCGACTTCAGTCGCTCCGGGTGCGCATGAACGACTGAAGTCGTTACTACCAACTACTACCAACTACTACCAACCCACCGCCAAATACCACTTTCTGGTTGACAGGATACTGTCGAGAAGATCAACATGAGCGAGCAACTACGCCCCCAAAACCTGACCGTCAACCGCCAGGAGGAAACCCTGGAGATCGTGTGGGCCGACGGGCACCGCAGCGTCTACCCGCTGGCCGGGCTGCGCAACGTCTGCCCCTGCGCCGAGTGCCGCGGCGGCCATGAGGCGATGGGCCAACCGGTGGAGCGGACGGCGCTTTTCGAGCGTCCCGGCCACACCTGGCAGCTCAGCAACGCCTTTCTGGTCGGCCATTATGCCCTGGGCATCACCTGGGCCGACGGCCACGACAGCGGCATCTACACCTGGACCTTCCTGCGCGCCCTGTGCCCGTGTGACGAATGCGACGCAGCGCGGGCCGACGCGTCGGATGTGTACGCGGCGTGACCGCCTGCGGTTGAAACCGCAGTCTGACATGCTGCGCAAAAGCATGCTGAAGCAAGCTGATGTGCATGACTGAGCTTGCTTTAGCATGCTTCTGGTGTGCCAGACGCCGATTTCAATCGGCGTCGGCGCAGGGGCGCCATCACTCCCATGACTAAGAAACCACCCAAAGTCGTCTACTCCACCGACCCGGACGACGGGCCGCCCTCGCCTTTTGCTGCGCTGGGGCCGCTGGCGTCCCAGCAGCCGCAGAAGCCACAGCCAGCCCCTGCGGCGTCCCCATCCGCTCAGCCGGCCAAGAACCCGGCCGCGGCCGTTCCTGCGCTGCAAGGCAACACCCCCGTGCGCGTCAGCCGTGAGCGCAAGGGCCGCGGCGGCAAGACCGTGTCGCTCATCACCGGCGTCATGAGCCGCGAGGCTGGCCGGCAGGCGCTGCTCAAGCTGCTGAAAAACAAGCTGGGCACCGGCGGCGCATTGGAAGACGACGTGATCATCATCCAGGGCGACCACCGCGAGCGCATCGTGGAGATCCTCAACGAGCTGGGTTACAAGGCCAAGGTGGCGGGGGGATAGGCCAAAAGGTCAATGCAAGATGTAAGGCGTACGTGGCGGCCTTGCGTCTTGGGTCGAACAACGGCCGTAACGTGCCAAATTGGGATAGGACCCATGCAACGAATGTTCCGCCCTACGCGCAGGTACTGGTTCAACGAGGTGGTGAGCCCGGCCCTCTTCTTCGCCGGCCTGGCGCTTTTCTTCTTGTGGATCAACGGAAAGACCGGCGCGGCGCTGGCTATCCTTTGCTGCCTCGGCGCATTGTCCTTCCTGCCCACTGCGCTGCAGACCGCGCGGACGCGGTTGGAGATCGATGAAAGCGGGATGCACGGCTGGTACCGCAAACGACCCTTTGATTATCCGTGGTCGGAGGTGCGGGCCTTGCGGCGAGTCAGGGCGGCCGGGAAGAAATGGTATCTGCAAATCGGAGTGGATGCCGGGGCCTTTGAGTTTCCCTTGGAGCAGTTCGACGCCGAGGCGGTGTGGCAATGGCTGGAAACGACTGCCCCGCCGCGCGTGTTGGCTGACGACGCCTTCGAGCAGTTGAGCTGGGTGAAGAGCCAGCGCGAGGCCGAGGCCGCGCTGCTGGCCGGCGCGTCAGGCCCCGTGCGCGTGCGCATTACTCCCTGGCTTGCCGGTGTTGGCTGGTTCGCCGCCGCGTTCTTGGCGTTCATGATCTTTCTGGCTCTGCGCAGCGGCGACTGGGCCCTGGCGCTGCTGCTGTTCTTGGCGTGCGTCGTGGTCGCTGGCTATCTGATCTGGGCCGGCCGCGCGATCGTCGAAATCGAACGGGAGGCTATTCGAGTGGTGATGCCGGTCTGGGTAACTTATGGGATCAACTGGGATGAGGTCGAGCGCGTCGAAATCGACCACGGGCTCAACCAGTTCGTGTTGTACGGCAAGGGAAAGCGCATGACTGTGCCGGGGCCGGCCTTCTGGCGCGCAGCCGACAAGCGAAATGCCATCCATGCCATGTTCGCGCACATGGACAGCAGGGGTATTCACTTCGTCTATCGCAACCGCGCCTACTTCGCCTTGCCGAAAGGGGTGCGCATGCCGCGGCGCTGAGTCAAATCGAGAGTGCTTGCACGACTTCGGCTACGCTACTGGTAATGCGTCCACATGCGTAGGTCACCACTCGACCTCGTCATCGCATTCGGCCAACGGTGTGTTGAGACCCTCGATGATCGACTCGCGCATGCCTGGAATGCTGAGCAGGTACAACGTTTCATTGATGGCGCGCCAATCCTCCTCGGCGATCAACACCGCGTTGCCCCTCTTGCCGGTGATCAACACCGGTTCGTGAGAAACAGCCACGTCGTCCAATAGCTGGTATAATGCCGATCGCGCCTTGGTGGCGGTGATTGTGGTCATGTCACACTCCCTGGTGCAGTCAATTCGGTCGATCGCAGGCATTGTACGCAAAGACGTGCGCCTTGCCAATCAATCTGGGATAGGTTTTTCTCCGGACGTTCTCGATGGAGGCTGTCATGTTCCGACAACCACTCACCGACGCCTGGCAGTTCCGCCAGGCCGGCTCCGACGACTGGCTGCCGGCCACGGTCCCCGGCGGCGTGCACACCGACCTGCTGGCGCTGGGCCTGATCCCTGACCCGTTCGTGGCCGACAACGAGCTGCGCGTGACGTGGGTGGCCGAGAGTGACTGGGAGTACCGGCGCACGTTCACTGCTAACCCTGCCTTGCTGGCGGAGCCGAACATCCTGCTGGTCTGCGATGGCCTGGACACGCTCGCCGACGTCTGCCTCAACGACACGTATCTGGGCCACGCCGACAACATGTTCCGGCGTTGGGAGTGGGACGTGAAGGGGCTGTTGCGCGCCGGCGAGAACGAGCTGCGTATCGTCTTCGGCTCGCCCTTGCGATTCATCGCGGACCGGCAGGCCGCGCTGCCGCTGATCGGCGGCGGCGACATTCCCGGCGGCCCGCACCTGCGCAAGGCGCCTTGCCACTGGGGCTGGGACTGGGGGCCCAAGCTGCCCCCCATCGGCATCTGGCGGGAAGTCCGGCTGGAAGGCTTCAGCGCGCGCGTGACGGACGTCCACCTGCGCCAGAAACACGCAGACGGGAGCGTCACCCTCAGCGCCGAGATCAAGGCGCAAGCGCCCCACGACCTGGATGACGAGATCATAGCGACGCTCACCGTCACCAGTCCGGCCGGCGAGCAGTTCACGGCCGAGTACAAGCTGCTCTATCTCTGGTCGGGCGAGCCGCACTTCGCAGATTTGGAAGTCGAGATCAACGACCCTCAGCTTTGGTGGCCCAACGGCTACCCGGCGCCCGGTCTGCCGGCCGGCGCAGCGCAGCCGCTGTACGACGTGGAGGTCGCCCTCAGCCGCGGCCAGGCCGTGCTCGACCGGCGCAGCTACCGGATCGGCCTGCGCACGGTGGAGCTGCGCCAGGAGCCGGACGCCTGGGGTAAAGAGTTCGTCTTCTATGTCAACGGCGTGCGCCTGTTCGCCAAGGGCGCCAACTGGATCCCCGCCGATGCCTTCCCGACGCGCGTCACCGCCGAGCGCCTGGAGACGCTGGTCAAGGCCGCGGCCGATGCCAACATGAACATGCTGCGCGCCTGGGGCGGCGGCTTCTACCCGGACGACGCGTTCTATGCCCTCTGCGACCGCTACGGCCTGCTGGTGTGGCAGGACTTCATGGCCGCCTGCGGCATCTATCCGGTGGACGCGGACTTCGTTGAGAACGTGCGCGCCGAAGTCGTGCAGAACGTGCGCCGCCTGCGCCATCATCCGTCGCTGGCGCTGTGGTGCGGCAACAACGAAATGGAAGAGGGCTGGTGCGCCTGGGGCTGGGACCGGCCCGACGATCCGGTCAACCAGCGCCTCAAGGCCGGCTACAAGCGTATGTTCCACGAGCTGCTGCCGGAGCTGCTGGCGGCCGAAGACCCCGACCGTCCCTACTGGCCCAGCTCGGCATCGTCGGATACGCCCTTCCAGGACCCCAACGGCCAGGCGCAGGGCGACTGTCACTACTGGGAGGTGTGGCACCGCCGCGAGCCGTTCACAGCCTACCGCGACCAGTTCCCGCGCTTCATGAGCGAGTTCGGCTTTCAGGCCCTGCCGCCGCTGCCCACGATCGCGGCTTTCGCCGAGCCGGCCGACTGGAACCTGAGCTCCTACGTCATGGAGCATCACCAGCGCAGCCCCGTGGGCAACGGCCTGATCATCGCCCAGATGGCGCAGAACTTCCGCCTGCCCAAGGACTTCCCCGCGCTGGTCTACCTGAGCCAGGTCTTGCAGGCCGAGGGCATCCGCTACGGCGTGGAGCACTGGCGCAGGAACCGCGCCCGCGTCAGCGGCGCGTTGTTCTGGCAACTCAACGACTGCTGGCCGGTGGCCTCGTGGTCGTCCATCGACTACTTTGGCCGCTGGAAGGCGCTGCACTACGCCGCGCGGCGCTTCTTTGCGCCGCTGTTGCTCTCCGTGGTGGACGAGGGCAAGGCGATGGCCGTCCATCTCACCAGCGACTTGCTGGCGCCGGTGGAGGTGCTGGTGCGCTGGCGGCTGGAGACGCTGGGAGGTGAAGCGCTGCGCAGCGGCGAACAGGCCGTGCGCGTCCAGCCCCTGGCCGACACGGCAGTCGACGTGCTGGACTTCTCGGCCCAGGTCACGGCCCAGAACCAGCGCCAGGTGATCTTCGTCGCCGAGATCTGGCAGGATGGCCGGCGCGCAGCGTCTACCGTGACCCTGTTCGTCCCCAGCAAGCACCTGGCGCTGCGCGATCCTGGATTGACCGTCCAGTCGCGCGCGGAGGGTGACAAGCTGGTGGTTGACGTCTCCGCCCAGTCGCTGGCCCGCTTCGTGGAGCTGTCCATCGACGGCGTGGACGTGGTATGGAGCGACAACTACTTCGACCTGCCGGCCGGCGCGAGCGCCGTCGTTACCTGCCCATTGCCGGCGCAGTGGACACCTGAAAGCCCGCTGCAGGCCCGCTCGCTGTTCGATTCCTTTGTGTGACGATCGCCGGGCGTGCTTTTCTGAAATGGGGTGACATGCCGGCCATCGCTTGCCCGGCCAAGTTCGAACACGCCTATCCGGCTTGGGGGGAATGATTGCTTTGTCCCAATGCGCGATTCGCGTTCGTCTTGCGTTCAATGATCGTGTAGGACACAGCCCTACACAGCCGTTGTCGCACGGATTTCCAGCGCTGAGGGTTCGCGATGTCGTCACGATTGGCCGACCGTTTGCAGAGCGCACGTCGCCGCCGCTTCATTGGCCGCGCGGCCGAGTTGGCGTTGTTCGAGGCCGCGCTGGCGGCCGTCGAGCTGCCATTCTTCCTCTTGTACATCCACGGGCCGGGCGGGGTCGGCAAGACGGCGCTGCTGACGCAATTCGGCCGGCTGGCCGAGCAGGCCAACGCCATCCCCCTGACCATCGACGCCCGTAACATCGAGCCGACGCCTGAGGCGTTCCTGGCTAGCCTATGCCTGACGCTGGGCATTGATCCAGCGCAGCCGCCGGCTGAAGCCATGGCGCAGCGCCTGGATCGTCACGTCCTGCTGGTAGACACTTACGAGCTGCTGGCGCCGCTGGAGGGCTGGCTGCGTGACGTGTTCCTGCCGCAATTGCCGGAGAATGTGCTAACGGTGCTGGCCAGCCGCTATCCACTCGCGCCGGCCTGGCGGGCCGATCCTGGCTGGCAGCCCTTCGTGCGCGCAGTGGCGCTGCGCAATCTGACGCCCGAAGAGGGCCGGGAGTATCTGACCCAGCGCAGCGTGCCCGCTGATGAGCTGCAAAAGGTGCTCGATTTCACCTACAGCTATCCCCTGGCTCTGTCGCTGGTAGCCGATCTCTATGAGCAGCGCCCTGGCTTTCGCTTCACGCCCGCCGACGCGCCTGATGTGATCAATCTGCTGCTGGCGCAGTTCTTGCAGCGCGTGCCGGGGCCGGCTCACCGGGCCGCGCTGGAGGCCTGCGCGCTGGTGCGGGTGACCACTGAGTCGCTGCTGGCCGAGCTGGTGGCCCTGCCCGACGCGCACGAGCTGTTCGAGTGGCTGCGCGGGCTGTCCTTCATCCAGACCCGACCGGGTGGGCTGTTCCCACACGACATCGCGCGTGAAGTACTGGCGGCAGAGCTGCGCTGGCGTAATCCAGCCTGGTATGCCGAGCTGCATCGCCGCGCCCGCGTCCATTACACTACGGCTCTACAGCAGACCCAGGGCGCCGAACAGCAATTGGCGCTGTTCGATTTCGTCTATCTGCACCGCGACAATCCGGCCGTGCGCCCATTCTTCGAGTGGCAGTCCAGCGGGCGCACGCTGCCCGACCGGCTGCATCCAGGTGAGGAGGAAGCGCTGGCGGCCATGTTGGCCCGCCACGAAAACGACCAGGCGGCCCAACTGGCGCGCCATTGGCTGGCCCGCCAACCGGAAAACGTGATCGTGTTTCGGGATGGCGAGGGCCAGGCCGCAGGCTGGATGACGCTGCTGGCGTTAGAGCGCGCCGACGAACAAGACCGGCTTGTCGATCCGGCCATCGCGCAGGCCTGGGACTTTCTGCGGCGCAGCGCGCCCCTGCGCCTTGGTGAAAGCGCCACCTACTTTCGCTTCTGGCTGGCGGCCGACAGCTATCAGGGGGTGTCGGCCACCCAAAGCGTCATCTTTATCAACATGGTGCGCCATTACTTCAGCCCTGGCCTGGCTTACACGTTCTATGCCTGTGCAGACCCTGTTTTCTGGCAGCCGGTCTTCGCCTATGCTGAGTTGGAACGCTTGTCAGAGTTGGATTTTTCTGTCGGCGATTGCTCCTTTGGCGTCTACGGCCACGACTGGCGGGCCATGCCTCCCATGGCCTGGCTGGAGCTGTTGGGCCAGCGTGAGACCGCCCTGGCGCCGCAGGCGGTCAAGCCGCCCGCGGCCGCTGTGCGGCTGGTAGCGCTCAGCCAGGAGGCCTTTGCCGAGGCCGTGGAAGATGCGCTGCACGACTACCTGCGGCCTGACGTGCTGCGCGGCAATCCGTTGCTGCGCTCGCGCGCTGTGCAAAGCCGGGCAGCGGCCACAGCCGGCGACGCCGACCTGGCAGCCGAGCTGCGCAGTCTGATCAAGGCGGCCGCCGAGCAGCTTCAGCAGTCGCCCAAGGAGAACAAGTACTACCGGGCCGTCCATCACACCTATCTCCAGCCGGCGTCTACCCAGGAGCAGGCTGCTGAGCTGCTGGACCTGCCTTTCAGCACCTATCGGCGTCATCTCAAGTCGGGTATGACACGCATCGCTGAGATTTTATGGCAGGCTGAGGTGAGCGGGCCAGAAAAGTGAGCAGTCAATGAGCAGTTTTTGGTCTGGAAACCGGGTTGCGCGCTGGAGTATACTGTGGACAACAGCCAACAACGCTGAGAATCCCACAAGGAAACCATGACGATGGACGAGAATCAGCAACGTGTCAATCAACTGGTGGAGGCTTGGAACTCGCACGACCTGGACCGGGTCGCCGCCCACTACAGCTCCGACTGCTATGTACTGGACGTCGCAATCGCGCAGCCGTTGGTCGGTCGGGAGGCCGTGCGGCTCATGTTCGAGGGCTACTACATGGCGTTTCCCGATTTGCAGTTGACGCCCACTGAGATCATCAGCGACGGCGACCGGGTTGCACTCTTCTGGACGGCGCAGGGCACGCATCAGGGGTCGATCATGCAGATTCCCCCGTCGGGCCGCGCAATCCTGGCGCAAGGAGTCAATCGGCTGGTGCTGAACCAAGGCTTGGTGTGCGAGACCAGCACCATTTGGGACGTGGCCGGCATGTTGCGGGGCATCGGGCTGCTGCCGGATCTGTCCTGACTGGTCGAAAAGCCCTCTCCTGGCGCGCCCAAACCCCCGCGCCGGGCATTCATGTCGCCTGCCGCTTCGGCCGCGGCGCTACGGCACGTTCGCATTGGTTGAACTTGACGAGTAAGGAGGACTACCCGTGAACCGCAGATCTACTGCCCATGCAGCGTGGTGGGCCGCGTGCGCTGTGTTGGCGCTGGTCGGCCTTCGTATGGTCTTTGCGGCCAACGTTGGCGCCGCATCCGTTGGGCGTATGCAACCGCCGCCCACCGACACCCCGGTCTCTGTGATCTATCTGCCCGTCATGCAGCGGCTGTACATGCCGATGCCGCTCTGCGTGCAGCCGCCCCCATCGATGGCGGCCTGGTGGCCGCTGGATGAGACCAGCGGCACGACCGCCGTCGATATCGCCGGCTTTCCTACCAACGGTACACACGTCAACGGGCCAACGCCAGGGCCTGGCATGGTGGCCGGCGCGCTGAACTTCGACGGCGTGAACGACTACGTCCAGGTGGCCGACCATCCCTCCCTTAACTTCGGCACGGGCAATCTGTCCATCGACGCCTGGATCAAGACCAACCAAAGCAGCGGGATTCAACTGATCCTTGACAAACGCGTCGAAGCCGCCACCGTCCAGGGCTATTCGTTCTTCCTGGGCAACGGCACATTGGGCTTTCAGCTTGGCATCGGCGCAGGATCGCCCATCTGCTCCACGGGGCCGTCGGCGTCTTGCACGAACTGGGGGTCTGGCGCATTTGTTGCCAACGGCCAATGGCGGCACGTAGCCGTCACAGTCGATCGTAGTAGCACGACCGGCGGCCGCTTCTACGTCGATGGCGTCCAGGTGGCAACCTTCAATCCAACGGTTCGTCCCGGTTCGCTCACCAATGTCGCTCCGTTGCGCCTGGGCAGCCGTTCATCGACCGTCACCGGTTTGTACCGCGGCGCCATGGACGAGGTGGAGCTGTTCCCGCGCGTGCTGACGGCGGCCGAGGTGCGCAGCATCTATCTGGCCGGCAGCGCGGGTAAGTGCAAGACGCCGCCGACCCCCACCGCCACGCCTACGCGCACGGCCACGCGCACCCCGACACCAACTCCCACGCGCACGCCCACCGCGACGCCGACTGCGACGCGCACGCCCCGGCCGTTCTACTCGATCATCGTGATCAAGCTCAACGCCACCGGCATGACGCCGCTGCCTGGTTGGCAGATGGATCTCTTCGCCGGTTCAACCTGCCAGGGAACGCCGTTGGCAACGCAGTTCACCGACGAGCGCGGCCTGACCGACTTCCTCGACTTGCCAGCCGGGACCTACTCGGTGCGGGAGCAGCTTCAGCCCGGCTACGAGCCGCAAACCCCCATCTGCCAATCGGCCACAGTGGGCGATCAGCAGTCGGCTACGCTCACCTTCCAGCCCGGCGACTTTCCGCCCGGCGGCGTCGACGAGTTCCCGTCCGGCGTGCAGTTGACGCTGGACGTACCCGGCAGCGGCCCGGCGCACGTCACGCTGAACGGCCCCAGCCGCATGCGGCGCAGCGATCCCCACGACACGGACGGCGATGGCCGCATGGAGATCGAGACCGAGCTGCTGTCCATGAACCTGACTGGCGCGTCGCCGCTTGGGCCGATGCAACTGCGCGAGAGCCCCACGCGCACGTCGATGGGGCGCATCGTGCAGCGAACCGCCGGCGTCGACTTCCCGGCCGACAGCTTCTTCGACGTCTTCTTTGACATCTCGCTCGACGGCGGCAACAACTGGCTGCCTGTGGATCAGCCGGTGCGCATGGACGCCGTCATCGACGCCATCCCGCCGATCCTGGCCTACTATCAGTCGCCGCCGTCGCTGGCCGCGCCGATCGTGGGGCCAAATGGCCAGTTGCTCGCCACGCTGCGCTACGTGCTCCACGTGCCGCTGCCGCCGCGCGAGATCTTGATCATCTTCATCAACTGGACGCCTAACACGCCGACGCCCACGGCGACGGCTACCCGCACGCCGACGGCCACAACGCCGCCGACGCGCACACCAACGTCTACGCCCAGCCGAACCCCCACGGCCACAACGCCGCCGACGCGCACGCCAACGCCTACGCCCAGCCGAACCCCCACGGCTGTGCCAACCAACACCCCCACGGCCACGCGTCCGGCAGCGAACACGTCCACCCCCACCAGCACGGCTACCTGGACGCCGCGGCCGACTGATACACCGACCGCGACAGATACCGCGACCGCGACCGCCACGTGGACCGCAACCGCGACCGCCACGTGGACCGCGACTGCGACGGCCACGTGGACGGCGACGGCAACTGCCACGTGGACGCCGACACCAACCGAAACGTCCACGTCGACGCCAACGCCGACGCCCACCCGCAAACCGGTGCTGAGCGGTGTGTCCTCCACCTTCACCGTGACGCCTGACAACGTGGTGGTCATCACGGTTCACGTCACGGATCCGGCGCTCAATCTGCTGATCTGGGACATGGAGATCTTCTTCAACGAACAGACTCCCCCCTGGCCGCCCGGCCCGGCGCCCATCACCGGGCCGCCTGGCTGGCAGCCCTTCCCGGTGCCGGGCGGAATCGGCTGGATGACCAATGACAACCCGTTGCAGACGTGCCAGCCGGTGCAATTCGTGCTCCAGTTCCCGCCGGGTGCAACGCAGGGCAGCACCATCTGGCTGCACATGACCGACCAGAACCACAACAACCTGGGCTATGTGGTCAGCCAGCGGGTGGCCCCGCTCAGCGGCGGCGCAGCCAGCGTGTTCTGTTCGCCCGGCTGAACCGGTACGCTGCGACGATCGTCTCCAGTCGTGAACCGCTGAAACTGGGAGACAAGAGCATGTGAACAGAGGCAGGTCGCTGGACCTGCCTCTGTTTGTTTGGGTGTGTTCAGATTCGGTTGGCTGGCCCAGAAGTTCGACTTCTCGGCGAACTCGAACTTCTTCACTCCCAACCCATCTTGAACACACCCGTTCCTTCTTTACCCGGCTGAGACGTGGAACTGAGCAAAAACTGAGCACTTAGTGGACTGGAAATCGATCAGCGCCCGGGAGTATTCTATGTGTGTCACCAACCGGTAACGCAATCGCATCAAGCCACAGGAGACACAACCATGCCAAACCCCGCCATCGAGTACACCGTGCGCAGCTACTTCCAACGGATCGATAGCGACCAGCTTGCCTCGCTCGGCGACTTTGCAGCGCCCAACTACCAGTTGCACTTTGCCGGCCTGCCTGAGCCGCTGGACAGCCAGGGGGCCGTGCAGCTTATCGGTGGCATCCGCACCGCCTTCCCCGACCTGCGCCACGGCATCGAACAGATCAGCGGCGCCGATGGCCGCGTGCAGGTGCAGGTTGCCGCGACCGGCACGCAGCGCGGCGACTTCCAGGGCGTTCCGGCCAGGGGGCGCGCCATCGCCGTGCCCTCGACGCACGCCTTTCGCTTCGAGAACGGCCAGATCGCCGAGCATTGGATCGACGTGGGCATGGGGGAGATCGTGCGCCAGATCAGCGTGGACGACGAGGAAGCCGCTGCGGCGCAGGCTGCCGCGTTGGCCGTCGCCCAGTCCAACAAGTCGCTGGTGCTGCGCTTCTTCGAGGAGGTCATCAACCAGGAGCAGCCAGCCGTCATCGACGAGATCTTCGCGGCCGATGTCGTGATCCACGACCCGCTGTCGGGCCTGGCGACCGGCCGGCCGGCTGTGCATGGCCTGCTGGGCGTGTTCGACAGCGCTTTCCCCCACCATCGCGTGACCGTCGATTGGTTGGTGGCCGAGGGCAATTACGTCAGCGCGTTGCACACCCACTATGCTGTCCACGCCGGCAGTTTCTTGGGCATGCCGCCCACCGGCAAGTCAGTGGTCGTCAACGGCATCGAGCTGTTCCGGGTGGCCGGTGGCCAGATCGTCGAGTTCTGGCGCAAGGACGACGACGCCAGCCTGCTGATCCAGCTCGGCA
This sequence comes from Anaerolineae bacterium, assembly GCA_049294015.1. Taxonomy (GTDB): domain Bacteria; phylum Chloroflexota; class Anaerolineae; order JAAEKA01; family JAAEKA01; genus JAAEKA01. The sequence goes on from JBAQCH010000218.1 coordinate 15,248, forward strand.
TGTTGCCGGCGCCGCAGCCGGCCTGAGGAGGAGCAAGCCATGCCCAGCAACGCCTATCGCTTCCTCACCCACTGGCAAGTGGAAAGCACGCTGGAGGAAATCACCGTCATCCTCAGCGATGCAGCCGACCTGCCGCGCTGGTGGCCGGCGGTCTACCTGGACGTGCAGGAGCTGGAGCCGGGCGACGCGCACGGCCTGGGTAAGGTGGTCAGCCTGTACACCAAGGGCTGGCTGCCCTACACCCTGCGCTGGCAGTTTCGGGTGACGAAGAACAGCAGTCCCTACGGCTTCGAACTGGCAGCCTTTGGCGACCTGACCGGCCGCGGCGCATGGACCTTCCGTCAGGCCGGCCGCCTGGTCGAAATCGACTATCTGTGGGAGGTCACGGCCGACAAGCCGCTGCTGCGCCGGCTCTCCTGGCTGTTCAAGCCGATCTTCGCCGCCAACCACCGCTGGGCCATGCAAAAGGGCCACGAGAGCCTGCTGCTGGAGCTGGCCCGGCGGCGAGCCACTACAGCCCAGGCCCGCGCCGCCGTGCCCCTTCCGCCGCAGCCCACCTTTAGCCGTTTGAACTTCGGCGCTCAGCAGACAGCTCATCGCAACGCTGAGTGATCCCCTCCTGATGCGACCTCGGCCAGTATCCTCGTTCAATTCTCGGTTCAGGAGTTCTCCATGCGCCACTCTCGTTTGATTACCAGATTCGCGTCCAGGTTGCTGTTGGGCTTGGTGATTGCTTCCTTGCTGGCCGCCGCCCTGCCGCCGGCGACCGGCACAGCACAAGGACTGTCAGTCCTGGGAAGGACTGACAGTCCTGCCGAGGTCACAGCACGAGGACTGTCAGTCCTTCCGAGGACTGATAGTCCTGCCGACAGTCCAGTCATCGGCAGCCTGCGCTTCAGCCCGGCTGTGGACGCTGACGACAGCGCGGCCAGCAACCCCAGCGCGGCCGCGCCGGTGATGCGCATTGGCCCGGCCGGCGCAGCCGACCCGGCCCTGGACGTGCGTTACGCCGTGGTCGCGCTGGCTGTCGAGGTCATGCCGGACGATGCGACGCGCAACCCGGCCGGCGTCATGGTCGAGTTTCGCCTCTGGGACGACGCCGGGACGGTGGATCTGACCCAGCGCGCACGCGCCGACGCCTGGGGCGCGGCCTCCGCCGAGTTCTTGCTGGACGACCTGCATCTGGCGGGCCAGTTCCACTACTCAGCCAGCGCGGCCGGCTACCGCGCCGCGCCGCCGCGCGCCTTCGTCTTCGACCAGCAAGCCTACAGCCAGGACGTGCAACTGGGAGCAGCCCGCCTGACCACAGCCATCGAAGCGGACGGCCGGCTGGTGGTGGACGTGGAGTCGGACGTCGCCATCGACGACTCGCTCCTGGCTGTGCAGTTGACGGCCGTGCGGCTGATCCCCACCCCGTCGGGCGAACCCGACAAGACGTTGCTGCCGCCGCTGGTTGCCCGGCGTCTGGACGACCGGCACGCGCGCGCTGAGATCTATTTGGAGGCCGGAGACTACCTGATCAGCGCATCGGCCGCCTCGGGCAAGATCGAAGCGCGCAGCCAGCCGGCCCTCGTGCAGATCGTCCACGTCGACCCGCCGCCCGTCGCCGCGGTGGAGGACTTCTTCGATGTCAGCGACGACGGCGAGACGGCGCTGGTGCAGTACCGGACGTCCGACGGCGACGTGGCCCTGCTGCCGCGTACACTGGCCGATCTGCCGGCCGAGGCCGGGCAGCCAGCCGCGCCGCCCGTTTTCCAGCAGCAGACGCGCGTCGGTCCCTTCCAGTGGCGCAGCCAGGTCTATTCCACCACCGTCGAGACCGTAGTGGACGACGGCAAGAAGCTCGTGACGCTGGATGGTTTCAGCTATGATCCCATCGCCCGCACCTATGACATCAAGATCGAGTCGCTGATGGACGAGGCGGTGGAGGACAAGCTGACGGTGCAGGTCTTCGGCCCCAACCGCGTGGTGATCTGGGAGGAGACTGTGCCGATCTGGCTGGACCCGGCCGAGCCCTTCCACTACCAGTTCAGCCTGCCCAGCGACCGCGGCGAACCCACTGGCCTGCGCATCCACGTCCACGATCCACTGGACTTCGACTGGGCTCTCCAACTGATCTCAGACAGCGTGACTACGCTCTACAACACGCTGGGCTCGGCCGTGGCCGGCAGCGGCGTCCAGTTGCCGCTCGGTCTCTCCTTCAGCCTGACGGCCGGCTTCGGCTTCAGCCTGAAAGTGGTGGAGATCGACGTCATCTCCGCGTCCATCAGTTGCACGGCCGGCGAGTGCAAAGCCAAAGCGCCCACAGGCATTTTTTTCGGCGTCGATCCCTGGCTGGGGGTGGTGACCGACGGCGTCAAGACCTTTCTGCGCAACCAATATCGCGACATCCTGGCCACCGACGACATGGATGCGATCCTCAAGAAGCTAGGCGAGGGTATCAACCTGGGCGCGCTCACCCTCAGCGCCACCGCCAGCGCGCGCCTGACCTATAACCTGGTCGACCCCGGCAGTTGCGTCAACCAGCAGGCGCTGGATCAGGCCAAGCAGTACGTGGCCGACCTGGGCTTTGCCGCCAAGGACTTGGGCGACACCATCACCTTCCGCGCCAAGACGCTGTCCGAATCGCTACAGAGCAAGGGCAAGATCAACCTCGCCGTACCCGGCGCCTGGTTCCTGGGTGTGCAGTTGTCGCCCGTGCTGGCCTTCAAGCTCAAGGGCGACAAGAGCGGCGAATTTGCGGTCTATGCTGAACTGCAAGTGGAGCTGGGCGGCAAGGCCACCGTCAAGCTCAAAGCCTCGGCCATCTTCGACACGATCTTCGCTCTGCTGGGCGCCAAGGAGTATGTCGTCGGCATCTACCGGATTCTCGACATTGCGCGCACCAGCCAGAAGCTCTTCACCATGCTCAGCTCGGCCAGCGCCTATGCGGCTGGCGGCGGCTGTAGCAGCGGCGGTGGGGGCAACGGCGGCAGCGGCGGCGGGCGTCGCAATCCGCCGCCGCCTAACGGCTCACCCGACGACCGCCGCGACGCCTTCCAAAGCCAGTTTCTGCCTGACCCGCGCGGCATCAGCGGCGACATCCAGTCGCTCCAGCAGCAGATTGCCATCGCCCAAGACGCGGGACTGACGCGCGCGGCCACCTTCTTCACCGTCAAGCTGCGCCTGCAGGAGCTGGCCGCCTTCAACCTGGACAACGCGCGCGTGATCAGCCACACGGCCGAGCTGGACGGCGTCTATGACCAGGCCTACCTGCGCATCACCGGCCTGATCAGCGGCACGGTTTTGCCCGATCCCGGCCAGACCATCACCGACGCCGTGCGTTCGACCTACACCGGCTACCTGATCGACATCGCCCAGACCGACTACAGCCAGGAGCGCCGCGCGCTGCTGGACAGCCTGGACTTTGCCCAGCGCCAGTACAGCCTGTTGCGCGGCCAGGAGTTGGAGCTGCAATACGAGCTGCGCCAGATGATCGCCGCCGCGGGGGTGGGCGTCATCAACAGCGGGCTGGTGGAGGACGCCATCGGCGCGATCGGCAGCCTGGGTGTGCGCGTCCAGCCCATCGAGATCGTGGCCGGATCGGGCAGCGCCCCCTTGCCATCCAGCCGCTACGTGACGCCCTATCAGGCGCCGCCGGTGGTCATCGTGCCCAGCGGCGGACTCTACCGCTACGGCGACAGCGACGAAGCCGCCGCCTGGCTGGAAACCTACGTCGCCATCGGCGGCACGCTGCTGGTGCTGGCCCAGTTCGACAGCGCTGACTGGGAGATGTTGCCAGGCGGCCAGGTGCGCGGCCTGGGCTACGACCAAGACATCCTGTGCAAGCAGGCCTCGGTGCGCATCGTCAACAGCTCGCCCTGGATCGTCGGCATCGGCCGCGATCTGCCCGACATCCAGATCGACGGCTCTTTCACCCAATGGCCCAGCGACGCCACCGTGCTGCTGATGCGCACCACCGGCAACATGATGCCGGCCATGATCGAATATCCCTATGGCCTGGGCACGGTGGTGGCCACGTCCGCCTACCCTGACTTCTACATGAACGGTATGCAAAGCGCTGAGGACATCATCTTCGCCCGCGGGCTGTTTGGCGCGGCCTATCTGCACGCCACTGGCCAGTCGCCCGCCGCCAGCCTCGCGCCTAACCAGGCCACGACGCTGTCGCTGGAGATCACCAACAGCAGCGCGGTCACTGCAACCCAGGTGACGCTCTACCGCGACTACTACGCCAACGCCATCGGCGATAGCTGGCGCTGGGCCGTCCACCAGCCCGACCCCTTTGGCGCAGTGCAGACGCTGCCGCTCAACCCACCCCTGCTCAGCGGCGCCAGCCGCACCGTGTCCTTCAACTTCGCCGCGCCGTCGCAGGCCGGCCTCTTCCGCCTCGGCTACTTCATGGGCGGGATCACGGCCACCGGCCTGCACTGGAACATTGCGGGCGCCGCGCCCGGCGTCTTCTACCAGGTGCTGTCGGCGCCGGTCAGGACCGATCTGTTCCGCTTCCGCCTCGCCGCCGACCAGCCAGCCTACGACTTCGGCCAGACGGCCACGCTGACCGCGACGTTGCTCAACGATCGCGCCGTGGCCCGTACCTTCAGCCTGGAAGTGTTGAGCGGACTGAGCGCCGCGCCGGCCAACGTCACCGTCGGGCCGCACAGCACGGCCACCCGCACCTACACGCTGGCGGTCGACCGCACGCGCCCGGTGCGCCTGGCCGCGGTCGAGAACGGCGTCACCGTCAGCGAGCTGGTGGCCACCGTGCGCCTCAAGCTGCCGACGCTGGGCCTGAGCGGCACGCTGGATGAGGCGCTGGCCGGCGTGGCTGTCAACGCAATGGTCACCGCCACGGTCAGCAACGCGCCGGCCGGGACGACCACCGTGGACTGGGAGGTGCTCCAGAACGGCGCGCTGCTGAGCGCCACCGCAACCCCGCTGAGCGGCACGCCGGGCAGCAGCCTGGCGCAGCTTGCAGTTGCGCTGCCCGCCGCGCCGCCCGACACGATCTTCACCGTGCGCGCGGCCTTGCCCAACACCAGCCGGTCGATGACCAAGACGATCCCCGTGCTGGCGCCGGTGCGGATACGCAGCGTCTTGCAGGCCGGCTCGCCCGTCATCGGCGACCCGAACCCCGACGCGCTGGCGGTCAGCCTGCTGGATCCGGGCTACGCAGGGCAGTACGCAGTGCAGGCATTGCTCAAAGAGGGCAGCACCGTGCTGGCCAGCAGCCCGATCGTCACCGGCGTCACCGGCGGCGGGGTTGCCTACGAGACCTTCGACCTGCCGCTGCCGCCCGCACTGACCCTGGGCGTCACCACCACCATCGTCGTCAGCGCCAGCGGTCAGTTTGCTGGCGGCAGCGCCCGCTATCCCGACAGCTACGAGGCGCCCCTGCCGCTGGCCGCGCCGCAGGTCAGCTTGGCGAATGCTGTGCGCAACGCCGGCCAGCCGCTGGACATCACCGTGGCGTCGCTGCCAGGCGACGTCGTGCTGCCGCCGGCCGGCCCCTTCGACGTGCTGTTGACCGGCCCCTACGCCTACGAAGCGCTGCTGGTCGAAGGGATCACTCCTCTGAGCGGCCGCGGCGTCACACTGCACACGCGCGTTCCTTCCTATCTGTACAGCGGCGGCCGTTTCGACGTGCAGGTGAGCGCGCCCGCGCTTGCCGGCTGGCTCAGCCACAGCGACTTGTCCGTGCCGCCGCACCGCATCAACCTGGCAGCGCCGCCTGCGCTGGCTGCCGGCGACGTACTGACCGTAACCCTGCAAAACAGCGGCGGCGTAACGGCCACCGTCAACGGCGCGTTGCAGTTGCTTGACCGACAGGACGTGGTCGTCGCGGAGACGTCGTTCTCTGTGAGCGCGCCAGCCGGCGGCGGGGCTGACATCGCCCTGCCTCTGCCGGCGCAGCTCAAGAGTGGGCGCTACACGGTGCGCAGCGCGGGCAATGACCAGCTCTCGCAGCCGGTCACGCGCAGCCGCAGCATCCAACTGAACGGTCTGGCGGTCGAACTGGCCAGCCGCGCCGACCAGCCAGCCTACCTGGCCAGCGATCTGATCGCTACAACCAGCGTCATCACCGCCGGCCAGCCGTTGGCGGGCGCGTCGTTGCGCCTGCGCGTGCTGGGCGCGCCGCCCCAAGCCACGGCCTGGGACGGCT
>JBAQCH010000219.1:0-5544 GCA_049294015.1 Anaerolineae bacterium
GTGCTGGACCACGTCTACCTGCCCGGCGTCCATCCCGACGTGCCGGCCAGCATTGCCGCCGCACGCCGGCCCGATCCCATCGAAGCGCTGGGCATCGTCGAGACAGGCAGCGTGGCCGCAGCGATCCAGGCGGCCGACGCCGGGTTGAAGGGCGCGCAGGTGACGCTGCTGGAGCTGCGCCTGGCCGATGGGCTGGGCGGCAAGGGGCTGGCCTTCTTCACCGGCTCAGTGACCAACGTGGAGACGGCTGTGTCTATCGCCTGCGACGCCATCGACGCCATCGACGACAGCGGGCGCTTGCTCAACGCCGTGATCATCCCCCAATTGCACGGCGAGATGGCAGAGAACCTGCTGGATGGCAGCCGCTTTCGCCAGCGGGCGCGCTCGTTGTGATGAGGCATCAACCAGATTCGCGGGATGGAGGATGCTCATGAGTAACACGGTGAACGCAATCTTCTATTTAGCCGCAGGCGGAATGGTCATCTCCGGTCTACTCTCCATCATCTCACCGGAGACAGCCTGGTACCTGTCAGAAGGTTGGCGATACAAGAACCTCGAACCATCCGAGGAATACCTGCGGGCAAGCAGGATAGGGGGACTTATCGGCGTGATCGCTGGCGTCCTGATTTTTGTCTGGCTGCAAAGCGAGTCTCAATCCTGGCCAGTCTTTCCATAGGGCGCGACCCGCGACAGCGAGCGCCTGCCGCACGTCTGCCCAAACAACAAGCCCTCGGCGTTAGGCCGAGGGCTTGTCATTAGGTTAGCTAGACGCTGCTGCGTCAGCCCTGTGAGCGATGCTCACCAGACGCTAACGGTCAGCGCGAGATCAGGGGCAGGTAGTAGAGGTCTGTTGCGTTGGGTAACGTGCGCAGCGCGCCAGCGCGCACGACCACAGCCGGCGGTGAGGCGACGCCGTCCGCCACGAACACCACGGCGGCCGAATTGATGCCGTAGGGCACGCGGTCCAGCACCAACGTCAGGTCGACGAAGATGCCGCCCGGCACGGCCGTGCCCGTCAGTGGGTTGATGTCGATCCAGTCCACGATCGGCACCCCCTCGGCGCCAGCCCCCTCGCCGATCAGCAGCACACCGTCTTGCAGCTTGACCGTCTGTCCGGCGGCCACGGCCCGCTCGATCTGGGCGGCCGCCGACATGGGTACCACGCCTGCGTGCCAGTCAATGTTCTGCCCCCTGATGGTAACCGTCCGCACGCCGGGATTGACGGGCGGGGTGTAGAGCCAGGAAACCCGTCCTGGCTCCACCGAGAACTGCGGCGCAGTCACCGTCAGGTTGACTGTGATGGTCTGCGGGCTGTTGGTCGCGCCAGCGCTGCCATCGATGCGCACCTGGCCCACGTACTGGCCAGGGGCGACACCGCCGGCGCTGATCAGCAGTTGCGGCGTGGACGGCGCCGTGCCGCTGGAAGACGACATGGAGAGCCAGGCCGCGCCCTCGACCACCGTGGCGCTCCAGTTCAGCGTGCCTGTGCCGCTGTTGGCGATAGTGATCGGATCCGAGGAGTTCTGGCCGGACTGCAAGGTCCGGTTGATGGTGAGCGGCGTCACGCTCAGCGTGGGGCCGGCCGGCTGGCCAGCGCCGTCCAGGTTGCCCACGGCGAAGATGCCCGTGCTGGAGTAGGCCCCTGGGAAATTCGTGGAGGCCGTGCTGACGTCCGGTTGGCCGTAGATCAGGTAGGCGCTGGGCGACATGACGATCACTTCGTCCCGGCCGTCGGCGTCCACGTCACCAGCCTGAATGCCGTTCCATTGGTCCTGGCCTGACAGCTCGTTGAACACCGGAGTCCCCTGGTCGACGCCATAGTTGCGGCTGGTCAGGGCCACGATGTTCGTGCCTTGAGAACGGCCGGGGCGCAGCAAGAACACCTCGTCGTCCCCGCTGGCGTTGACGTCGGCCAACGCGATCCAGCGGAACTCAGGGTTGAAAGTCTCCCGCTCCTGAGTCTGCAGCTCCGAGAACTGCACCTCCCAGCGGAAGACCAACATCGAGGGCAGCGTTGCTCCCACATTCGATCGCGAAACAACGATCTCGTCCTTGCCCGCGCCATCGAGCGTCACGTCGCCGACGGTCACATAAACCCAGGGGAATTCACGGGTGAAAGTATTGACCGTTTGCCAGTTATTGGCTGGGTTGAAGATGATGATCTGGTTGGTGGCTCCCACGTTGCGGATGCCAACCACCTGGTCGCGCCCATTGCCGATCACATCGCCGGAAGCCAACCTCGCCCACGGGGCGCCATAAACGGCGCTGAAGACCTGATTCCAGCCGCCGCTGACGGTGAATCTGAACTCATACAGGATCGACCCGGAAGGCGCCGTCTCAACCAGCACCAACTCGTCAGAGCCGTTGCCGTCGAAGTCGCCGGTGACCACATTGCGCCAGGCCTGGCCGGCCGTGGCATTGAAAGTGCGCGCCGTGCTCGGCTCGCCGGGCAGCAGCACCGGGTCATAGATCACCGCCTCGCTGCCGCGCAGGCCCACCACCTCGGCCGAGCCGTCGCCGTTGAAGTCGCCCGTGGCCACGTCGCTGAAGCCCTCAAGCGGGGATTGCCACACCACAGGCCGCAGGCCCGGCGGGGTGAACGGGTCACGGGCTTCCAGGCGGCCGGTGTTGGTGATGATCACCAACTCGTCGCCGGTGTTGACCACATCCGGTTGCGCCAGCGCAGCGCCTGTCTGGGCCAGCGGAACCATAGCCAGGACGATCACCAGGATCGCCAGGGATCGCAGAACTACTCGCATTGTTATGCCTCCTCGGGGTAAAGTAGGTTTGAGCAACGTTACAGTTGCGCACGCAAAGACGCAAAGAGACCACGGCTCTTTCGTGTCCTTGGCTGCCCTGCGTGAGATTCGTCACTCGCTGAGATTTGACGCCAGGCCGCCGCGCAGCCGCGCTGCACATCAGGCCCAGGCCGCCGAACGCACCGTCGCTGCACGTCCGCCGGCGGGATTATAGCACAGTCGCCGAATTGGGCTGTAATCGTCGCGGCTGCGTTGGCGCTGCGCGGTCATGCAACCCTGACGCGCCTGTCGCACCTGGCATGGCCTTACACGTGGCATGGCGGGCTATAGGTTCAGACCGAATCTAGCCAAGTTACCCCAGGGCGGCTATAATCGCAACCATGGCCATTCGCTTCGACCTCCATAGTACCGATCCTGCCAGCGCAGCCCGGCTGGGTCTGCTGCACACATCGCACGGCGCTGTCCCCACGCCACTGTTCGCGCCCGTTGGCACCCAGGCCACCGTCAAGACCATGACCCCGCGCGACCTGCACGCGCTGGGCGCGGGGCTGATCCTGGCCAACACCTACCACCTTTTCCTGCGCCCCGGCGCCGAGCTGGTGCAGCGCATGGGCGGGCTGCATGGCTTCATGCGCTGGGACGGGCCGATTCTGACCGACTCTGGCGGCTACCAGGTCTTCAGCCTGGCCCACATGCGCAAGCTGGACGCGGACGGCGTCACCTTCCGCTCGCATATCGACGGCAGCCTGCAGCGCTTCACGCCCGAATCGGTGATGGACACCGAGCAGAAGCTGGGCGCGGACATCGCCATGTGCCTGGACGAATGCCCTAACCCGCTGGACCGGGCCGCCAACGAGCGGGCGCTGGAGCGCACCCACGCCTGGGCCACGCGCTGCCAGGTCGCTCACACGCGGCCCGACCAGGCGCTGTTCGGCATCGTCCAGGGCGGCATCTTTCCCGACCTGCGCGCCGAATCCGCGCGTTATCTGACCGGGCTGGGCTTCCCCGGCTACGCCGTGGGCGGGCTGGCTGTGGGCGAGACCAAGGCGCAGATGATCGACACGCTGGCGCTGACCTGCCCGCTGCTGCCGGTGGACAAACCGCGCTACCTGATGGGCGTGGGCGCGCCGGAGGACATCCTGGAGGCGGTGGCGCAGGGCATCGACCTGTTCGACTGCGTGCTGCCCACGCGTATCGCCCGCAACGGCGCGCTGCTGACCCACGCCGGCCGGCTCAACATCCGCAACGCCCAGCACACCGCCTCGCCCTTGCCCATCGAGGAGGGCTGCGCCTGCTACACCTGCCAGCACTTCAGCCGCGCCTACCTGCGCCACCTGTTCAAGGCCGGCGAAACGCTGGGTCTGCACCTGGCCACGCTGCACAACCTGCACTTCATGCTGCGCCTGATGGAGCAGATCCGCGCGGCCATCGCCGCTGGAACGTTTCTCGCCTTCAAGGAGCAATTCCTGGCCGGCTACCAGATGAGCGACCAGGACGCCCGCGCCCGCAACCGTCAGGCCCGCCAGGAGGCGCTGGCGCAGTTGTAGGATTACCGGACGCAATCGTCTGGGCTGGAATGCGCACAGACAAATCCGGCCGAATGGTCTACGCTGGACGAACGTTGTGATGCGTCATCGCCCCACCCCTTTAGCCCGATGGATGCACAAAGGCCGGCTGTGCGCGGCCGCGCTGCTGCTGGCCAGCATGGCCGCGGCCGGCTGCGGCACGACCCTGCCCACGCTGGAGCCGGAGCGGATGACGTTGGCCGCCAGCAGCAGCGCGCTGCCCCTGGCCAACGACCTGGCGCACGCCTACCACGCGGCCTTCCCCCACATCGCCGTGGACGTACTGGCCCTGGCCAACGAGGCGGCCGCGGCGCAGGCTGTGCTGGCCGGCCGGGCCGACGCAGCGCTGAGCACTGATCCAGTCCCCTCAACCGACAGCCTCACTACCACCCACGTGGCAACCGACGCCCTGGCCATCGTTGTCCACCCCGACCGGCCGCTGGACAACCTGACCGCCCAGCAAATTCAGGAGATCTTCAGCGGCCGCGTGCGCACCTGGGACGAGTTGGGGGCGGGTACGGGCGACATCGCGGTGGTGCTGCGCGAGGAGGGCGCCGCGCCGCGCCAGGCCTTGGTCGCGGCATTTCTGGGCGCACGCCAACTGACCCCCACCGCCATCGTCCTGCCCGACGACCGCCAGATCCTGGCCCAGGTGGCCGGCAATCGCCAGGCCATCGCCGCCCTGCCGGCCGGTTGGTTGAACGAGCAGGCCAGAGCGGTCGCCATCGACGGCCGCGGGCCCGACTGGGTGGCGCGCCAGTGGCCCGGCTACCCGGCCGAGCTGCCGATTCACCTGCTGACCCTGCCTGTGGCCGCGCCAGAGAGCGCCGCCCTGCGCGATTGGCTGCTCAGCCCGCGCGGCCAGCGTGTGGTCAGCCAGCGCTATGCGCCTGTAACCGACCCACCATGAACCCACCTGCACTCTCCCTGAACTCGCTGGCGCTCTCCACCATGTGGATGCAGCACCGCTTCGAGCGCGTGGCCGACTTCGCGGCGGCAGCCCGTGACCTGGGCTTCGGCGGCATCGAAGCAAGCCACATCGTCACACCGGCTATGCTGGGCGACGTCGACGTGGCGACTCTGGGTATTCTCTCGGTACACTTCCCGGCGCCGGCCGCGCCGTCCCCCTTTGGCCCGCCTGCCGAGGCGCTGCTCAGCTCGCCCGACGACCAGCAGCGGCGCTGGGCTGTGGCGCAGGGCTACGCCAGCATCGATTTAGC
>JBAQCH010000220.1:0-10945 GCA_049294015.1 Anaerolineae bacterium
CCCTGCAGACGCGCACGATCGATGGCATGGTGGTCGCCGAGGGCGCTCCCACCGTCGGCGTCGCCCTGCAAGAGCCGCAGGACGGCCTGGTCTGGGTGTTCGTGAGCCCGCAATGAGAGGCAGCACCATGAAGCGTTTGAGCGTTTTTCTGGCAGTTTTGCTGGTGTGCGCTGTCACCACCGCTGCTTTGGCCCAGTCTGGCGGCGGGTTCAACCTGGGCTGGTCCGCAGTTCCCGGCGGCGGCGGCGCCAGCGCCGGCGGCAGCTATACGGTCCAAGGCGCCATCGGCCAGCACGATGTGGGCGGGCCGACGCAGCGGGGCGCCAAATTCGAGATGCGCTCCGGTTTCTGGGCGCCGCCTGAAGGGTCAGGACCGACGTCAGGCAAAACCTACCTCCCGTTGATCGTGAGGAGGCGGTAAGACACGGCAGTGCTGAGCATGGATCCGGCCAAATGAAGAGACCCCCGACGGGCTCAGTACTCCTGAGCTTTTCGGGGGTCTCTGGCGATGCGCTTTCCACAGAAAATCCGCCGCATGGTTATCGAATCGAGGCCTACTCAGCCAACGCGCTGTCGACCGCTTCGTCAACTGTCATCTGTTCTCCTTGCGACCAGGCTGCGTCAAACGCGGCCTTGCTCATCCCGGCGCGGGCTGCGGTCACCGTTCGCTCAAAAATGCTCGCTTCGATGGATTCCCACGTTGCGCCTGTGCGCAGACGCAAGGTCTCTGCCGCCGCCGCCAGTGTGGCAGCGCGCGGCATATCCGCAGCCTGGGCCATGACGGCAGCCAGACCTGCGAGACTGTAGACCAGAGCGACTTGCTCACCGATCTCTCTGGCCAGCGTCAGGCACTCGCGGTAGGACGTCCGCGCCCCATCTGCATCGCCTCGTTCGATGGCCAGATTACCCAGATTGTTCAGCGAGGTCGCAATGGCCGGTTTGGCGCCCATCTGGCGCTGGAGCGCCAGGCCCTCTTCGTAGCGCGCCTGGGCTGTCGCGTGGTCGCCTTGCGCGTGGGCCACAAACCCCAGGTTGCTCAGCAACATGGCAATCCCCCGCTGATCACCCATCTCGCGCTTGAGCGTCAGGCTCTCTTCATACAAGGCGCGCGCTGCGACGGGATCGCCCCCGGCGTTGGCGATGATCCCCAGGTTGTTGAGCGACGCCGAAACGCCCTGCTTGTCGCCCAGCGCTCGATTGAGCGCCAGACACTCGATGAACAGCGCCCGCGTGGCGTCGACGTCGCCCTGGCGATTGGCCACGATGCCCAGGTTGTTGAGCGAGACGGAGATGCCCACCCGGTCGCCGATCTCCCGCCGCAGCGCCAGGCTCTCTTCAAACAGCGTTCGCGCGCTTCCAGCATCGCCTTGGTTGAACGTGATGCCTGCCAGGCTGTTGAGCGCCAACGCTGCGGCTCGTGGATCCGCCGCCGCCCGCGCGAGGGCCAGACCGGCCTCCGACGCGCGCCGAGCGTCAGCATACTCCCCCTGCCGCAGCCACACGATCCCTTCCTCGATCAGCGTCTGCCCCAAACCGTCCCCATCGTCCAGCCGCTCGAAGGCAGCGCGTGCTTGTTCCAGCCAAGGCAGCGCAGCGGCGTAGTCGCCGCGCAGGCGGCACAGCGTCCCCAGCATCCGACAACAGCGCGCCTCGGCCGCTGCATCGGCGATCTGGCCGCTCAACGCCAGCGCGGCGCGATAGTCTGCCTCGGCCTCCGGCCATTGGCCCTGGAGCTCCAGCACCCTGCCGCGTTGCAGATGCACCTCCAGCGCGCCGCGCGGGTCGTCCAGGAGGGGCAGCAGGCGCGTGAAGTAGTCAACCGCAGCGGCGTTGGCGAAGGCGGCCCGGGCGGCCTCTCCCGCCTTGTGCAGATACTCGCGCTGTTTGGCCTGGTTGTCGCTCTGGCTGTAATGGAAAGCCAGCAGGTCAAGAAAGCGCTCGGCGCCCTGGCTTTCGACGAACTGGGCCAACTGTTCGTGTAGCTGGGCGCGCATGGCGTAGGACAGGCTCTCGTAAGCTACGTCGCGCGTCACGATGTGTTTGAACAGGTAGGCCAACTCCGGGTCCGGCGTGTCCAGCGGCGTCAGATCCAGTTGCGCCAGCTCCTCCAGGTTTGCCTTGATGCGCTCCACGGCGCCGACCGCCGGGTAGTAGCCGTACAGCCAGCTCAGGCTGAACAATCGACCGATCACGCTGGCCGCTTTGAGAGCGACCTTTTGCGTCTCGTTCAGCCGGTCCATGCGGCTGAGGACGAGGGCGTGCAGGCTGGACGGCAGATCGAGCGCGTCGGCGCCGGCGTCGTCATAGGGATCGATGCCGCGGTCGCGCAGGTAGTTGAGCAGTTCTTCGGTGTAGAAGGGGTTGCCTTCGGCGCGAGTAGTCAATTGTGCGACCAGCGCCGGCGGCAAGGCGCCGCTGCGGGCGGGGTAAAGCTGCGCCAGCTTGGCACGAATCAACTGCTCGATTTCGCTGGCGGTCAGTTGATCGAGCGTCACCGGGGTGAAGTGTGGCAGACTCTCGACGCGCGCGGCGGATGAGCGGGTTAGCTCCTGCGGCCGGTAGGCCAGCACGAAGCAAACGGGCAGGACGGCGCTGACCCGCGCCAGCGTTTCCAGCAACTCGTTGGAAAGGGCGTCGATCCAGTGAATATCTTCCAGCACCAGGAGCAACGGCGTTTCGGCGGCCGCCGATTTGAGGCAATCTTCCAGCGTGGCTGTCAGGACATTGCGGCGCTCCTTCGCCTCCAGCGTGCGCGTGAAGTCGTTGTCTTCGATGGGCAGGTCGAGCAGGGCAGAGAGGACGGGGATGGCCTCGACGCGTGACGGGGCGCGATCCTCGATTTCACCCTCCAGATTGCGGATCTGGCGGCGCAGCGGGGCGGCGGGATCGACGTCGAAGAACGCCTGCCAGATGGCTTTCCAGACCAGATAGGGCGTGCTGGCGCCTGATGCTTCGCAGGCGCCGCCGTAGCCGGTGAAGCCGCGCTTGCGCGCCAGTCGGATCACCTCGGCCACCAGGCGCGATTTGCCCATGCCCGCGTCGGCTGTGATGCCGATGATCTGGCCCTGGCCCTGCGCCGCCAGAGCCAGTTTCTCGTCGATCAGCGCCAACTCCGCCTGTCGCCCCATCATGGGCAGCGCGTAGCTGTGCTCTTCCAGCCGGATGGCCCGCTGGCGGCGTTGGTCGATGACGGCGAAAACCGGCAGGGGTTCGGCCTTGCCTTTCACGGGCAAAGGCGGGCGGGGCTCAAAGCTGAACAGATCGACGATCTCCTTGTGGACCCGTCCAGAGATCAGGATCTCGCCCGGCACGGCCGCGCCCATCAGCCGTGAAGCCAGGTTCGTGTCGTCGCCCAGCGCGCCATAGGTGCGGCGGGTCGAGCCGCCGTAGGGGCCAACGCGCATCGTGCCGCTGCTGACGCCGATCTGCACCGCTTCGAGGAAGCCTAGCTCGGCTGCCATGCGCCGCAGTTGCAGGGCGGCCTGCACCGCGCGACGGGCGTCGTCTTCGTGTGCGACCGTCGCGCCAAACGAGGCATAGAGATAGCTGCCTTTATCGCCGATGGTCAACTGTAGCAGGGCGCCTTCGTAGCGGGCAACGATCGCCTGGGTGTGGCTGACAAAGCTGTTCAGTTTTTGCTCGGCCTGGCCATCGGCGTCGTAGTCAATGCCGCCAAAGCGCAGGAACAGAGCGACGGTGGGACGCAGCTCCGTCAGAAACGCGCCATGTCCGCCACGCTCGCGCTCAAAGACCGCGGTCAAAACCCAAGGGCGCAGGCTGTCAGCCTCCAGCGTGTTGGCCGGCTGGTCGGCAAGCGGCGCTGGCGTCGCCGTCAGGTCTTTGACCACAGCAAAGCGCTCGCCGCCATCAGCCGCGCGCCAGGCGCTGATGACAACAGCTTCCGCCAGAGTCGCTGCCGTAGCCGTGTCGATCACGACCTCGCCTCGATTTGCCAGGTGCTCGGCCGCGGCCAAGCGGGCCACGGTGGCGCCGGCCAAAGCGTCCAACTGTTGAATGGCCGGATCGCCCACGGCGAAGCGGCGCGCCGGGCCGCTGGTCACCGCCACCTTGAGGCCCAGGCTGGGGAAGGCCGACATAGCAGCTTGCAGCGCCAGGGCGGCCGCCACAGCACGCAGCCCCGTATCGCCGTCCAGCCAGCAAGTAATGGCGTCGCCGGCAAAGCCGATCACGCTGCCGCCGGCTTTTTCGATCTCGCTGATCAGGGCGTCGTAGACCGCGTTGATCTGGCGGGTCAGCTCCTCGATGCCGCGCCGTGGGCCATGCTGCTGGGTGAGCGCTTCCGTCAACGGGGTGAAGCCGGAGATGTCAGCAAAAAGGGCCGCGCCGCTGGCGCGGTCAGGCAGAGTCTCATCGCGGCCCAGTGCGGCCAGACGGTCTTGCGGAAGATAGGTGTGCAGGCCGGTCATTGCTCCGGCTCTCCAGGAACGTACGGGATCAATCCCATGCGAAAAGCCTGCTCCTGGATCGGTCGCGGGGCGGAACGAGCATCCATAATGAAACCGTCGACGGAGATCATCCATGCCATTGGGTTGTGGTCGATGCGACTGGGCAGTGTCCAGGTGGGATCCATCAGGTTGATCTTCAGCAGATCCTTGATCTGCTTGGATTTGTTGGCCACGGTGCTCTTGCTCAGGCCAAAGCTCGCGGCCAGGTCGTCAGAGCGCATGGTCGGAGTCTGGGTCTTATCGAACAGAAAATTGACGGCGCCAACGGTCTGGACAATGGCAGCGGCCCAGGTGTTGGCCTTGCCGGTCACCAGGGGGGACGGGCGTTTGCGGCCCAGGGCAGCCGCCATCTGGCGGCACACCTGGGCATACTCGTCATTGAGGTTCTGGATGCAAAAGGCGTCCGTCACTGCTGTGATCTCATCGTAGCGCGCTTTCATGGCTGCCGGTACATTTTCACTCTTGCTTTTTTTGGGCATACCAGTCTCCTGTTAGGTCGCATTCAGCCCGACGACGCGTAAACGTAGACCCACGTGCCGGGGTTGTTTTGGCTGGCGTAGACGTGCGAGCTGTCAGGGAAGGGCAGTTGCGGCGTGGCCCAGTCGAAGAGCCATTTGGCGTCGCGCGGGCTGAGGTTGACGCAGCCGTGGCTGCTGGGGTAGCCGAAGCGATCGTGCCAGTAGGCCGCGTGCAGGCCCACGTCCCGATTGAAGTACATGATCCAGGGCACGTCCTGCAAGGCGTAGTAGTCGCCTCGCTCGACGATGCCGCCCTGCATGTCGCCAGTCTGCTGCTTGATCCAGATGCGGTTCAGTCCCTTGGGCGTGAACCAGGGCGGCCGGCCGGTGGAGACCAGCGTCGCGAAAACCATCCGGTCGCCTTCGTAGGCCGACAAGGTCTGCTGGGCCAGGTCGACGGCGATCCAGCGCGCATCGCCGTGTACGCCGGCCGGCCGTTGTACCGGATAGACGACCCGCACGTAGGCGCCATGCACGTACTGGTTGACGCCGATTTGATGCCAGAGCGCGTTGCCGGCCGGCTGGCTGCCCAGATAATCCACCACGTCGTAACGGTTGACCGCTGCGATAGGCGGGTTATCCGGTGTGGCGCCGGGACGGGCCCGCACGTTCAGCCCTTGGGTGGCGATAAAGGCCAGCGGGTAGGTCAGCGTCTGCGTTAGCGTGACGCCTTGAAACAGCGATGGGGCGCCGGGTAGCACATCCTCGGCCAGCACGTAAGCCTGGTTGGCGATGCGGTACCATTGCCGGCCATTTTGTTCCACCACTTCGTCGATGCTGACCCAGGAGTCGGGCGGCAGCAAGGTGTCGATGGGGGGCATGCGGGCCGGGTCGCCGGGCGCGGCGTATACCGGCACAGGCTTCTGCCAGACCCGCGCGTACTCGTAGGGTAACAGCGCTGCTTCAGCTTCTGGTTCTGGCCCTGCGGCCAGGCTGGGTGTGACCAGCAGAACGCTCAAGATCATGAGCAGGGTTAAGGGCTTGAGTAAGTCAGTCCAACGTTTCATCGCAGTGTGCCTCTTCATACAGTATTTGAACGATTGTTGGTTGATTTCGACGCGGCAGGCCTGTGCAGCGGCCAACGGTCTCGCATCTGCCACGATGGAACAAGAAGCGAGGTTCACGGCGATCCTTACAGGCTGATCCGCAAGCGGCTTATCCCCGCGCTGCCAGCGCCGCCGCTCTTGTGCTCCCACGACGGTCTGTATTATCGAGCCGCTGCGCCGTCCACCAGAGTGTTCAGCGCGGCAATCTGGGCGATCACTGCCGCCTTGGCTGTGCCGCCGAAGACAGCCCGCTGCTCCACCGACTGCTCGAAGTCGAAGACCGCGGCGACATCCGGCCCAAACTGTGGGCTGATGGCCTGATATTCGACAAGCGGCAGCTCGCGCAGGCTGACGCCCAACGCCTCGCTGCGTTTGACGGCCAGGCCGGCCAGCTCGTGGCTGTGGCGGAAGGGCACGCCGCGCCGCACGAGATAGTCGGCCAGGTCGGTGGCCAGCAATTCGTCGCCCAACGCTGCCCGCATGCGTTCGGGACGGATGGCCAGCGTCGCCAGCACACCGGCTGCCACGGGCAGAGCCGCCAGCAATGTGTCGACCGAGTCGAACAGCGGCTCTTTGTCCTCCTGCAAGTCCTTGTTGTAGGCTGCGGGCAGGCCCTTGAGCGTCACCAACAGGCTGACCAGGTTGCCCACCAGCCGGCCGGCCTTGCCCCGCAACAGCTCCAGCGAGTCGGGATTGCGCTTCTGGGGCATCAGGCTGCTGCCGGTGCTCCACTGGTCGGCCACCTGCACGAAGCCAAACTCGCGGCTGCTCCACAGGATCAGATCTTCGGCGAGCTGGCTCAGATGGCTGCCCAGCAGCGCGGCCCAGCTCAGGAACTCGACCACGTAGTCGCGGTCGCGCACGGCGTCGATGCTGTTGGGGATGGGCGTGTCGAAGCCCAGGTCGGCGGCCAGCGCGTGGCGGTCGACGGCGAAGGGATTGCCGGCCAGCGCGCCCGCGCCCAATGGACTGCGGTTCAGTCGTTGACGCAGATCGGCCAGCCGGTCGCGGTCGCGCTGCCAGGCCCAGGCGTGGCTGAGCAGCCAGTGCGACCAGCGGATAGGCTGGGCTGGCTGCAGGTGGGTGTAGCCCGGCATCAGCACGTCGATCTCGGCCTCGGCCCGCGCCATAGCCACGCGCAGCAGCTCGACCAGCAGGCCGTCCATCTCGTCCACCCGGCTGCGCAGCCACCAGCGCAGGTCGGTGGCCACCTGGTCGTTGCGGCTGCGCCCGGTGTGCAGCTTGCCGGCCAGCGGGCCGATCAACTCGCCCAGCCGGCGCTCCACGGCCGTGTGAATGTCCTCGTCGCCGGGAGCGACCTGGAAGCTGCCAGCGCGCCAGTCCTCGGCCACCTGCTCCAGCCCGGCCAGCAGCGCGTCGCGTTCCTCGGCCGTCAGCAGGCCCGCCGCAGCAATGGCGTCGGCATAGGCCATGCTGCCGAAGATGTCCTCCAGCCACAGGCGCTGGTCGAAGGGCAGCGAGTCGTTGAACTGGCGCAGCAGCGGGCTGGCGGCTTCGGCGAAGCGGCCGCCCCAGAGTGTGGTTGGCTTAGCTGAGTGGCTCATTCTCGTGTTTCTGGCTGGCAATAGGTGCGAGTCGGGCGCTTGTCACGCGCAGGAAATCGGCTGGCGCCAGCACGACCTGCACGCCGCGCTGGCCGGCGCTCATGCCGATCTGTGCGAACTGTTGGGCGCTGCTGTGCAGGATGACCCAGAAGCCCTTGTTGACCAGCGCCAGCGCGCTGATGCCGCCCTTCTGGAGGCCGGTCAGCCGTTCCGCGTCGGCCTGGGTCGCCATGCGCACTTTCTTGACGCCTGCCGCCTGGGCCAGCGCCTTCAGGTCCAGCTCGCTGCCGGCCGGGATGACGGCCAGAAGCGGTTTGCCCGCGTCGGGCTGGGCGACCAGGGTCTTGAACACCTGCTCGTGCGGCATACCGATGGCGTCCGCCACCTCTGCAGCGCTGACATAAACGTCAGGGTCGTAGCACAGGGCGACATAGGCGACTTTCTTCCCGTCCAGCAGCCGCATGGCCAGGGTTTTGTCCGTTGCGATAGGAGTCATAAGACGGTGGTCCGGGCGCCGGTTGGTTGGGCAGCCGGCGCCGTCATGGCGCGGTGTTGAGCAGGGCTTGCAGCGCAGCCTGGTTGGCTTCGAGGTCGAAGATGGCCCGCACCGGGATCTCGAAGCCGGGGATGGCGGCGCTGCGCACCTGGCCAGTCATAGCCTTGATCGCCAGGCGGTAGACGTCGCCGCCTTCGGGCAGGAGATACTGCTCCAGCGTCTCGGCGTCAGGGTCGACGATCCAGTATTCTTGCACACCGTGGGCGGCGTAGTCCTCAAACTTGACGCCGCGGTCGTTGTGCTCGGTGCTTTTGGAGATCACCTCGACCACCAGATCGGGCGCGGGAAAGCGCATCTGGTCGAGGGTGAAGGTCGCTGCCTTGGCCGGGCCAAAATAGCAGATGTCCGGCTCGTAGTCGTTGCGGGTCAGCGAGACCATGATCTTCTCGTAGCCCACGTAGCCAAGACCACGGGTAGTCACGAAGGCATCCATTAGCACCAACAGGTGCTTGCCGCTGACATTGTGGCGCAGTCTGACCGGCGAATGCATGATCACCTCGCCGTTGATGAACTCGGCCTTGTCGTTCTCGTCGATCTGCGCGTAGAACTCGCGTCGGCGCCGCTTTTCGTCCGCCAGCACTGCGTCGATGCGACGGGCGATAAACGGCAGCCGCGGCGAGTCCAGCAGTTGTTTCAGGTCTCGGTCCAGCACCAGGGTCATGTCACACCTCCATCTGCTTCTCTGGGCATAGCATACCACAATCCATAGCTTCTGGCAATGGAGGCGCTGAGAACCGAAGGAACTGGAGGAACTGAGAGGAACTCAGGAAAGGCGGTTTCCCTGCTTTCCTTCCTTTCCCTCAGTTCTTCCAGTTCTCCTCCCCTACTCCCACGCGCTGACCGCATCCAGCGCCTTCATCTCCTCCTCGCTCAGCCGCACGCCGACCGCGCCCAGGCTGTCGTTGAGCTGCTCAACGCTGTTGGCGCCGATGATGGGGGAGGTGATGACCGGCTGGCTGAGCTGCCAGGCCAGCGCCATCTGGGCGATTGACTTACCGCGCGCCTGACCCAGCTTCTCCAGCGCCTCCAGGATGGTAAAGCCCTTGTCGTTGAGATAGCGCCGCTGAACGGCGCTGGCGCGCGCGCTGTCGGGCACGGGCGCGTCGCGGCGGTACTTGCCGGTCAGGAAGCCGCCGGCCAGCGGGCTGTAGGGAATCACGCCGACGCCCTCTTCCTCGCACAGGGGCTTCAGCTCGCGCTCGAACTCGGCCCGGTAGGCGATGTTGTAGTGCGGCTGGATGCTGTCGTAGCGGGCCAGACCGAGCTTGTCGCTGGCCCATAGCGCCTTGGCCAGCCGCCAGGCCGGGTAGTTGGAGCAGCCGAGGTAGCGCACCTTGCCCTGGCGCACCAGGTCGTCCAGCGCGCGCATCGTCTCGTCGATGGGCGTGCCGGCGTCGTACCAGTGGGTCTGGTACAGGTCGATATGGTCGGTCTGCAGGCGGCGCAGGCTATCCTCTACGGCGGCCATGATATGGCCGCGGCTGAGGCCCTCGCCGTTGGGGCCGTCCCACATCACGCCGCGCACCTTGGTGGCCAGCACGATCTGGCGGCGGTTGCCGCGTTCTTTCATCCAGCGGCCGATGATCTCCTCCGACACGCCGCCGGGGTTGCCCTCGGCCCAGCGCGAGTAGATGTCGGCTGTGTCGATAAAGTTGCCGCCGGCCGCGACGAAGGCGTCCATGACGGCCCAACTGGCTTCTTCGCTGGCCGTCCAGCCCCACTGCATGGTGCCAAGGCACAGCTCGCTGACTTTGAGGCCGGTGCGGCCGAGGTTACGGTATTGCATGGGTGGTCTCCTGATGGGGTGATTAGGTGATTGGTTGATTGGTTGATTGGTAAACTGGTGAACTGGTACGCTGCTTGCAGGGGGACGAAGGGCTGGATTGACGCTTGCCAACAGGGGGAAAGCGTAGTATACTCATGGCAGAGATAGATCGGGTGGCCGCAGGTCCCTGACGGGTGAAAGTCCCGTTGTGCCGGTCGAAAACCGGACGGAGGCCCCGGCAGCAGCTCCCACTCGGCTTCGGCCGTGAGCCGCCACTGGCGAGCGTAATGGGACCCCCCGATCTGTTTTTTATTCCAATAGATGCGCTAGCTCTGCCTCGGTGATTCTCCGATACTTGCGGTCTTTGCCTCTGCGTACGGCCTCAGCTTTGTGATGAGCGGGTGAGCTCTTGCCGACAAGGCCGAACTCAATGCGCCACGGTTCGAAGGAGGGGTAGTCTCTCCAGATGAAACGCAGTAGAAACGCGCCAATCTCCGCTTCATGTCCTTCATACTCGACATCGATGACAACGCGCTCGATTTGGTCCAGATGGTCTCTCAGTAGAAGGAACAAGCTCGCAGCGAAGAGAAGACGATGAGCTACGCCAGGCTTTCTGGCCTGATCTCTCAACATCTGGAGACCGGTCAGCTTGACATTAGCTGGTATTTCGATTGCGAAAGCCAGTCCATTAGCAAAAGCTAGAATCGTGGCGCCTTTGTCTTCAATTTTGATGCTCTGGTCGATCTCAACTTTGTGTCGCATTCCACCACACTCAAGTCTTGCTTTCCTACTTTGTAAGCCGTGCGCCTTGTGTGCAGCTTATGTCCGATAGTGCGCGTTCAGCGACACGTAGTCGTGGGTCAGATCGCTGGTCCACACCGTGGCCCCGGCCGCGCCGGCGCCCAGGTCCAGGTGGATCAGCAGCTCGTGGCAGGCAAAGATGCGCGCGGCCTCGGCCTCGTCGTATGGCAGGGGCGCGCCGGCGGCCACCACCTGGTACTCGCCGCCGCCGTCGCCGCTGAACCAGAG
>JBAQCH010000221.1:0-49387 GCA_049294015.1 Anaerolineae bacterium
CCGCACCTACGGGCAGAGATGTCCGGCTGGTAGCCGGACCTACGGGTAATGTGGACTGCCAGCACCATGCCGGCCTGCACGCTGATCTCGGCCTGCTCGGCAGTCATGCGATTGCTGATGCTCAGCGATGGCCCCAGCGGCAAGTCAGCCTCGTGCAGTGGCCAACGAACGCCGCTGACGCTGACGCCGTGCGCGTCGCCGCCGAACGGGATCAGCGACAGGGTGTCGCCGGGCTGGCCGTGCATGGTCAGCCGGTCGCGCACCAGCCAGAGGGTCTGGCTGCCATCGACGATGCAGGTAGGAACATGGGCGAGCGCGGGCAGAGCCAGCAGGGCGATGTTGCCCAAGGTGTGATCGATACGGCCGCCCAGCGCGCCGGCGATGACCAGCGCGCGCGCGGAGCGCGCCAACGCCAGCCGCAGCGCCAACTCCAGGTCGGTCTCGTCCTTCTCGACAGGGGAGACGACGAAGGGCGTCCCGCGCGCTTCAAGCTGGCGGCGCACCGCATCGTCCACCGAATCCATGTCGCCCACGACGGCGTCCACCGGCCAGCCCCAGGCCAGGCACAGATCGGCCCCGCCGTCCGCGGCCAGCACCAGATCGCCGGGCTGGGGCTGGTAGCCGGCCGGCTGAAGGGCATGGGGGCTGCTGGCAACGACGAACGCGCGCATAAGCTGTGACGACCAGGGTCTGGACATGCCAAACAAAAAGAGACCACCTGCCTGGTAACGGCAGATGGCCTCGTAATTGCGCCCAAAGGCATCCCTACGCCGGCATTACCCAGGTCAGGTTCGTAGGGTCGGTGGCAGATCGGCCACCCTCTCAGCCAGGCGCTTCCCGGCTCCCCTTGCACTGATCAATTGTCGACAGCAGTTTATACCGGACAGGGCACTCTGTCAAGATTGGGTGCGGTCGTTGCCGCTGCCTGCCGAATGGGTCGCACCCACGTGCGCTGTTTTCAGGAGCCGGATGCTTGGCTCAAATGGGTTGTTCGGGTATAATGCAGCGGTACAACGAGAACCTTTGTTCGGACATTCGGTGTTCGAGGAGTGGAACCATGACTGCGATGGTGGATGACATCGAACGGGAATTGCTGCAAACGGTGCGCCAGATGCGTGCGACTCGCATCGCACAGGTGCTCGATTTTGCACGATTTCTCATCAGCGTAGATCCTGCGCCGGTCAATGGGGAGGAGCAGGAACTTAGCGACTGGGATATACAAGTACAGCAGGTCGATCAGGAACAGCGCGCCTATGAGCGCCAGCACAAGGAGATCCTGGCGCAGTACCGCGGGCGCTATGTTGCGATGCGTCATGGCAAGGTAATCGATCACGACATTGACCGCGTGGCCTTGCGTAGAAGAATCCGCAAGCAATACGGCAATGTCCCCTTTTTTTTCACGCTCGTCGAGGATGAACCGGTCCAGACTTTCTGGATGCGCAGTCCCCACTTGGTAACTGACGAAACATGATACAGAATTATGATCGCCAACGCCTGCCTCCACTCCCGGTCCTCGACGTATGGCTAGCTATTCCAGATAGCTCTGATTGGCACGGCCCCTACACTGCGATGGTCGATAGTGGAGCTGACTTGACTATCGTTCCATTGGCGTTTTTGCGCCAACTCAATGCTCCCTACCTGAAACGCGTAACGCTGAGGACGCAGTGGTCCCAGAGACAGTCCGTTGGTCTGTATGAGGTCGATGTGCGACTCGGCGATCTCGTGTTTCCGGGGCTTGATGTGGCAGGCGATATCGCAAGTAGCGAAATTCTCCTGGACCGCAACGTCCTCAACCGGCTGGACCTCAGGCTCGAAGGGCCCAAACTGCGCACCCACATCCTGGGGGAATAGGCGCTGCCATGTCCGAAACCTACGTTGCCCTCGACCTGGAGACCACCGGTCTCGACGCCAAGCATGACGCGATCATCGAGATCGGCTGTGCCAGGCTGCGCGACGGCGAGATCGTCGACGAATGGTCGACGCTGGTCAATCCTGGCCGCAAACTGTCCTTCGCCATCAGCCAGCTTACCGGCATCGCCGATCGCGACCTGCTCGGGCAGCCAGCCATCGGCCAGGTGCTGGGGCCGCTGCGGCGTTTCGTGGATAGCTCGCCCGTCGTGGCCCACAACGCCAGCTTTGATCTGGGCTTCGTGCGCGCGGCCGGGCTGAACTTCTCCAACCCCGTGCTGGACACCTTCGAGATCGCCAGCATCGTGCTGCCGGGCCGCTCCAGCTATAGCCTGGGCGCGTTGGCAGCCGAGTTCGGCGCCAGCCAGCCAACGAAGCACCGCGCGCTGGACGACGCGCGCGCCACGGCGCTGCTGCTGGCCGCGCTGCAAGAGGAGGCCGCGCGGCTACCCCTGGCCACGCTGATCGAGATCAACCGCCTGGCCGCGTCGACGGCCTGGAGCCTGCGCTCCTTCTTTGCCGGCGCCGAGAGGCAGGCGTCCCGCAGCGTCTTGCTCAAGACCTACGAACGCAAAGCGCTGGAGGCTGGCGGGCTGGAGCCGCTGCTCAGCCCCGCGGCCCGCCAGGCCAGCCGTTCCGACGCGGCGCTGACGCCCGCCGACCAGCCGGAACCGATCGACGTGGACCTGCTGACCAGTTTCCTGCAGCCGGGCGGCCCGCTGGCCCAGGCGCTGGCCGGCTATGAGCATCGCGAGCCGCAGGTCGAGATGCTGCGCGCAGTGGCCGACGCCTTCAACAACGCCGACCACCTGCTGATCGAGGCCGGCACCGGCACCGGCAAGAGCCTGGCCTACCTGCTGCCGGCCATCGCCTGGTCGATCCAGAACCGCAGCCGGGTGGTGGTCAGCACCAACACCATCAACCTGCAAGACCAGCTCTACACCAAGGACGTGCCCGACCTGCTGGCCGTCTTCCAGGGGCTGCGCGACCAGCCGGTCGAAGGCGACAGCCGCTTCCAGCAGTTCGCCCGCCAGGCCAGCACACTGCGGGTAGCCTTGGTCAAAGGCCGCAGCAACTACCTTTGCCCCCGTCGGCTGGACGCCATGCGCAGCCGGGCCGATCTGAACGACGACGAGCTGCGGGTGCTGGCCAGGGTGCTGGTTTGGCTGGCGCAGACCAACACCGGCGACCGGGCCGAGATCTTTCTCTGGGGCGGGCGCGAGGAAGCTATCTGGGCGCGGCTGGCCTCGGAAAGCGGCGCGTGCAGCGACGAGCTGTGCGTGCAGAGCCAGGGCGGCCGCTGTTTCTTCTACCGCAACCGGCGCCAGGCCGACAGCGCCCATCTGCTGATCGTCAACCATGCCCTGCTGCTGTCCGATGTCGCGGCTGGCAACCAGGTGCTGCCGGCCTATCGCCATCTGATCGTCGACGAGGCGCACCACCTGGAGGACGCCACCACCCAGCAGCTCAGCTTCAGCGCCTCGCAGCCGGGCCTGGAACGCATGTTGAACGACGTCTACCCCGATGGCGGCGACGGGCGCGGCGGCATCGTCCACGACGTGCGGCGGCGCCTGGAGAAGGCCGGGCTGATGCCGACCGTTCGCCAGGAGATGGACCGCTACCTGCTGGCTGTGCAGCGCAGCAACGAGCACGCGCGCGACCTGCTGCGCCAGTTCTTCAACGTGCTGGCCGAGTTCCTGGCGGCCGACCAGGCGGTGGTCGGGCCCTATGGCCTGCGGGTGCGGCTGGAGCGCAAGGTGCGCACCCAGCCCGGCTACACCCAGGTGGAGATCGCCTGGGACACCCTGGCTGGCCCGCTGTACGACCTGAGCCAGGCTTTGAACACCCTGCGCCAGGGGCTGGCCGAGCTGAACGACAGCGGTGCGCCCGGCCTGGAGGACCTGACTGCGGACACCGGCAGCCTGGCCGAGCAGTTCAGCCAGGCCTACACCCAGATGCACGCGGCCATCAGCCAGCCGGACGAGAACGGCATCTACTGGGCCGAGATCAACGGCGCCGAGCGCGCCTTGTCGCTGCACATGGCTCCGCTGCACGTGGGGCCGCTGGTGGAGCAGCACCTGTTCATGGTCAAAGACACGGTGGTGCTGACGTCGGCCACGCTGCGCACAGCCGGCAGCTACAGCTATATCCAGGAACGGCTGCACGCGCGCGAGGCCCGCACGGGCACCGTGGGCAGCCCCTTCGACTATCAGAGCTCGACCCTGGTCTTCGTGCCGACTGACATCTCCGAGCCCAACGGCCCGGCCTTTCAGCGTCAGGTGGAGCAGGCCATCGACCTGCTGACGCGCGCGCTGGACGGCCGCACCATGGCCTTGTTCACCGCCAACCAGCAGTTGCGCCAGACGGCCGAAGCGCTGGGGCCGGGGCTGGCTGCGGCCGGCATCACCGTCTTTCAGCAAGGCAGCGGCGGCAGCCGGCGCCAGTTGCTGGAGAACTTCCGCAACACGCCGCGCTCGCTGCTGCTGGGGACGCGCAGCTTCTGGGAGGGGGTGGACGTGGTGGGGGCAGCGTTGAGCGGGCTGGTGCTGGTGCGCCTGCCCTTTGCCGTGCCCAACGATCCGGTGGTAGCCGCGCGCGCTGAGACCTTCGACGACGCCTTCTATCAATACTCGGTGCCCGACGCCATCCTGCGCTTCCGCCAGGGCTTCGGCCGACTGATCCGCAGCCGCCAGGACCGCGGCGTGTGCGTCATCCTGGACAACCGGGTGATCAGCAAGCGCTACGGCCAGCTCTTCCTGGACTCGCTGCCCGACTGCACGATCGAGAAGGCGCCGCTGGCGACCCTGGCCGGCGCAGCCAAGGCGTGGCTGCATAGGCAGGATGACGCCTGAAAACGCGGCACGTTCTACGTGCTACGCTTGCCAAAGCCGTTGTTGCCGGGGTATAATCGAGCGCAACACAGAAGGGAACACCATCGCCTCTCTCTCCAACCATGCCTACAGCTATCACACAATCACCCATCGAAACCTACCTGGCTGATGTCTCGGCCCTTGTCTCGGCCCTGCCGGCTGACCAGATCGCAGCGGCCGCGGACCTGCTCTTGACCGCGTGGCGGCGGCGCGCGCGCGTTTACGTCTGCGGCAACGGGGGCAGCGCAGCCATTGCCAGTCACTTTGCCGGCGATCTGAACAAGGGCGCCAACGTGGCCGACCGCCATCGCTTCCGCGCCAGCGCCTTGGTGGACAATACACCAGCGCTGACAGCCTGGAGCAACGACGAGGGCTACGCCGTGGCCCTGGCCGAGCAATTGCGCAACCTTATCGAGCCGGGCGACCTGGTCATCGGCATCAGCGGCAGCGGCAACTCGGCCAACGTCGTCAACGCCTTGGCCCTGGCACGCCAGGCCGGGGCCGGCACGCTGGTCATGGTCGGCTTCGACGGCGGCCGGCTGGCCCAACCTGAGCCCAACCATAGGGTCGTTCATGTCCCCAGCCACAGCATGGAACAGGTCGAGGACGCCTTCGCCGTGCTGTGCCACTGCCTGCTGTACGCCCTGCGCCGCCAGATCCGCCTGGAGCCGCCCTGCGCCGATCCGCTGTGGGCCAGCCAGCAGGATGCGTATCCGGGGGAACTGTGACCCATGACCATCTCTCCTTCCACTTTCGGCATGTCCGTAGGCGGCGTCGGCTTTCAGGTGCATCTGCCCGACGACACCTGGCTGGCCGCGCTTGCGCCGCTGTATAGCGAGTTTGCGCTGGACTGTGAGCCGGAGTGGCAGGTCACCGTCAGCCACGAGCCGGACCTGGAGCCGGACCCGCAACGCTGGATCAAGCATGAGGGGCCGCTGACGCGCTTCTGTGTCGAGGGCTTCGCCGGCTGGGTCGATCTGGAGCGCCAACAAGCGCTGGTGCGCACCTCCTCGCCGGCCGGCGGCGCCTCAGCCATCGAGCGCGGCGTGGGCTATGGCTGTATGCACGCCCTGCTGCGCCAGGGCCAGGGTCTGATGCTGCACGCCGCCGGCATTCTCTGGCGTGGCCACGGGCTGGTAGCCAGCGGCCACTCGGGCGCCGGCAAGACCACCATGGCCCGGCTGGCCTTGGGCTACGGTGAACCGGTCAACGACGAGGTGCTGATCGTCGATCTGGCCGGCCCCCAGCCCCTGCTGTTGAGCACGCCGATTCTGGGCCAGTCCACGCCGCCGGAGTTGGCGCGGCGGGTCAAACGGGCGGCGCCGGCCACGGCCCTGCTGTTGCTGGCCCACGGCCCTGATTTCGAGTTGACCCCCATGGAGCCGGCCGAGGCGGTGATGGAGCTGCTGCGCACCAACATCGCCGCCGTGGAGCGCTTCGATAGCGCCCGGCTGTGGATGGAGCGGGTCGACCGGTTGGTTCAAGCGCTGCCGGTCTATCGGCTGCGTTTTCGTCCGACAGCCGAGCTGTGGGACTTTCTTGCCAGTGCTCTCAAGGTGCCGTCATGCGTATCATGACCGTCGGGCCGACAGGCGTGGTGGCCATGCAGCGGGTGTTGAACTGGATGGCTGCCAGCAATGAGCAAGTCTGGGTAAGCGATTACGCCAACCAACACCCAGAACTCCTGCCCGGTACCTTTGACTTCTACCCGCTCCTGCCGATCCGGAGAATGGGAGGAGCGCTGCGGCGTGCCCGGCTGGGTAAACTGGCTGACCGGATCGAGGCCTCCAGGATGCATGCGCTGGCCAGCAAAGTGCAGCCCGATGTAGTTCATGTGCACAGCATCGATATCCGCGGTTTGGCTTGTGCTCGCGCTGGTATTGGTCCCCTGTTGGTGTCCGCATGGGGCGGACTGAGCCAGGCGGTTGCACAACCGGAGCGACCTTTTGCCCGGATGACTCAGCAGATTCTGTCTGCCAGCGATGCGGTCCTGGTGGACGCTCCGACCTTACTGGAGCCCGCTGCTCACTGGGTCAAAGTTGGTGGACAGGTCGTACATCTGCCCATGGGTGCAGACACCCAGGCCTTTCGGCCTGGACGGACTGGGCTGGCTCTTGAGTGGCGTGCCCACTTTGCCATTCCAGATGACACCTTCGTTCTGCTGTCGCCCCGCATGTGGGCGCCGTACTACAGGCACCAGGATGTTCTGCGGGCCTATGTACTCGGATTCCCGCGCTTTCAAAGGCCCACGCAGTTGGCCTTCACTTGCCTGGGACGCGGCCCACAAGAGTTACCGCACATGGCTGAGGTATGGCAGGAGGTGGCAGACACGGCAGCAGCCGCCTCTATCCTCTGGCTACCACGCATCCGCTACGGTCAAATGCCTACCTTGTACGCCATGGGCGACGCCGTGGTCAACTACCCCGCAATGGACTCCTTTGGAGCAACGCTGGTCGAAGCTGCTGCATGCCAGGTGCCGTTGATCACCCCGCTGTTGCCCACCTACCGTGGTACTTTTGTAGAGGACTTCGCTACCTTGGTGGCGCAAGAGAGCATCGAAGCATTGGCTGACGCCATGGTCCACGTGGTCAACGAAGCGCCTGAGGAGCGATACGCTCGCTTGAGTCAAGCGCGCGCGATCGTCGAACGCGAATACGACGATGCGGTGATTCAGGAGCGACTATGGAGACTATATGCCGACCTGGCAAAGCGCTGACATGCTTGCGTTCCATCGTTGGTCAGGCTACTGATCGAAAAACGACCTGTTGACGTCTCAGGTCATCACCCACACGGAGGCAGGCATGCGTTTGTTGATGGTAGGTCCTTGGTCGGCAGTTGCCATGCGAAGACATATCGACTGGGCTGTGGAGGGCGGTATCGAAGTCTGTTTGGCGGATTTACGGACGCCTCCGGCCATCATGCGGCCTTCAGGTTATAGGGTGGTTGACCTGCTGCCGCAACGGGTCAAGACAAATCATCAGATCGAGGCTCGTAAAAGCAGCCAGCGGGCGCTGGCCACCGCCGCGCTTCGTCTACAACACGTTGCTGCAGAGTTTCAGCCCCATGTGATCCATTCTTACATGCTGAAAGGGCAAACCGACGTCTGCATCAGGTCTGGACTACAGCCCTTGGTTGTATCAGCCTGGGGGTTTCTGAATCGCTTCTTGACCTCTGAGGCGACGATCGAGGATCGTCGCTGGCTGCGCCGGCTGCGCCAGAGCGCCCATACACTGCTCGTGGAGAACCCTAATCTCCAACGCGTTCTGGATGGGCGACCACTGGCGCCTTTGCAAATCGAGTGCTTTCCCATCGGCGTGGATGGCAGTCTCTTTCACCCCGGTTACGAGGAGAAGGTTGCGGCCTGGCGTTTTGCGTTGAACATCCCGCCTGATGCGATAGTCTTGCTTTCGCCACGCGGCTGGGGGCGTGTCTACGGCCAGCAACACATCATGCGAGCTTTTGCTTCAGCCTATCAGCGGCTAGGCAGGCCGATGGTGTTGGTATTGATGGGTATGGGGCGCATGAAGAGGCCGGAAAGGCTGGGACAAGAGGTGCATGACTTGGGAGTCAACCTGGGGATTGGCCACGCCATTCGATGGATACCACAGGTCCCTTACGAGGACATGCCTGGAGTCTATGCACTGGCCGATTTGGTCGTCAACTATCCGTACAGCGATGCATTCCCATCGACACTGCTGGAGGCGGCTGCCTGTGGCCGCCCCGTGATCACCAGCGACCTGCCAGCCTACCGCAACACGTTTGTCGAACGCTTCTGCCGGCTGGTGGAGCCGGAAAACCCGGATGCGCTGGCAGGCGCGCTGGTCGAGATGGCGGCTGGTGAACCCACTGCTTGGGTTACCAACGTTCAAGCGGCCCGCCAAGCTGTTTTGGACGACTACAAGGAGAGCGCCCAGAAGGAGCGACTCTTGTCCCTATACCAACAGGTTGCCGCGAATCGTGTCTGGCCTTCTGCGCGCGGCATTTGACGAATTTGATCACCTGTGATACAATCCCATGCGTGTGTTGACAGCTATGAGTACCAGTATTTCTGCTCGCCCAATTCAATCAGCCGGTGTGGCATCCCGTGTCTACGGAAGCGATGCCGTTGTTATCAGCCCTGACGAGGGCATGGTGCGGATGCTCAACCCAACAGCATCCAGGATTTGGCAGTTGGCTGACGGAAGCCGATCCGTAGACGATATTGCTGCTGTGTTGACTGAAGAGTTCATGGTAGATCTCCCTCAGGCCCGCCAATCAGTCGTCAGATTGCTTGGCGAACTTGCGGAGAGACAGTTAGTCACTTGGATTGATGCCTGAGTTTGGTTTCTCAAAATTGGCGGAGAACCAGGTGTGAAGCCATCGTTGATAATTTAAGCATGGGCTTATAACAATCTGTCACCCGTTGAAATTTCCCAAAAATGAGTCTTTTCTGGCCGGTGGGGTTTGTTGCTGCCGCACCATACCGATAACAAGCGATTTGTAACTGTGAGCCAACAGGAGGCAATCATGCATCATTCGACATCGATCAAGACCGAAACACCGTCTGCATCCAGACAAAAATGGCAGGAGCCAGCGATTCTGGTCGAACGCTCCCTTACGGCCAGTGCGCAGGGGCCAGACCCGCTGGGTGGGCCAGCGTTTGGTCCGCTGTCCAATACGACTAACTAGGTCACTGCGGCCACTGGGCTTGCTGTGCGAACTGACCTAGTACAATCGGGCGTAAATAACCCTCCAGTTACCGCTCCCGCCGCATCATGGATCCAGCGGTGTGGTAGGCGCAGACCCGGCGAATCACAAATCCGCTGGGAGCGGAGAAAAAGCACGCCTACTTACTCCTACGTGTACTAGTTTAATAGTCGGTCGACTGGATCGGCGTAGCGTCGAAAAGGGACATCCTTCGCGGAGGTTCCTTTTTTGTTCCCTGCGCATGGCGCTACCAACGAGCTTTGGTCATTTTTAACGGAGTTGTAACCTTCGGATGCCGCGTTTAATGATACAATAATGTGGTGGTGTGGTATCTGTACTTTCTCCACCATGCGCCATCAGGTCAGGATTTTGAACCAGATCTCCCCAGTTGATTGTCAAAAGAGGATGTGTATGATTACCAAAACTGTCATGTCACGCACCGCCCGCCAGTTGATGCTAGCGGTTCTTGTTTTCACCTGGCTGTTGCCAGCGCAACTGCCAGTCAGCGCCGCAGGAGACACCGGGCGCTTGGAGGCCAGGGTGCAAACCCCTGAGTTCCAGTTAACAGCTAACGGCATCGAGGTGCCAGGCTACGTGCGACACACCGCCCCCGGCGCGCCCAGCCTGCCGCTGCATGGCATTTCTTTTGATCTTCCTCTCAGCGGCGACTGGGAGTTGAGCTTCGAGTCCAACGGCAGCCGGATACTGGACGAGCGCCTTTTCCTCGCCGCTGCGCCGACGCCAGACCTCGATCTGAACGGCCCGGTGGCGCCGCAGGACCGGGAGGTGCTGCCCAGCGCAGTGCCCGTGGTGGACCGGCCCGATCCAGACATCTATAGTGTGGATGCCTTCTATCCAGCCTCGCCAGTTCTGGCGGGGGAGCCCATCCAGCAGGGCGACCGGCGGGTGTTGCCCGTGCGCGTCTTTCCCTTCCAGTACAATCCTGTGACCCAGGAGCTGCGCTACCATCCCGACCTGCTCGTGCAGGTTCAGGTGCAGCGTGGGGCGGAAGTAACGGAGCCCGCCGCGCCGCCTGGGGACTTTTACGAACCTACTGAGCTTCCCGGCGACGGTGTCTTGCGCATCCACACCAAGGAGCAGGGCCTGTATCGCCTGACCTACGACGAACTGCTGAATGCTGGCGTGCCTGTAGGCCCGAGTGGTGTTCGCCCCAGCACTTTCGCTGTCTACTACAAGGGCCAGCAAGTTGACATTGATGTCACCGGCGCTGGCGACAATAGCTTTGATGAGGACGACTTGGTGATCTTTTTCGCTGTGCCCTACGATGGCGGCCGCTATCAAGACTACAATGTCTACCAGTTCGTCTATGGCGAGGGTGTCGTGGGTCAGCGCATCGGCACGCGCACAGTTGCAGTAACAAGCGTGCCTACCACCGCCTCAGTGATCACACAAACGCTGCACGTCGAGTATGATCGCGATTATCGGAGCCTCTATCAACGGCCCAATGCAGCCGATCACTTTTTTGACACGCAACTGTACCCCAATATCACCACTCCCACGGCGAGCCGCCCCTATACCCTGGCCTTGACCCATCCCGTGACTAGCACGGGCGCTCTGCTGATCAGGGCTTTAGTCCACGGAGGCGTCAACCAGGCAGCGAATCCTGACCAGTCAGTGTCGTTGCGTCTTAATGGCCACGATATTGGCACCTACCAGTGGGATGGACGGACAGATCACCTGATCACCGCCAGTGTGCCAGCAATCTGGCTGGATAGCTCGCCGAACCAGATAAGCCTGGTAGCGGATCTGAACCAATTGCCAGGCCTGTCTTATTACTGGATCTCACCTGACTGGGTAAAAGTCAGCTATCCAGCTCGGGCTATTGCGGTCAATGATCGCCTCCATATCGAAGCGATGCTCTCACCCGTCGACGGATTGGCAGTTTCCGGTTTCACGACGCCCTTCGTGTCGGTCTTCGATGTGAGCGATCCATCGCGTCCGCTGCGCCTCAGCGGCGTGGGCGTCCAAGCCGACAACAGCAACTACATGGTCTACTGGGACGAGACCGAGGCTGGCGCCAGCTATCTATTGAGCACACAAGCAGCGCTGCGTACTCCAGGAGCGATCGAGCGTGTGAACCTCAGCGGCTGGACAAATGCCGACCACGCCTACGATTATGTGGCTCTCGTGGGCGCGGAGCGTTACTACACTGGTACGACGACCTTGGGCAGCCAACTGGCGACGGCTGTGCAGCCCTTGCTGGACTACAGAGCGGCTGAAGGCTTCAACGTAGCGCTGATCGATGTGCAGGATATCTACGACGAGTGGAGCTATGGCCGCATCGATCCTCACGCTATTCGCAGCTTCTTGAGCTACGCCTATCATAACTGGGCAACATCACCAGGCTATGTGCTGCTAGTGGGCGATGGCCATTACGATTACAACCGAGTGAGTAGTCAGACGTTACCGAATTTGATGCCTCCTTACCTGGCCTACGTCGATCCATGGTGGGGCGAGGTGCCAACAGACAACCTGTACGTCAGCGTCGATAGCCTCGCTGATTACCTCCCAGACATGGCAGTGGGGCGGTTTCCGGTCAACAGCGTTGCTGATGTTATCGCCATGGTCGATAAGATCCTGGCATACGAGAGTGAGACCCTGAATCCCACTGGACTGTGGCAGCAGCGTGCGGTGTATGTGGCCGACGACTGCGCCGACCCTGCGGGCAATTTCCATGCTTTGAGCGACTTCGGTCGCTTGCAGTGGCTGCCGCCGGCTTACAGTGCCCCCAGGGTTTACTACGACAGCCTCAGCCGTCCCACCGTGTGTCCAGATGGCACGCATACGGTTGCAACTGACTTGCGTCCTGCTGTGCGTGCGATGTACGACCAGGGCATGCTGTACATGCAGTGGTTTGGGCATGGGTCCCAGACTCAATGGGGCAGTCCAGCGGCGCTGTGGCGGATGGACCCGCCCATGCTGGCAACGAACACGCAACTGCCCTTCACAGTGGCTAACGCCTGTCTCACAGGCTACTTCGTATGGAACTCGCCCTTCGCTAACCAGGGCTATCCCTACATGCAGAGCCTGGCCGAGATCATGGTGATCACGCCAGAGAAGGCATCGATCGCCGACCTCTCGCCATCTGGCCTGCACGTAGGCAGTGCGCTGCTGACTTTGCAGCGCGGCATGCACAAGAAGCTGTTCCAGGAGCGCATCGAACGAGCCGGCGATGTAGTCGATGCCGCCAAATGGTACTTCTTCCAGAACAGCACCGGCTACCACGACGTGATCGACACCATGATCTTCTTCGGCGATCCGGCGCTCAAACTGCGCTATCCCACCGGCGACCTGTCAAGCTCCACGCTGGAGGTCAGCGCCGCCGCTGCCCTGCCGGGCGCCACTCTGAATTACACACTGACGGTAAGCAACAGCAGCATCTTCACCACCACGCAGCCGTCGGTCGTGGTGGACTATCCCCAGCACCTGGCGGCGGTAACCGCGACCGGCGGCGCCATCAACAACGGCGATACCCTCACCTGGAGCTTGCCCGATCTGCCGCCCGGCAGCCAGCAGAGCGTAGCCTTCGCCGTGCAGGTCAACGCTGCGTCTGCCCCGGACAACTTCGACCTGGTCATGCCGACCACAGTCAGCAGCCAGATGGCGCCCAGCGTAGCCCTGCAGGCATTGACGGTGATCCTGACCGCGCCCGACGCGGTGGCGTCGAGTCTGGTGGGCAGCCGAGATTGGCTGCCGCCGGGCTTTCCTTTCACCGGCACGCTGTCTCTGTCCCATGCCGATGGCCTGCCCGCGCCCAGCGTGCAGGCGACCATGACGCTGCCCGCCGAGTTCAGTGCGCCCACCTGGCTGGCGGCCAGCACAGGCAGCCCAGTTTACGATCCCGGCAGCCACACCATCATCTGGAGCGGCGACGTGCCCGCTGGCAGCCCAACCACCCTGGCCTTTCGCAGCGTGATTTCATCCAGCTTGACCCTCAGCGCCACCCTGCCTGTCAGCGCGACGGTAACCTACCGTGGCTCGACAACCTCGCAGGCGATTGCGGTGGAGTTAGCAGTGCCTGATGTGAACGGGAGCGGCGCAGTAACCGTGGCCGACATTCAGGAGGTGGCGGCGCGTTGGGGCTCGTTGGCGGGCAGCGGCAGCTATCACCCGCGCTATGATCTGAACGCCGACGACGCCATCGATGTGCTGGATATCATCATAGCAGCCGAGGCCTGGAACTGACATCACTAACCCTCCCGGAACGGCGATGGCGATGAGCAAAGATCAAGCTGCGCGGCGCAGGGAAGCGCCGCGCAGCTTTGTTGTCCTGTCGTTGGCTCTGCTGCTGGCGCTGGCGGCTGTGCAAACCGCCCGCTACTGGCGCTTCTTTCCCATGCTCATGGGCGACCAGGGTTGGTTCTTGCAGGCCGCTGCACGCCTCAGCCAAGGTGAGACGCTCTATTCGGATGTGATCTGGGCCTATGGTCCCCTGTCGGCGCAGGCGTTGGCAGGCATGTTCCGTGTCTGGGGCCCCAACGCCGGCCTGGCCACGCTGGTCAACGGCCTGCTGGCCGCGGCGTCGCTGCTGTTCACCTACGCTGCCGTGCGCTGTCTGCTGCGCCCGCTGGACGCCATCCTTGTGGTCGCGTTCGCGGCCGTGACCGGCCCCCACATGGCCGGCGACCTGATTCGCCAGCATTTGCTGGTCTACAACCAATCGGTATCGTGGGGCATGGCAGCCAGCCTGGGGGCGCTGGCCGCTGCTTTACAGTGGCATCAGACTCAACGCCGGCTGTGGCTGGCTGTGGCCGGCGCGGCAACCGGCCTGGCGTGGCTGGCCAAGCCGGAGTTCGGCGCCACGGCCGCGGCCGTGGTGGCTGTATTGCTGCTGAGCAGCCGCGCGCCTGCCCGCGCCTGGCTGGGCTGGCTGATAAGCACCGGGCTGGTCGCAGGGCTGGGCTTCGCCTGGCAGGCCAGTGCGTCCGGCTGGCAGGCGCTGTGGCGCGGCTATAGCGGCTATGACATTGTAGCGCAGGGCGCCTTCTGGGGCTCTGACTTAGGCTCGAAGCGCTGGCTGGCCAGCTTAGCGGCCTTCTGGCTGGCCATGGCCTTGTTCTGGCTGGGCTGGCGCCATGGCCATCGCCGGCGCTGGCTGTTCTATGCAGGCGCTGTTGCCAGCCTGGGCTTAGGGGCAGTTGCGGTTGCATCGGCCGTCGCGCTGCGTTTTGCGCCCTACGCTGCGTCGTCAGAGATCAGTTGGCGCTGGTGGGTTAGCGGCATCCTGCAGTGGCTGGTCGCCGCGCCGTGGGCGCTGTTGACACCGTTGTTGCTCGCCGCAGCCTGGCTGGGACGCAGATACCACGCGCCGCCGCCCTGGTGGGCCCTGTGGGCCTTCGCGCTGCTGGCCAACCTGCGCCTGTTGTTGTTGGGCTACAGCAGCGGCGTGGCGATTGCCCCTGCACTGGCGGTGTTCGTCTGGCTGGCGACGGCGCATACCGCGGCGACGCAGCGGCCGGGTTCGTCCGGCCAGCAGCGCTGGCGGCCGGCTGCACTGACGGTCTTGCTGCTGCTGACCGGCGCTAACCTGGTGGCGCAAGCGTTGACGCCTGACGTGCCCGTGCGCGCCCAGCGGGCCTGGCTGTCGACCACGTTGGGCGCCATTGCCATCAGCGACCCGGCCGGCGCAGCGCAAGCGGCCGAGATTCAGGCCAACCTCGCGCAACAGGCGCTGCCCGGCGACACGCTCTTTGCCCACGGCTGGGGCGCAGCGTGGTACCTGATCACCGGGCGCACCAACCAGACACGCTTCGATGTCGTGCTGGGCGGCATGTTCGGCCCGGGCAGCGCTGAAGCTGAGCAGATGGAGAACTCACTCTTGCAGCAACCGCCAGCAATTGTCATCCTACCCGTGGAATATTGGCCGCCCGGCTCTGAATTGGCGCCGACCCCCAACCAGTATTTCGCCTTGCCTGGCAACCTGCAAAGGTGGTGGGACAGCCTGCGCCAGGACTATGCAGCGGCGTCAGCTGTAGACTCGGCCAAGTGGGTCGTGCTATGGCGTCAGTGAACCCAGTGCGCCAGGCTGGCAGGGGAGGAAATATCATCTATCGGATCAGCTTGCGCCCGCCTGCGAGTCTTTTGGGCCCGGCGCAAGCTATGCTAAAATTGCCCAACGCTGAGTCAGGCCCGCGGCCTGGGTCAGCGCCTGTTGTCAATAGGTCGCCATGCAACGAAGCATCAAGGAGACACCCATGAGAAGCCCTCGGAACAATCATCGTCGCACTATCCTCTCGCTGTTGGTCGCGCTGGCGCTGCTGGTTGCGGTCTTGCCATTCCCACAGCCGATTAGCGCAGCCACGTATCGCAATTGGGTCGCTCAAGTACCGTCGGCGCCGACCAGCGCCGACACCGTGCGCGTGTGGATGGACAGCGACACGGTTTTCGGCGAGACCGCTGGCCTTCAATACAATGTCGGTTCAAACTATGTTCTGGTGTTGGGCACATATGACAACACGTCGTATCCCGGCGCAAACTGGTATGCCGACATCCCGGCACAATCAATCGGTACATTCGTGCGATACCAGTTGTTCACACGCAATCAGTCTGGCAGTGACTACGGCTGGACCGGTTTCAACTGGAGCTACACCGTCGCCGCAACACCTGGCCCCCTCGTCCCCAGCCAGGCCAGGGCCATGTGGCTGGACACCAATACCATCGCCTGGAACGGCGTAGCTGGATCGAGCTACAAGCTGCTCTACGACCCTGACGGCGGGATGACGACCGCGGCCGAAAGCACGGCATGCAGCTTCTCGCCCACCCTGCCTTCTGCCCCTTGCTACGTCCCCCTGACCACCGACGGCACCGTGAGCGGCTTCCCCAAGAACCCTAACGCTACCGGCAAGATTCGCCTGCTGACCGGCCTGGCAGCCGACGACGCCAAGTACCTGCTCAAGGGCCAAGTCGTCGTCGCCAGTTACGACAGCGGCGGCGCACGGGTGGATGCCACCCGCGTGCAGGCCCAAAGCGTCCTAGATGATCTCTACGTGGTCAACGGTACAGCCGACGATGCCGTACTCGGCGTGACCTACAGCGGCGGCGCGCCGTCGGTCAGGGTCTGGGCGCCCACGGCCAAGGCGGTGACGCTGAAACGCTATGCCACGGCGGCCGGCGCAGAGGTCGGCAACCACCCCATGGCCCTGGACCCGGCCAGCGGCGTTTGGAGCGTCACGGGCGACTCCGGTTGGGACCGTCAGTTCTACCTGTTTGACGTGCAGGTCTATGTGCCCAGCGTCGATGCTGTGGTCAACAACCTGGTCAGCGATCCGTATGCGGTCAGCCTGTCGCAGGACGGCGCGGCCACATTCGACGTGCGCAGCCAGTTCGTCAACCTGGCCGATCCCGACCTGAAGCCGGCCGGCTGGGACAGCCTCGCCAAGCCGGCGCTGGTCAACTTTGAGGACAGCGTGATCTATGAGGTGCACGTGCGCGACTTCAGCGCCAACGACAGCACCGTGGCGGCGGGCGACCGCGGCACGTACAAGGCGTTCACCTACGACGGCTCTGGAGGACACCCCAACGCGGCGCAATCCGACGGCATGAACCACCTGAAGCAGCTCCAGCAGGCCGGCCTGACCCACATCCACCTGCTTCCGGCCTTCGACATCGCCTCGGTGATCGAGCCGGTGGCCGAGCGCAGCGAGCCAACGGTGCTGGCGGCGCCGCGCGACTCGTCGAGCCAGCAGGCGGCGGTGGGCGGGGCGAGGGCAACCGACAGCTTCAACTGGGGCTACGATCCTTTCCACTACGGCGTTCCGGAGGGCAGCTACGCCACCGACTCCAACGGCGCGCAGCGCATCCTGGAATTCCGCGACATGGTGTCGGCCCTGAACCAGAACGGCCTGCGGGTGGTGATGGACGTGGTCTACAACCACACGGCTGCCAGCGGCCAAGGCGACAAGTCGGTGCTGGACCGGGTCGTGCCCGGCTACTACTACCGCTACGACGCCAACGGCGCCCTCTACACCACCTCGTGCTGCGACGACACGGCCACCGAGTACGAGATGATGGAGAAGCTGATGATCGACACGGTGGTCCGCTTCGCCGTGGACTACAAGGTGGACGGTTTCCGCTTCGACCTGATGAACTTCCACACCCGGCAGAACATGCTCAACCTGAAGGCCGCTGTCAACGCCGTAGACCCCAAGATTTACCTCTACGGCGAGGGCTGGACCTTCGGCTCGGCGCAGCAAAAGGGCTTCACCACTTGCCCGAACTGCTTCGCCGACAAGTACAACATGACCGGCGCAGGCATCGGCTTGTTCAACGACATCATCCGCGACGCGGCCCACGGCGGCTACAGCGAGGACACGCTGCAAATCCGCAAGCAGGGCTTCATCAACGGCCTGAGCTACGACTGGAACGGCTACGAGTACGCCAACCGCTTGCAAAGCAACCTGCATTCGGCCACCGACCGGCTGCGCTCGGCCCTGCGCGGCAGCGGCGCCGACTGGAACGG
Organism: Anaerolineae bacterium; assembly: GCA_049294015.1. Classification (GTDB taxonomy): domain Bacteria; phylum Chloroflexota; class Anaerolineae; order JAAEKA01; family JAAEKA01; genus JAAEKA01. The sequence continues at coordinate 17,944 of JBAQCH010000221.1, forward strand.
CCAGGGCAGTCCCTTCACCGACGACCCGCAGGAAGCGGTCAACTACGTCGAGAAGCACGACAACGAGACGCTGTTCGACCAGAACGTCTTCAAGCTGCCCAGCAGCGTGAGCATGGCCGAGCGGGTGCGCAGCCAGAACATGGGCGTCAGCATCGTCGGCCTGGCCCAGGGCGTCCCCTTCCTGCAGATGGGTCAGGACATCCTGCGCTCCAAGTCGCTGGACCGCAACAGCTACGACTCGGGCGACTGGTTCAACCGGGTGTGGTGGGATCGCAGCCGCAACAACTTCGGCAGCGGCCTGCCGCCTAGCTGGGACAATTCGACGCGCTGGGGTATCATGGGCCCGCTGCTGGCCAACACAGCGCTGGACCCGACCACCGCCGACATGAACTTCGCGGCCGCGCACCTGCGTGAGACGCTGCGCATCCGCAACAGCAGCCCGCTGTTCCGCCTGACCACCGAGGCCGACATCAACGCCCGCGTCGGCCACTACAACAGCAGCAACACCCAGGACGCGCTGATCGTCATGCGCCTGTCAGACGAGCCGGCGCCCGACCTGGACGCCAACTGGGAGAACATCCTGGTCTTCTTCAACGCCAACAAGGTGCAGCAAACCTTCACCATCCCCGGCGCCAACGGTTTCAGTTTGCACCCGCTGCACACCAACGGTGTCGACGACGATCCAGTAATCACTACGGCGAGCTTCAACGACGCCACTGACACCTTCACGATCCCGGCCCGGACGACGGTGGTCTTTGTCTCAACGCAGACGCTCACGCCGCCAGCCCCGCCCAGCACCATCGACTGGGTAGGCCGCATGTGGCCGCGCGGCGGCGTGTCGCACCCCATCGATCAGGGCGCGTTCGGCCCAAGCGGCTTCGAGGTCTACGTCCAGGTCTACGAGCCGGGCATCACCGGCCCTGGCGGCAGCCACAGCGACCTCATCTGTTACCTGCACTGGGGCAAGTTCGGCGTGCCGTGGAGCGATGTGCCCATGACATTCAACACCGTCGTCGGCAACAACGATGAACACATAGCCACCATCTCACAGGCGACCCTGAACGCCCTGCCGCCCGGGACGTATGGCTTCAACGCCTATTGCCAGAAGCCCGGCGAGGAAAAGAAGTGGAAGATCGACCTGTACGACATCGACAGCAACCCACTGGACGACGACCAGGGCGACGGCCTGATCACCATCATCCCTGCCCTCGACTCGTCGGTGGAGCCGACAGCCGGCGTCTTCGTCCATCTCTTCGAGTGGCGCTGGGCCGACATCGAGAAGGAGTGTACCTTCCTGGCGGATAAGGGCTACACGGCCGTGCAGGTCTCGCCGCCCAACGAGCACCTGGTGCCCACGGCTGACCAGGGCGGCCAGTCGGCCAGCGACTATCCGTGGTGGGCGCGCTACCAGCCGGTGACGCATCTGGCCGGCCCCAGCACGTTCACCAGCCGCAGCGGCACGTGGGCCGAGTTCACCAGCATGGTCTCGGCGTGCGATGCTCTGGGCGTCGGCGTCTACGTCGATGCAGTGATCAACCACATGGCCGACATCCAGGTGGGCAGCCCGCCGGCTGGCACGGCCGGCACGCAGTATCAGTCGACCATGCCCGGCCGCTTCTACGGCCCACAGTACCAGGCCGACGACTTCCACAGCGACTGCACCATCAGCAACTACGGCGATCGCCGCCAGGTGCAGCAGTGCAAGCTCAGCGGCCTGCCCGACCTGAACACGGGCAAGTCCGACGTGCAGAGCGAACTGCACACCTACTTGCAGGCGTTGCTCACTGCCGGCGTCAAGGGCTTTCGGGTGGACGGCGCCAAGCACATGGCCGCCCAGGACATCGCAGCCATCTTCAATGGCCTGACCGGTAACTTCTACGTCTTCCAGGAGATGATCGACGCCGCCAGCGAGCGGGTGCGCGACTGGGAGTACACGCCCAACGGCGACGTGACCGAGTTCGCCTATCCCTACGCCATCGGCGCGGCCTTCGACGATGCATGCACCGGCAGCCTGAGCGACCTGCAGAACCGCTTCTCCCAGCCGGACATGCTGCCCAGCCGCTTCGCCCAGGTCTTCAGCGACAACCACGATAACCAGCGCGGCCACGGCGTCGCCACCGGCCAATGCATCGTGGACCACCGCGACGGCCAGGAGCATGTGCTGGCCAACATCTTCGCGCTGGCCTATCCCTACGGCCACCCATCGGTTATGTCCAGCTACTACTGGCAGAACGATGCGACCAACAACAGCAACGACAGCTACGGGCCGCCCACGGTCAACGGCGGTCCGGGCAGCAGCGGCGCAACCTTGCCGGTCTTCGTCGACGGCGACAACATCCCTGACAACTGCGCCGGCACCTACACCTGGGGCAAGTGGGCTTGCGAGCATCGCCGCACATCTACGGCCAACATGGTCAAGTTCCGCCAGGTGACGGCTGGTCAGCCGATCGTCCACTGGCAAAACATCGGCAACGCTCCCACGGACCACATCGCCTTTGGCCTGGGCGACAAGGGCTTCGTGGCCATCAACCGCACAGGCAGCAGCGCCGTCACGACCTACCAGACCGGCATGGCGGCTGGCAGCTACTGCGACATCACCAAGTATGACTACATACCCAGCACCGGCCAGTGCATCGACCCGGTCACCACAGTACGAGCGCCGGCCGACGCCTGGGTCGTCGTCAACAGCAGTGGCCAGATCGTGAACAAAACTTTGGACGCCATGGACGCGTTCGCGATCTACGCCGGCGGCAGCCCGCTGGCGGTGACGCTGGCCAGCTTCCAGGCCGGGGCGCAGGCCGATCACGTGCTGGTGAGCTGGGAGACGGTCAGCGAGATCGGCAACCGTGGCTTCAACCTCTACCGGGGAACGGCGCCGGCCGGGCCTGATCGCCGGTTGAACGAGTTCCTGATCCCCTCGCAGTCGCCGGGCAGCACGGCCGGTTTCGCCTACGCCTGGGAGGATCGGGCCACCCTGGCAGTCGGGACGACCTACTACTACTGGCTGGAGGCGCTGGACGAATACGGCGCAACGACGCTGCACGGGCCGGTGAGCGTGGTCTATGCCGTGCCCACCGCGGTGACAGTGAGCGCCTTGCAGGCGGACGGCGCCCGCACACAGGCCCTGCCGGCTTCGCTGGCGCTGCTTGCGGCTGGCGTGCTGGCTGGCGCCTATGCTCGTCGAAAGCGTACCGCGCGCTAAAACAGCCACGCGGCCAAGCTGATCGGGCGTCGGACACATTCGCTTGTGTCCGACGCCTCTTTTTTTTGTCCAAAACGTAACGCTGGCAAGCAGCATCGAAGTGCATGCGCCGTCAGTAGCGGGGATGACGCCATGGTTAGGCCACGGCGAGTAGTACCAATTTCCTATTGACAAGCACGAATCGCATTTGTATAGTTGTGCTACGGATCACAAGCAATTTGCGCCTTAAACGCCGCTAGTTTGCACGGCACAAGTCGCTGATCCTGTAGGACGCATCAAAAAAGCGCGAGAGGAATTGTCAAGATGGAAGGTAAGCATCTGGTCTGGAGATTGTTGGCCGCCCTGATGGTGATAAGTGTGAGCTTGCCGCTGCAATGGCGCGGCGCAGCACAGGCGTCAGGCACAGTGACCATGCCACAAGCAAGCAGCGTAATCGCCGTCGGTGGAAGTGCGCCAGAGTCCGCGCAGGCTGCGCTGGAAAGCCTACAGGCCAAAGCCAGCAGCAGCGGCAGCCTGTTGGTGCTGGCCGAACTGGCGCTGCCTAAACCCTTTACAGCCGAGGCGGAAACCAGCCCTGCGGATGTGGCCGAACAACGAGCGGCGATCGCCGCGGCCAGCGACGCGGTGTTGGCCGCCTTGGAGGGAACCGGGACGCAGGTTGGAGCCACCTTCACCACCCTTCCCTACATGGCCGTTCGGGTAGATGCGGAGGCGCTGGCTGAGCTGGCCAGCCTGCCGGAGGTAGCCAGCATCCAGGAGGACGTGCCGGCCGCGCCGGCCCTGGAAAGCAGCACGCAGGCCATCGGACTGCCATCCGTCTGGGCCACCGGCTTCGAGGGCAGCGGCCAAACCGTGGTCATCCTCGACACCGGCATCGACACCGACCACCCCTTTTTCGCCAGACGTCTGGTGGATGGCGCCTGCTTCTCCAACGCCAATGGCGTAGGCGGCTACACCTCGGTCTGCCCCAACGGCAGCAGCACACAGGTTGGTGTGGCTGGCGCCGAGTCGGACCTCAGCAACGCGGCCTGTTGGAATGGCGCATCCTCACTCTGCAACCACGGCACCCACGTGGCCGGCATCGCGGCCGGCGGCGACGCCAACAGCTTCGACGGCGTGGCGCGCCAGGCCAACATCGTCGCGATCCAGGTATTCACTCGCTTCACCAACTATGCTGGCTGCGGGAGCAGCGGAACCTGCGTGCTGAGTTACATCACCGACCAGATGCGCGCGCTGGACTACATCTACACCACGCTGCGCCCGGCCCGCGCGCTGGCGTCGGTCAACATGAGCCTGGGCGGCGGCCAATATACCGCTGCCTGCGACAGCGACGCACGCAAGCCAGCCATCGACAATCTGCGGGCCGCAGGCATCGCCACAGTGATTGCCGCTGGCAACGATGGTTTTCGCAACGGATTGGCAGCGCCAGCCTGCATCTCCAGCGCAGTAGCCGTAGGCGGCGTCACTGACGCTGATAACCCGCCGGCCGACTCGGTGGTCTTGAACGTACACAGCCTGGTCGATCTGCTGGCGCCGGCCTATTCGATCACCTCGTCGGTCATCGGCGGCGGCTACGGCGCCATGAGCGGCACCTCCATGTCCGCGCCCTACGTGGCCGGCGCATTCGCCTTGTGCAAGGGCGTCAATCCCGCGCTGAGCGTCAACCAGATCGAGGCGATTCTGGAGCAGACCGGCGCTGCGCTGCGCGACACCCGCTCCGGCGGCGTCTACACCAAGCCGCGCCTGAAGCTGGACGCAGCCGTGGCTGCCTGCCAGCAGGTCGCCATCTGGACAGGCGCCGCCAACACTGCGTGGAACAACGCAGCCAACTGGAGCGGCGGTATGCTGCCCGGGGCGGCCACCTTTGCCAACATCCCGGCGTCGCCATCGGGCGGCCGCTTCCCATCGATCAGCGGCGGGGCCGACCTGCGTAGCCTATTGCTGGAGCCGGGGGCTGAGGTCAATATTTCCGGCGCCACGCTGACCCTGCATGGCAGCCTGGAGGCGCTGGGCTCTGCCAAGGTCACGGCCACCAATAGCACGGTAATCCTCTCCGGCAACCAACTGGCGACCCTGGCTTTGCCCGCCAGCCAGAAGCTGCACCACCTGCAAGTCGGCAGCGCCAGCGACATGTTTCAACTGTCGCTGGACAGCCCTGTAGCGCTCAACGGCAGCCTGACCGTGCAGCCGGGCGCTACGTTGGACCTGGCCCATGCTGCATTGACGGTCGAGGGCGCCGTTGCCAACCGCGGCGCGCTGCGCCAGTCTCTGCTGGCGGCAGCGGGGGTGGTGGAGTTCCTGCGCATCAAGACCGCTGCTGGCAGCGACACGCGCTACTGGGGAGTAGACATTGCACCCGCTGCCAGCATGAATAACACGGCGGTGACTGTCAAAGGCGACCAAACCTGCGAGCAGGGCGGCGCGGGCGTGCGACGCTGCTTCGACGTCACGCCCACCACGGCCAGCCGGTCGGACATCACCTTTTACTACAACCTGAACGAAGCTAATGGCGTCAACAGCCCCGCTGGCTATCACTGGAACGGCACGCTCTGGGAAGGACCGATAGAAGGAGCCTACGGCGCGGTTGGCGCGGCTCTTCTTGTAACAGCACAGAACGTCAGCGTCTACTCGGCCTTCTCGCTGCGCGATAGAGCGCCGTTGGCAGTGCTGCTGGCGAACCTGAGCGCAGAGTCCCGACCGGGCCACGTGCTGGTGGCCTGGGAGACCTTTAGCGAACTGAACAACCTGGGTTTCAACGTGATGCGCAGCGCTGCCCCAGACACTGCCCCGAGTCACATGGCTTTCGTACCTTCACAAGCGCCGGGCAGCACGCAAGGCTTTAGCTATCACTGGCAGGACGCGAAGGTCAAAGCTGGCAGGACGTACTGGTACTGGATCGATGACATCGACCTGTCTGGGACGATTACCCGGCACGGCCCGGTCAGTGCCACATACACGGTGAGCAGCCCATAAGTACCCGGTAAACGAAGGTCCGGTACCGGTCCACCGCCAGCAGCGCGCTAAAGCCCCGCCACTGCGTTGAGCAGATCGGGGCCTTTGGCGCGTTCAGCGCGTTGCGGCTCTGGCAGGATTACGGGGGGATGTGTATACTGTGGCCAGAGTTGTATACGGAGACTCTGGTCGATGTCTGACAGGATAGACCCAAGCAGCCAAGCGCTGCCGAACCTGCGTCTGTGGCTGCCCTTGCTGCGCGAGAGTCTGGCGCAGCAAGGGCGCTTTCGCTGGCAGTTGCGCGGCGGCAGCATGCTGCCCACGTTGCCGCCTGGCTGCGAAATCGAGATTGCGCCTCCGCCCGCGACCATCGCGCCGGGCGCGCTGCTGGTGTTTGCCGGCAACACCTCGTTGGTAGTCCATCGCCTGGTGCATCGCGCGCCGCCCTTCCTGATCACTCAGGGAGACAATCGGCTGGAGCCTGATCCTCGCCTGGGTGCCAGCCAGGTGCTGGGCATCGTCGTGGCTGCCTATCAAGGAGAACGCCGGCTGTGGCCGCGCGCCTGGGAGCCGATCCTCAAGTGGTGGTGGATCGGCCGAGCTGGCGGGCTGTGGCTGCTGCGCCGGCTGATGAGACGCTTGAGCTTATGACAAACACCCTGTCGTTGACCATCGCCAGCATCAGCTTCGAGCTGGCCGTGCCGTCTGAGGCCTGGCTGACCGAGCTGGCCAGCCGCTACGAAGCATTTCTTGACCAGCAGGCCCCCCGCTGGCGTGTGCGCCTGGTGCAGGAGGAATCTGCCGACTCGGCAGCGCCTCCCTGGGTCACACACGAGGACCAGATCACCCGCTTTCAGATCGGCCCTGTAAGCGGCGTGATCGATCTGGCTGCCCGTCAGGCCGAGGTGACAGTATTTCAGCCCGGCTACGGCGGCTCGGCCGTGGACCGGGCGCTCTCCTTCATCCTAATGCAGGATCTGCCACGCGATTTCGACGCGCTGCTGCTGCACGGCGTGGCCTTGGTGCGCAACGGCTGGGGGTTGGCGCATAGCGGCCGGTCCGGCGTCGGCAAGACCACCACGGCCCGGCTGGCGGCCGGCCATGCCGATGTGCTGGTGGACGAGAATCTGGTGGTCAGCCTGGCCGGCCCGCAGCCCACCCTGCTCAGCACCCCGTTCTGGGGAGGCAGCACACCCCCAGCGATGATCCAGCGCGTCAACCGGCAGGCCCCGCTGCGGGCCTTGCTGCTGCCGGAGCACGGGCCGGAGTTCGTGCTAGAGCCGCTGTCCCACGGCGATGCCGTGCTGGCGCTGCTGACCACGGAGAAAGTCGCCGTCGAACGCGTCTCCAGCGCCGCGGCCTGGCTGGCAACAGCCGAACGGCTCGTCGCCCAGGTGCCCACCTATCGTCTTTACTTCCGCCCTACCGTGGACCTGTGGCCCTTTCTGGACGAAACCTTGCACTTGTAGGTCCGGCTACCGGCCGGACAACCCGCTACCAGCCGGACAACCCGCTACCGGCCGGACAACTTCTCTGCGACCGCCATCTTGCCAGGCACAGCGGGGTGGACTACAATGCAACAGGATCAAACCGGCTCGACAACACAATCAGACATGACATTTCTCGGAAGAAATGTCATGTCTGAGCATGCTTAACGTTTGGAGGCTATCTGTGGAGATTCTCAAGGAGCGCATTCGCCGTGACGGCGTCAATCTCGGCAACGGCATTCTGAAGGTGGACAGCTTCATCAACCACCAGGTCGATCCCATGCTGATGCTGGCGGTGGGCGGCGCGCTGGCCGCGCGTTTCGCTTACTTGCGGCCCAACAAGGTCTTCACGGCCGAGATCAGCGGCATTGCGCCGGCCCTCCTCACCGCGCTGGCCCTGGGCGTGCCGGTGCTCTACGCCCGCAAGAGCAAGCCGATCACCATGCACCCCAACGCCATCGTCGAGTCGGCCCCCAGCCACACCAAGGGCAAGATCACCGACATTATCGTCTCGCCGGAGTTCCTCGGCCCGCGCGACCAGGTGTTGATCATCGACGACTTCCTGGCCACCGGCCAGACCATCGACGCGCTGGCTCGCTGTGTGGTCGACGCCGGCGCGCGGCTGGTGGGCATCGGCGCGGTCGTCGAGAAGACCTTCGAAGGCGGCCGCACCGCCCTGGCCCGCTGGAACGTGCCCATCGAGTCTCTGGCCGTCATCGTCGACATGGACAACGGCAAGATCGTCTTTGCTGAATGATGAAGGATGAACGATGAAGGATGAATCCGGACTCCGGAATCCGGATTCATCCTTCATCCTTCATCGTTCATCGTTCCGGGATGCCTCCTATGCCTCACGACACAATCATCGTTCTCGACTTCGGTTCACAGTACGCTCAACTGATCGCCCGGCGGGTGCGTGAACAGCGCGTCTACTCGGAGTTAGTCCATTGGAATACTCCGGCCGAGCAGGTTCTGGCCAACCAGGCGGTCAAGGGTTTCATCCTTAGCGGCGGGCCGGCCAGCGTCTACGAGCCGGGCGCGCCCACCCTGCCAACCTACGTGCTGGAGTCAGGCCTGCCGGTGCTGGGCATTTGCTACGGCATGCAACTTCTGGCCCACAACCTGGGCGGCCGCGTCGCCCCCTCCCAGGCGCGCGAGTATGGCCCGGCTGAGATCGAGCTGCTGGCTGCGGACAGTCCGCTGTTTGCAGGTGGCAGGTTGCAAGTGGCAAGTGGCACGTTGCAAGTCGCAGGTGGCACGTCGCAAGACGCAAGCCCGACCTCTGACCTGCAACCTGCGACCTGCAACCTGCAACCTGCCACTCTGCCCGTTTGGATGAGCCACGGCGACCGCATCGAGCGGCTGCCGGCCGGCTGGCAGGCGCTGGCCCGTTCCAGCAACTCCCCTTATGCGGCGATGGGGGACCCAACGCGCGGCTATTACGGCCTGCAGTTCCACCCGGAGGTGACACACACATCCCAGGGCCCGGCCCTGTTGCGCGCCTTTGCTGTCGACATCTGCGGCGCTGCTGCCGACTGGACGCCGGCCAACTTCATCGCCGAGGCCAGCGCCGCCGTGCGCTCTCAGGTGGGCCAGGCCCACGTGCTGTGCGGACTGTCGGGCGGCGTCGACTCGTCGGTGGTGGCTGCGCTGCTGCACCAGGCCATCGGCGATCAGCTCACCTGCCTTTTCGTCGACCATGGCCTGCTGCGCCAAGGCGAGGCCGAGCAGGTGATCGACACCTTCCAGCGCCACATGCAGGTGCCTTTGGTGGCTGTCAACGCGACGGAGGCTTTTCTGACCGACCTGGCGGGCGTCGCCGATCCCGAAGCCAAGCGCAAACGCATCGGCCACCGCTTCATCCGCGTCTTCGAGGAGGAATCCGCCCGCATCGCCGCGCAATGGATTCCTGCTTCTGCCGCTGTTCAGCATTCAGCATTCAGCGTTCCTCGTTCGATAGGCTACCTGGCCCAGGGCACCCTCTATCCGGACGTGATCGAGAGCGCCAGCGGCAGCCGCGAACAGGCCGCTCGCACCATCAAGACCCATCACAACGTGGGCGGCCTGCCCCAAGACATGACCTTCCAACTGATCGAGCCGCTGCGCCTGCTGTTCAAGGATGAGGTGCGAGCGGTGGGCGAGGCGCTGGGACTGCCCGAGGAGATCGTCTGGCGTCATCCCTTCCCAGGGCCGGGACTAGCCATCCGCGTGCTGGGCGAGGTGACCTGGCCGCGGCTGGAGACCTTGCGCCAGGCCGACGCCATCCTGCTGGAAGAGCTGCGCGCAGCCGGGCTGTACCGCGCCACATCCCAGGTTTTCGCCGTGCTGCTGCCGGTCAAGAGCGTCGGGGTGATGGGCGACAACCGCACCTACGCCGACGTGGTCGCGCTGCGCGCCGTCACCACCGACGACTTCATGACGGCTGACTGGGCGCGACTGCCCTACGACCTGCTGGCGCGCATCAGCAACCGCATCGTCAACGAGGTGGCCGGCGTCAACCGCGTTGTCTACGACATCACGCCCAAGCCGCCCGGCACGATTGAGTGGGAATGAGAAACGATGAAGGATGAACGATGAAGGATGAATAGGGAATAGGAGAACGGAAAACGGGCCGCAGTTGATAATCAGCCCGTTTCTGGGTATAATCAGCCTCGCGGTGATTGGCCTCCGGCATTCATCATTCATCATTCATCATTCATCGTTTGTGATTGACCCATGCGCCCCCTACTTCTCTTGCTGTTGATCGTCCTCATCGTCGCTGGCGTTTTGCTCGGCCCCAGCGCGCTGGCCTTTTACCAGAGCCAGGGGCCGCTGCCGGGCGGCGTCACCCTGGGCGGGCTGGCGCCGCAGGGCGAGACACTGGAGGATGTGGCGCGCAACCTGCACGACGCACTGCAACAGCCGGTGGCCGTCTACTACGACGCCCAGCGCCTCATCCTGCGCCCCAGCGAGATCGACTTTCAGGTGGACGTCAACGCGATGGTGGCCGAGGCCGTGCCCTATGGCGAAGGGATCGGCTTCTGGCGGCCTTTCCTGGGCCAGGTCTTCGACCGGCCAGTGGCGTCTGTCGACATTCCGCTCAAGATGACGTTCGATGAGCAGAAGCTGGCGGCGTGGCTGCACACGGTCGCGCAGGAAAACGACACCGTCGCCCGGCCGGCCTACGGCGTGGCGCTGGCGCCCGGCGTCCCCTTCACCAGCACATTCATGTTTCAGGCTGGCCAGCCAGGGCTGGAACTGGAGCCCGACCTGTCGGCGCAGCGCGTCCTGAACGCCCTCAGTTCCCCCACCAACCGCCAGTCCAACCTGGTACTGGTGGAGGTGCCCCCGCCCCCACCTTCGATCAAAGAGCTGGAGAAACTGCTGGTAGCCCGCAGCGATCGCTTCCCCGGCATCGTCAGCCTGTTCATCCGCCAGGTGGGCAGTGACGAGGAGGCCGCGATCGATCCTGATATCGCCTTTTCCGGCATGAGCGTGCTGAAGATACCGATTGCGCTGGAGCTGTACCGCACCAGCCTGGATGGCACACCCGACGTCGAGGTGAGCAAGCTGCTCAGCGAAACCTTTGCGCTCAGCAGTAACTTCGCGGCCAACTTGTTGTTGCGCCAGATCGGCGGCGGCGGCGTGGGCGACGAATGGCAAGGCGCGCTCAAGATGACCGAAACGCTCCAGTCGCTGGGCCTACAGAACACCTTCATGGCCAGCCCATACGACACCGACCGCCAAGCGCGCATCTTCACCACGCCCGCCAACAGCGACAAAACGTGGGATACAGAACCTGATAGCCAGCGGCAGACCACCCCGAAAGACGTCGGCCTGGTGCTGGAGTGGATCGTCGAGTGCAGCCAGGGCGGTGGGACGCTGCTGGCCGCTTTTCCTGATCAGTTGACGGCCGACGAGTGCCAACAGATACTGGATGCCATCGCGCTCAACCTCAACAATTTTCTGCTGGAATCGGGCGTGCCAGCCGGAACGCGCTATGCGCACAAACACGGCTTCGTCAACGACGCACACGGGGACGTAGCAGTTTTTTGGGGGCCGGCCGGTCCTTACGTCGTCAGCCTGTTCATCTACAAGCCGGGCTGGATGGAGTGGGACGTGAGCAACAGCATCATGGCGGACGTCAGCAAAGCGACCTGGGACTACTTCACCCTGGTGGCCAACGGCGGCCAGCCGCCGGAGATCGATACGCCGCTGCCTGACGCCGGTGCGCACATCAGCGTGACCGAGCCGCTGACCCAGGCCAGACCCTAGCCCGCGCCCCCGCTATGACTCCCCACCCACCGGATGAAAGCTCGCATCTCTCCCTGGAGGAGGGCCGCATCGTCTGGCGCTTGGCAGATGCACCGCCCGTCGAGGCGTGGGTTCAACTTGGCGACCAGTGCATCTACCTGCTGGCCGAAGCTGACACCGGCGGCGGCGTCGTAGTGCTTGTCGAGACGCCAATCCCCTTCGATTTGGAGATCGACACGGGCTTCACCACCTTTGTCGAGCACGCGCCGGCCGGCCGCACGCGCTACCTGCTCACGTACCTGGACCGCACCGACGTGCGATCGGTGTAATACGCACAAGACTGCCACGCCTAACACCGCAGAACGCCCCCTTTGCCTGGCAAGGGGGGCGTTGCTACAGAATGGGCATAGTTCAATCTATTTCATGCGAACCTAACATTTCACCGCGGAGTAAGCACCCGCAGGTGCGGCTTGTGGGCGCAAAACCCACACGTGGGCGTGCTCGACTCCGCGAAGATTGTAAAGCTTCACGCGCCAGTCAATGAACCATGCCGAGCTTAACATTTCACCGCGGAGTGAGCACCCCCAGGTGCGGCTTGTGGGCGCAAAACCCACACGTGGGCGTGCTCGACTCCGCGAAGATTGTAAAGCTTCATGCAGCTATCAATGAAGCATGCCCAGAAATGTAATGCGTACCAGTTGCGAGCTAAGCCCCAGACTCGTCCAGGCTATCGATGGCGTCGCGCACAACCTTGGCGCTGGCTGCCAGCTTGGCCTGCTCATCGTCGCTCAACGGCAGCGGGAAAGTCGCCAACACGCCCTGGCCGCTGACCAGTTGCGGCAGCGAAACCGTTACATCCTTGACCCCAGCCACGTCCGCCAGAGGGGTGCAGACCGTTAGAACGGAGCGCTGATCGTTGATAACGTTGCCGACGATGTAGGCCAGGGCGGTGCCGATGCCGTAGAACGTCGCGCCCTTGCCCGCGATGATATCGCGCCCGGCGTAGCGCACCTCCTCGTCGATCTGCTGGCGGGCCGCGTCATCCAGCCTGATGTTGCGCAGATCGCAGAACTCTTCCAGCGGCGTGCCGCCGACGGTGGTGCGCGACCAGGTCAGCACCTCGGAGTCGCCGTGCTCGCCCACCACATAGCCATGCACGTGGCGCGAGTCGACGTCCAGTGTGCGGGCCAGGATCGAGCGGAAGCGCGCCGTGTCCAGCGTCGTGCCAGAGCCGATGACATGGTTGGCCGGGGCGCCCATCTCCACGGCATAGCGCGCAGCCAGGTGGGTCATGATGTCCACAGGATTGGTGGCAATCACCAGAATCGCGTCGGGCGCGTGGGTCAAAATCTTGGGCACTACTTCCTTGAAGACGCCGGCGTTGCGCTGTAAGAGCTGTAACCGCGTTTCACCGGCGCTGCGGCCCACGCCGGCCGAGATGATCACGGCGCGCGCGCCGCCCAACGCATCGTAGTCGCCCGAAACCACGCGCATGGGGTGGGCAAACGGGGTAGCATGCAGCAGGTCAGCCGCCTCGGCTTTGGCCCGCTTGGGATCATAATCGACCATGACAAGCTGGCCGCCAATGCCGCGCTGAATCAGTGCAAAAGCCGCCGTCGAGCCAACGCGGCCACTTCCAACAATACCGATTTTCATTGGGTACCTCCTATGGGTAGGTGCTGATCTGATCTCGCCAGAAAACCATTCTGTTGTGCATTATAGCACACAATCATAGCAAGTAGTATTCTAAAAACGCGCCGCATCGGCGCGAGGAGCAACCAACGAGCAGTTCATCGCCCGACGCCCACGCCTAGATCATAGACCAGCCTGCCGCCCGACCAACCTTCGACCAACAACAGCGCCAGCCCTGCCAGCAGCAACCCCATCAACAAAGCACGTCGTTTTGGCTGATCCAGCACGGCCGGGCTGCGCAGCCGCTCGTAGAGCAGCCACCCATAGACGATCAGCAGGCCGAAGCCCACGGCAATATGCGGGTTGAGCGCCGCAATCACCGCCGGATCGTCCGGCGCACGGTTGCGATCGATCAGGCCGCTGAGGATGGTCGGAAAGACACCGAGCCAGCCCAAAAAGAGCATGGCCCAGACCACCACCGGCAGCGCCGTCCGCCGCCAGCCCAAAAGATAAACCAGGGCAACAACACTGCCGCTGGCCAGCAGAGCCAGCGGAAAATGGACGAAGCGGGGATGCAGCGGGTCAAGGATCGACATGGCGCCAGTATATCACAGAGCCAGCCTCGCGACAAGGTGAGCACTGCGACGCCCTTTTGACGGCTGCTGGCAAGTATGTTACGATTGGCCGGCAGTCGATCTGACCCGTTGTTATCAGGTGCCGGGCACTTGCGACCGATTTGCCAATATAGATTCAAGTGCCCGGCACCTATGACTCAGGCGAACCAGCCTTCACGCTGTGGCCGCCCTACCCTCTCACGAAGCTTGGTCGAGGTACGCTCATGAAAGGTCCTTTTAGCGCCCTTGCCGGTTCCATGCTGCGCAGCACGACCACGGCCGCCGGCCAATCGACCTTGCCCCGCTGGCTGGTGGCGCCGCTGTCCCTGCTGGCTGGCTACGAAGTCGCCGGGGCCAACAACAAAGACGCGGGCTGGGCCGATGAGAAGATGGTACGTAAGGCCATCGCGCTGTACCGGGCTGCCAACGCGCGCGGCGGACAGGCAGCGGTCAACTGGCAATTCTCCACCGACGGCCGCCAGGCGGTCCAGGTGCTGCCCGCCCCGGCCAACGACCTCCAACAACAGGCCTTTGTCGACCTCAGCCGGCGGCTGGAGTCGGTCACCATGAACCACCCGCGGCTGGCCCCGATCCTGGAGGCGGCCACGCAGCAGGGCTATCCCTTCGTGGCCGCGCGCATCGGCCAGGGCTTCCAGTCGCTCACCCGGCGTTTCGGGCTGCCTTTGGAGCCGGAACAGGCCATGCGGATCGCGGAGCAGGTCACATCGGCGCTGGAGTACGCCCACTACCGCGGGATCATCCATGGCGCGTTCGATTTGCACGATATCCTGGTCAACGAACAGGGCCAGGCCAGCCTGCTGGGCGTCGGCGTAGAGCAACTGCGCCAGCGTTTGGGTGCAACCGGCGTGACTGTACTCTCCCCCCTCTTGCCGCCAGAAGTCGCGTCGGGGACGCAGCCGGCCGACATGCGCACCGATGTCTTCGCGGTGGGCGCGCTGGTCTACATCTTGCTGACCGGCCGGGTGCCGGCGGCTGGCCAGCAGATCCAGCTCTCGCACTCGCTTCCTGCCCTCCCCGCGGCCGTCGATGGCGTGCTGACCAAGGCGCTGGCGGTCAACCCAGCGGAGCGCTACCCCAGCCTGCTGGAGATGAACCGTGACCTGCGGGTGGCGCTGCGCGCGCCGCGGGCCGTGGCCAGACCATCGACCCCCGCGCTCCGGCACGTCGACGCTGCCCCGGCCCGCCGATCGCCGTCGCCGCCCTCAGCGAGTCGCAGTGCGCCGCAGCCAACACGCCCACCAGCCACGCCCCCCGATGGCTTTCCCGAACAACTCCCCATGCCAGACATCGACTTCAGCGCCCTCAACCAGACGCTGGAGATGCCCGAGGTGGATGCCTGGGTGAAGATCGAAATCCCGCCAGCGCCTGAGATTCCCAAAGTTGACTGGGCGGAGCTGCTGCACCTGGTGGACGTGAGCGCCTACTCCAGCGAGATCGTCTCCCTGCCGTACGCGGCCGCCGAGACGCTGGCGCCTGATCCGATGGTGGCGGCGGCCATGGCCGTCAAGGCTACCGAGCAGACACAGCATAGCCGGCAGCGCCCCGCGCGTCAACCGGCCGAGGCCGCGCCGCGACCCCAGACCACAGCGCCGCCCGCCAAAGAACAGCCGCCAACCAAGCCCCGCCGCGTCCGCCGCCCGTGATCGATCTCACCGACCTGCTCAACGCCACCGGCGGCCGGCTGCATGGCCCAGCCCAGGCCCGCCGCTTTTCCTCGTTCCTCTACGACTCGCGCCTGCTGGCCCCATCGGGCGACCAAGGCAGCGCCAGTCCGGGCTCCGCCCCGATTTTCGTCGCGGTCAAAAGCGAAAAAGGGGATGGCCACGACTACATCGGGGACGCCATCGCTCGCGGCGCGAGCGGCGTGCTGTGCCAGCAGCCGTTCGACGAAGCCGCGCATGGCGTCACCTGCGTGGTCGTAGCCGACACGCGCGCCGCGCTGACGGCCTATGCGCGCCACATCCTGCAACGGCCGAATCTGACCACGGTCGGAATTACCGGCTCGGCCGGCAAGAGCACGGCCAAGGAACTGATCGCAGCCGTGCTGAGCCAGAGTGGGCGTCCCGTCTTTCGCAACCGGGGCAGCATCAACGGCCGCTACGGGCTGTCCATTGCGGCCGGCGAACTGGAGCCGCAGCACGAGCTGGCCGTGCTGGAGCTGGCCGCCGACAGCTTCGACGAGATCCGCGACCTGGCCGCCCTGACCCAGCCGCAGGTGGGCGTAGTGACATCCATCGGCGAGGCGCACCTGGCAACCTTCGGCACGGTGACGGCCATCGCCGAAGAGAAAGGCCGTCTGTTGGAGGCGCTGCCGCGCGCTGGGCTGGCCGTGCTCAACGCCGACGATCCCCATGTCCTGGCGCTGGCCGGCCGCACCCAGGCCCAGGTAGTCACCGTTGGCGCGCATCCGCAGGCCGATCTGCGCATCGACTGCCTGCACGCCGGCGAACAAGGATTACAATTGACGGTTTCGGATAGCCGCGGCTGGCTGGCAGCGCGGTTGGGCACCCAAAGCCAGCCGGCCAGCGCCCTCGCCCTGCGCTCCCAGCTTCTGGGGCGGCATCATGCGCCGCTGCTGCTGGCTGCGCTGGCTGTCGGGGCCTGGTTTGGCGTGCCGCAGGCCGATATCACGGCCGCATTGGCCCAGTTTGCGCCGCTGCCGGGCCGTCTGCGCCCCCTCGCCGGCCAACAGGGCGCGCTGCTGCTGGACGACACCGTCAACGCCAGCCCGGCCTCCATGCGCGCCGCCCTGGACACCTTGACGCTGTTCCCGGACCGGCTACGCGTAGCGGTGCTGGGCGACATGTGGGACCTGGGTTCGTTCGAGGCCGAAGCCCACCGCCAGGCCGGCCGGCAAGCCGCGGCCGTGGTCGACTGGCTGCTGGTCAAAGGCCAGCGCGCGCAGGAGATCGCTGCCGGCGCGCTGGACGCCGGCCTGCCCGCCGACCGCATCTTCCGCGCCTACACCGACGCCGACATTCTGCGCTTTGTCAAGGAGTTGGTGGGAGATAAATTGGTGAACTGGGAAATTGGTCAGCACAACTCCCAGTCACCCAGTCACCCAATCACCCAATCACCCCCTCCCCCCGTCATTCTCCTCAAAGCCGACCGCCCCGCGCGCATGGAGCGTATCGTGGCTGGGCTGCTGGCCGAGCCGGCGCGAGCGGGCGAGCTGCTGGTGCGCCAGTCGGCCGGCTGGCTGCAGGTGCGGCCGCTGACCCAAGACCGGCCGACCTGGGTAGAGGTCGACCTGGAGGCGCTGGCCGGCAACGTGCGGCAGGCGCAGGCGATCGTCGGGCCAGACGTGGCCATCTGCGCGGTGCTCAAAGCCGACGGCTACGGTCACGGCGCCGGCAGCGTGGCGCGCACGGCGCTCAACAACGGCGCCCGGATGCTGGCCGTGGCCTGCCTGGCCGAGGCTGTCACCCTGCGCCGGGCCGCAATCGACGCGCCGATCCTGGTGCTGGGCTACACGCCGGCCTGGCAGGCGCGCGACACCGTGCGCCACGACGTGACTGCGACCGTCTACGACCTGGACGTGGCGCGCGCGCTCAGCCAGGCCGCGGCCGACCTGAACCGGCCGGCGCGCGTCCACGTCAAAGTGGACACGGGCATGGCGCGGCTGGGGTTGCTGCCCGATGCGGTTGTGCCTTTCGTACAGGAGTTGGCGGCGTTGTCCGGCGTGACGGTGGAGGGAATCTTCACCCACTTCTCGGTCGCGGACAGCGCCGCTGCGCAGCACCAGGCGCATACGCAGGCCCAGATCGTGGCGTTCCAGCGGGTGTTGGCCGAACTGCGTCGGCTGGGCATCGTCATTCCCCTGGTGCATGCGGCCAACTCGGCGGCCATGCTGCGCTGGCCAGCCAGTCGCTTCGACATGGTGCGGCTGGGCATCGCCCTCTACGGCCTGGCGCCGTCGGCCGCCGCGCCCCTGCCGGCCGGCTTCCGGCCGGTGCTTAGCTGGAAGACCCAGGTGGCCCAGGTCAAGACTCTGCCGTCGGGCGCGCCGGTCAGCTACGGCAACACCTTCGTCACGGAGCGAGTGACGCGCGTAGCCGTGGCGCCGGTGGGCTACGCCGACGGCTTCCGCCGCGGGCCATCCCACTGGGGCCACGTGCTGGTGCGCGGCCAGCCAGCGCCGATCATCGGCCGCGTGACCATGGACCAGACCATGCTGGACGTGACCGATATCCCCGACGTGCGCCAGGGCGACGAGGTGGTGCTGATCGGCCGGCAAGGCGCGGCCGAGATCACCGTCGAGCAGGTGGCCCAGCGGCTGGGCACCATCAGCTACGAGGTGGTGGCTGAGATTTTGGCGCGGGTGCCGCGCGTGGTGTGACGAAAAACAGCGCGGTTGCCGGATTCTGGCACCCGTGCTACACTTGTCACCATCCCCCTACCAGGAGACCAAACCCGTGACCCACAGAGCCCTTGTCGTCTTCAACCCCCAGGCCGGCCGCGGGCGCGGCCATAAGCGCGCTGAGGAGGTGCAACAGGCCCTTCAGGCTGCTGACATCCACTGCGAGTCGGTCGTCTCCGAAAACCGCGGCCATGCCATCGAGCTGGCGCAGCGCGCGGCCCTGGCTGGCTGGGAGCTGATCGTGGCGGCCGGCGGCGACGGCACCATCAACGAGGTGGTCAACGGCCTGATGCTGGCCGAGGCCGAGGGCGCGACCAGCCGCCTGGGCGTGATGCCCATCGGCTCGGGCAACGACTTTGCCGGATCGCTGGGCATCCCCTTGGACCTGGGCCAGGCGGCGCAGCGGCTGGCGCGCGGCCAGGTGCGCCGCATCGACCTGGGCCGCGTCAACGGACGCTACTTCGACAACAATGTCGGCTTGGCTTTCGAGGCCATGATCGGCATCGAGGCGCACCGTATCACCTGGCTGCGCGGCCAGCCGCAGTATTTGATCGCCGTCTTCCGCGCCCTGGCCAGCTATCCCTTGCCCGTGGTCGATATCTATAAGGACGACGGCGACCGGCTGGCCAAGCAGATTCTGCTGATCTCGGTGGGCAACAACCGCCGCAACGGCGGCGGCTTCCTGGTCAACCCCGACGCCGTGCCCGACGACGGTCTGCTGGATGTGTGCATCGCCGACGCTATCCCCCGCCTGCAGATTCTGCGACTCTTGCCTAAAGCTATGAAAGGCACGCACCGCGGCGAGCCGGTGGTGGAGTTGACCCGCAGCACGCGGTTGGTGGTGGAGTCTGCCACACCGCTGCCCCTGCACGCGGACGGCGAAATCCTGGAAAACGACGCACTGCGGGTGGAGATTACGGTGGAGCCGGGGCGGCTGGACGTGATGGTCTAGCGCCGCTGCAAGAGGTACCAGGCCACCGGCCGCTCGCCCTGCCGGCTGGGCCGCAGCCACACCATCTCGAACTGGGGAGCGAAGCGCGCGGCGATCTCGCCGGGGGCAAAGCCGCGTGCGCCGCTTTCGCCCGCGGGGTCCTGGTCGAAACCGTACAGCATGTAGAGGCCGTCCGGCGCCACCAGCCACGCCAACGATTGGGCGTAGCGCTGCCGATCCTCTCCTGGCAAGCTGTGCAGGCAGCCCATGTCCAGCGCGAAACTGACCGGCACGTCACCCAGCGGCAGGCTGGCCACATCGCCCACGAAGAAGCGTGCGGGCAGGCCGGCAGCCAGCGCCCTGCGCCGCGCCTCGGCCACTGCCCGCCAAGCCAGGTCCACCCCAATGGCAGTGAAGCCCAACCCGGTGAGGAAGGTTACGTTGGTGCCTGTGCCGCAGCCCAAGTCCAGCGTCACGCCAGGCGGCCGCAGTTGACCGCTGTCCAGCAGCTCACGCAACTCCGGCGGCACAATGCCAGTGTCCCAAGGGGTCTCGCCCTGGAGGTAGCGATCGTCCCAGTAATCAGATGACACGAGCATCAACCCGTCCTTTCCCCGCGCACATACGGCAGGCCCAGCGCGACCGGCGCGCCGACGCGCTTGCTGGCCTTCTCGTAGATCGTCACCAGGGTCAGCACGATAATGGTGAAGAGGTAGGGCAGCATGTTGAGGAAGGGCGCGGGGATGGTGGTGCCTGCGGCCTGCAGGCGGAACTGAATGGCGTTGACGCCGCCGAAGAGCAGCGCACCCAGCAGCGCCCGGTAGGGATTCCAGAGGGCAAAGATCACCAGGGCGATGGCGATCCAGCCGCGGCCGCCGGTCAGGCCATCGGTCCAGCCGGGGGTATAGGCCAGGCTCAGATGCGCGCCGCCCAAGGCGACCAACATGCCGCCAAAGACGGTGTACAGGTAGCGGCTGCGGTAGACGCCAATGCCCAGCGCGTCGGCCGTGCCGGGGTTCTCGCCCACAGCCCGCAGGTGCAAGCCGGGCCGGGTGTGGAACATGTAGTAGGCGGCCACCGGCACCAGCACGTACATGGCGTAGACCATCAGATCCTGGTTGAACAGCGCGTTGCCAATCAGGGGAATATCGGACAGCCCGGGGATCGCCACCGGACGAAAGCGCGGCCCCACCAGCCCGACCAGCGGTTTACCGGCCGGCCCCAGGCGTTGGCCCAGGAAGCTGGCCAGGCCGGTGCCGAAAATGGTCAAGGCCAAGCCGGAGACCACCTGGTCGGCCCGCAGCGAGACGGTCAGGAAGGCGTGGATCAGCGCCAGCGCGCCGCCGACCGCCACGGCCACAGCCAGCGCGGCCGCCAGGCTGCCGGTGTGATAGCCGGTGGCAAAGGCGGTCACCGCGCCCATGATCATGATGCCTTCGACGCCGAGGTTGAGGATGCCAGAGCGCTCGGTGAAGATCTCGCCGACCGTGGCATAGACCAGCGACGTGCCGGCCTGGATGGCGACGGCCAGGATGGAGATAATAAGAGCTAGGTCCATAGTCTAAGTCCAGAAATGGGGGGGAGAGAGTGAACAGTGGCCAGTGAACAGTAATCGGTCACAGTTCACTGTTCACTGTTCACTGGCCACTGCCGTCTGCTTGCGCGTCCAACGAACCCTGTACTGGGTAAAGAAGTTGCCGCCCAGGACGAAGAAGAGGATGGCGCCCTGCAAGACCAGCGCGACCGCGGCGGGCAGGCCCATGGTGATCTGGAGTTGATCGCCGCCCACAAAAAGGCCGGCCATCAAGACAGCCACGATCAGCACGCCGAAGGGGTTGAGCTGCGCCAGCCAGGCGATGATGATGGCCGTGTAGCCATCGCCGACGACGATGCCCTGCTGCAAGCGATGGGAGATGCCCGCCACCTGAACGTAGCCGGCCAGGCCAGCCAGGCCGCCGCTGAGGATCATGACCAGCAAGACGTTGCGCACAATGCTGATGCCGGCGTAGCGGGCCGCGCGTGGGTTCTCGCCGATGATCTTGATCTCATAGCCCCAACGGGTGCGGTCCATAATCAGCCAGACCACGATGGCGGCCACGATGGCCAATAGCAGGCCCCAATGCAAGCGGCCCGTGGAGAAGAGCTGGGGCAACCATTCGGTATCTCTCAGCCGGGGCAGCCAGGCAATCCTGGCGAACTCCGCGGTGCCGGGGAAGCCAAAGCCCAACGGATCGCGCCACGGGCCGTAATAGAGGTACTGGATCCAGAGGATGGCCACATAGTTGAGCATCAACGAGGTGATGATCTCGTTGACGCTGAGAAAGGCCTTGAGCACGGCCGGGATCAGCCCCCACAGCGCGCCGCCGACGAAGCCAGCCGCCATCATCAGCGGCAGCAAGGCCCAGGCTGAGATGCCGGGCACGGCCTTGGGCAGGAAGATAGCCACGCCCGATGCGGCGAAAGCACCCATAGCCAACTGCCCCTCGGCGCCGATGTTCCAGAACAGCATGCGAAAAGCGACAGACACAGCCAGGCCGGTCAGCATCAACGGGACTGCGCGCACCAGCGTCTCGCTGATGGCATAGGGGCTGCCAAACGCGCCCTGCACCATGGCCCAATAGGTCTCCAGCGGGTTGACGCCGACGATCCACAGCAACACCCCGCAGGCCGCCAGCGCCAGCAGAATGGACAGGATCGGAACAAGTATGTTGGCCGTGCGGGACGGCTCCATCCGTCGTTCGAGTTTCAGTGCCATATGCCCAGCCTTAGTGCTCAGGTGCTTTGATGTGCTGTGGCCGGTCTTTGCGTAGCACCCCGGAGTGGGCCTGACCGAGCCACGCTTGCCACGACCGCTGTGGCCGGTCTCTGACCGAGCCACGCTTGCCACGACCGCTGTGGCTGGTCTCTGACCGAGCCACGCTTGTCCACGACCGCTGTGGCCGGTCTCTGACCGAGCCACCTATACAATGGCGTCAGACGGCTTCATTCAGGAGATCGGCTCCAGCAGGGGTGGACGTGTGTTCGCCGGCCATCATCAGGCCCAGCTCATCGCGGTTGGCGTCCTGCGCCGGCATGACGCCCATCACGCGGCCCTCGTACATCACGGCGATGCGGTCGCAGATCGTCAATAGCTCGTCCAGGTCCTCGGAGACCAGCAAGACGCCGGCGCCCTGAGCCCGCTGCTCCAGCAGGGTGCGCTGCACGCTCTCGGTGGCGCCCACGTCCAGGCCGCGCGTCGGATTGACCGCCACCAGCAAGCCTTTGCCGGCCGTGATCTCGCGGGCCAGAATCACCTTCTGCAGATTGCCGCCCGACAGCAAGCGCACTGGCCGTTCGGCGCTGGGTGTTGCAATCTGAAAGGCGCCGATCAACCGCTGGGCGAACTGGCCAATAGAGGTGCGGTTCAAAAAAGGACCGCGCGACAGCGGCTCTTTGCGGTAATCCTTGAGAATCAGGTTGGAGCTGATGGGCAGGTTGCCGGCCAGCCCCGTGCCCAAGCGGTTGGCCGGCACGTAGCTCAACCCGTCGTCGATGATCTGGTGCGGCGTGTGGTTGGTCACATCCTTGAGGTCGCCGTCGATGCCGCCGCAGCGCACCAGTACCTTGCCCTTGGTGGCCTTGCGCAGCCCGGTGATGGATTGGGCCAGCTCGCGCTGGCCGTTGCCGGCCACGCCAGCAATGCCCAGAATCTCGCCAGCATAGACCTCCAGCGTCACGCCATTCAGGGCCGACAGCCCCTTGTCGTTCTGGGCGTGCAGGTCCTCGACGGCGAAGAGCACCTGCTTGCGCACCTCGGGTGTGACCTGGGGTTCGAACGCTGGCTTTTCGACGCGGAAGAGCACGGTGCGGCCGACCATCAGCCGGGCCAGGTCAGCCTTGCTGCTGCCAGCCGTTTCGATGGTCGCCTCCACCTTGCCGCCGCGCAGCACCGTCACCCGGTCGGAGAAGCGCACCACCTCGTCCAGCTTGTGGGTGATGAAGATCACGGCCTTGTTGCCGGCGTGGCCGCGCGTGGCCGGCTCCTGGATCATGCGGCGCAGCGTCTGGCCCAATTCCTCGGATTCCTGCGGCGTCAACACGGCCGTCGGTTCGTCCAGGATCAGGATGTCGGCGTCGCGGTAGAGCGTTTTGAGGACTTCGACCCGCTGCTGCTCGCCCACACCCAACTGCCAAACATAGGCGTTGGGGTCGACGGCCATCTTGTAGCGCTCGCCCAGCGCCTTGATTTCCTGGGCGGTGCGCTTCATGTCCAGGCGAAAGGCCGGCGTCTTCAGCCCCAGGATGACGTTCTCGGCCACGGTCTGGGTCTCGACCAGCTTGAAGTGCTGGTGCACCATGCCCACGCCCAGGTCGATGGCGTCCTTGGGCGAGTGGATGTCGGCCAGTTGGCCGTGCAGCCAGATCTGGCCGGCCTCCTGACGGTACAGGCCGGCCAGGATGTTCATCAGGGTCGACTTGCCAGCGCCGTTCTCGCCCAGCAGCGCATGGATCTCGCCCGCGCGCACCTCCAAATCCACATTTTCATTGGCAATGACGCCGGGAAAGATCTTGGTGATGCCGCGCATCTCCACGGCAAGAGGGGGTGATGTCATGGGCTGCACCGGGGGGAATGGGTGGTGAGTGGTGCCTATTCAGCCGCCGGGTGGGAGCACGCTGATTTCGATACGGCGCAGACGCCTACTCAATCAACGTGCTCCCACCCGACGGCGGGCCAAACGTTGGTTTCGACACTTGCGCCTGCGCGCAGTGCAGGTGTACGCCGCAGACGGGTTTCGATACGCCGCAGACGGCTACTCAACCCACGGCTACTCAACCAACGTTCGGCCCGCCGCCTGAGTAGTAACGTGCTCGCTACCGACGACTGAATAGTCATCATGAGCCAGACGCCGGGGATTGCTGCAATCGCCCGGCGTCTGGGAGTCTTGTTACTGCGGAATTGTGCCCTGCACGCCCTCGACCAACCAGTCGAAGCTGAGCTTCTCCTCGTCGGTCATGGACACGCCGGCCGGCACCCGCTCGACGCCGGTGTTGTCGTTGATGGGCCCGACGAAGACGTCGAAGTCGCCGGACATGATGCGGGCCTTCTCGGCCTCCACCAGGTCCTTGACGTCCTGCGGCACGAAGCTGGCGATGGGCGCCAGGTCGAGCAGGCCCTCGGCCATGCCCCACCAGACCGGGGCGCTGGTCCATGCGCCGTCCATCACGTCCTGCACGGCCTGAGTGTAGTACACGTCCCAGTTCCAGATGGGGGCAGTCAGCACGGCGTCAGGGGCCACGTCTTCGCTGATGGCGTTGTAGCCGATCGCGTAGACGCCCTTCTCCTGGGCCAGCTTGTCCGGCTCCACGCTGTCGCTCTCACGCGCGATCACGTCGATGCCAGAGTCGTACAGCGCCTGGGCTGCATCGCGCTCCTTGGGCGGATCGAACCAACTGAAGATCCAGATCGGCGTGACGGTGGCTTCGGGGTTGACCGAGCGGGCGCCCAGGGCAAAGGCGTTCATATTGCGCACCACCTCAGGGATGGGGTAGGGCGCCACGTAGCCCAGCTTGTTGCTCTCGGTCATGCTGCCGGCCACGATGCCCGCCAGGTACCAGCCCTGGTAGCCGCGGCCGTCGTAGATGCCCACATTGTCGGCGGTCTTGTAGCCGGTAGCGTGTTCGAAGACGGTGTCCGGGTAGTCCGCGGCTACCTCGATCACGCTATCCATGTAGCCGAACGACGTGGCAAAGATCGGGCTGTAGCCCTTCTCGGCATAGTCGCGGATCACACGCGCCGAGTCAGGCCCTTCGGCCACCAACTCGGAGAAGGCCGTCTCGACGCCCAGCGCTTCGGCCATCTTGATGCGGCCTTGATCATGGGCGTAGCTCCAGCCCAGGTCGCCCACTGGGCCGACGTAGACAAAGGCAACCTTGGGCTTTTCAGCGGCGCCCGTGCCGCTTGCCTCAAAAGGGGCCGGCTCGCCCTCCAAGGGCGCACCCGGATTCGGCGCTTCGCCTTGGACACCCTCGATGAAGAAGTCCATGGCCAGGCGTTCGTCCACGGTCATGCACTTGCCCTCGGGCAAAATCTCGACACCGCTGGCGCTCATCAGCGGCCCGCAGAAGATATTGAAGGTGCCGTCGATCAACGCTTGCTTGCGCTGCTCGATCAACTGCGCAGTTTCTGCGCTAACCAACGGGCTGAGCTCGGCCAGGTCAAAGGTGCCGTCCTTCAGATGGCCGTAGAAGGCTTCGCTCTGGTAGGTGCCGGCCTGAATCGCTTTGACGATTTCGATGTACTTGGGGCCCCAGTTCCAGATCGGGCTGGTCAACACCGTATCGCCAACGACGGTGCGCATGTCGCTGTCGTAGCCGACGCTGACAGCGCCGGCATCTTTCGCGGCTTTCTGCGGCTCGGTGGTGTCCTGATGCTGGGCGATAACGTCCGCACCCTGCGCCAACAGCGCGTCGGCCGCTTCCTTCTCCTTGGGCGGATCGAACCAGGTGTTCGTCCAGACTACCCGCACCTCAGCATCAGGGTTGACCTCACGCACACCCTGAGCAAAGGCGTTGATGCCGCGCACCACTTCTGGGATGGGGAAGGCCGCCACGTAGCCGACGATGTTGCTCTTGGTGGCTGCGCCGGCCGCCAGGCCGCTCAGGTAGCGCGCTTCTTCGATGCCGCCAAAGACGGTGCTGACGTTCTCGGCCGTCTTGTAGCCGGAGATGTGGACGAACCAGGTGTCGGGGTACTCCTGGGCCACGTTGATCGTGGGATCCATGAAGCCGAAGGAGGTAGTGATGATGGGGTTGAAGCCCTTTTCGGCGAAATCGCGGATCACCCGTTCGGCGTCGGGACCCTCAGGCACGTTCTCCACGTAAGCCGTCTGTACGCCCAGTTCTTTCTCCAGCATCAGGCGGGCCTGGTCGTGGGCCCAGGTCCAGCCCAGGTCGCCGATGGGGGCGACGTAGACAAACGCGACCTTGGTCTCTTGTTCAGGCGCGGCAGGAGCGGCGGGCTGTTCGGCCGGCGCGGCCGGCGCAGCCGGCTGCTCAGCCGGGGCGGGTGCTGCGGTCGGGGTGGCGGCCGGACACGCTGTGGCCACCAGGGCCAGCATGACCAGCACGGCGAGCAAAGCAAACCAACGGGTAGGGTGTCGCATGGGTCTCCTCCTGAGAACACCTAGACAGAGTCTCCCGGCGTTGGCCGGGTTCAGGGTAATGGATTGGGCAGCGACAGGCATCGAAGGCGGCGACGCTCGCCTACTATACCGTAAGCGCCACCGACTGTCAATCCCTGATTGTGCCGCTTGTCTTTACTACCTGACTACTGTACCACAAGATGGCCGGGCAAACTATGATGCGGGTCATATCCTGGGACTTTTTTCGGACGCAATCCAGCGGATTGTGTTACGTGGGCCTGGCCACGAGACCACGCGTAACGCAATCCGCTGGATTGCGTTGGGGGAGCATCATTGCCGCCGACACAGTTTGATGGTAAAATCCCCAACATCACCTAATTCTCACAAGCTCCAGAACTGACAAGGAGGTCTGTTCATGCGTCTGGCAGATATAATCCGCAGCGCGCGCGGGGAGCAGCCAGCCGAACTGGTACTGCGCAACGCCCGTCTGGTCAACGTCTTCTCCGGCCAGATCGAGCACACCGACATCGCGATGGCAGGAGGCAAGATCGTTGGGCTTGGCCCAGGCTACGAAGGCCGGGAGTCCATCGACCTGGCCGGCGCTTACGTGGCCCCTGGCCTGATCGACGCCCACGTCCACATCGAAAGCTCCATGTCCACGCCGCCGCAGTTTGCCCGCGCTGTGCTGCCGCGCGGCACGACGACCGTGGTCACCGATCCGCACGAGATCGCCAACGTCCACGGCCTGCACGGCATTCGCTTCATGCTGAACGCGGCCGAGAACACGCCGTTGAGCATCTGGGTCAACCTGCCCTCCTGCGTGCCGGCCACGCACATGGAGACGGCCGGCGCGCGGCTGGAGGCCGGCGAGCTGCTGGGCCTGCTGGACGATCCCGGCGTGCTGGGCCTGGCCGAGATGATGAACTACCCTGGCGTGATCTCCGCCGACCCTGGCGTGCTGTCCAAGCTATGGACCTTCCAGGGCCGGCCGCTGGACGGCCACGCGCCCGGCCTGAGGGATCAGCAGCTCAACGCCTACGTGGCGGCCGGCATCGGCTCCGACCACGAGTGTACCAGCGTGGATGAGGCAGCCGAAAAGCTGGCGCGCGGGCTGTATATCCTGATCCGCGAGGCCACCAACGCCCACAACCTGGAGACGCTCTTGCCGCTGGTGACGCCGGCCAACAGCCGGCGCTGCTGCTTCTGCACCGACGACCGCCAGCCGGCCGATCTGCTGGACCAGGGCGGCATCGACACTATGGTGCGCACGGCCATCGCGCGCGGCATCGATCCAGTGACCTCGATCCAGATGGCCACGCTCAACACGGCCGAATGGTTCGGCCTGCGCGACCGCGGCGCCGTGGCCCCTGGCCGGCGGGCTGATTTGATCGTCTTCGACCGGCTGGACGACCTGCGGCCGCGGTGGGTCTACGTGGCTGGCGAGCTGGTGGCGCAGGACGGCTCGATGCTGGCCCCGCCGCCCGCCCCGCTCCCGCTGTCGCTGCCCCAGAGCATCCACGTGGACTGGGAGCGCGTCGATCTGGCTATCCCGGCGGCCGGCCGCCGCGTGCGGGTGATCGGCGCGATCGAGAACCAACTGGTCACCGAGCACCTGGTGATGGAGACTACGATCCGCGACGGGCTGGCCGTAGCCGACGTCAGCCGCGACCTGCTCAAGATGGCCGTGATCGAGCGCCACGGCGTCAACGGCAACGTCGGCAAGGGCTTCATCAAGAACATCGGCCTAAAGGCTGGCGCGCTGGCCTCGTCGGTGGCGCACGACCATCACAACCTGGTGGTGGTCGGCGCGGACGACTCCAGCATGTTGATGGCCGCGCGCGCCGTGGCCGAGATGGGCGGCGGGCTGGCCGTGGCCGACGGCGAGCAAGTGCTGGCCCAACTGGCGCTGCCCATTGCCGGCCTGATGTCCGACCAGCCCATCGAGCTGATCCGCCGCGGGTTCGACGCCGTGCTGGCCGCGGCCCACGCCCTGGGCAGCGAGCTGCACGACCCCTTCATGGCCATGAGCTTCATGGCGCTGGAGGTCATCCCGCATCTGAAGCTGACGGATGTGGGGCTGGTGGATGTGGACGCGTTCGAAGTCGTGCCGCTGTTTGTGGAGTGAACTATGACCGAATCCTGGAAGACCCGCCTGCGCCGCTGGGGCTTCAACTTCTTCCCCGCCTACCGCGGCACCGGCGCGCGTATCACTTACATTGCGGCTGACTGGCGCGAGGTGCGCATCCGGCTGCCGCTGAGCTGGCGCACGCGCAACTACGTGGGCACCATCTACGGCGGCAGCATGTACGGCGCGGTCGATCCGATCTACATGATCATGCTGATCCAGTTGCTGGGGCCGGACTACGTCGTCTGGGACAAGGCCGCCAGCATCCGCTTCAAAAAACCGGGCAAGACCACCCTCACTGCCCGTTTCGTGATCGACGAGGCCGAGACCGACGCCATCAAGGCCGCGCTGGCCAATGAACCAGCCATCGACCGCGTCTACCCGATCGACCTGGTGGACCGCGACGGCGTGGTTTATGCGTCCGTAGAGAAGACGATCTACATCCGGCGCAAGACGCAGGAGTGACAGTCCTTCGGCGGACTGTCACTCCTGGTTGACACGAGGCACCGCTATGAACACCCAACACCCTCCCCAAATCGAAGGGCCGCCGCCAGCCCAGCAGCGCTCCGTTCTCCCTTGGATCCTACTCGCCCTTCTGCTGATCCCCCTCATCGGCTGCCTGGTCTTCACCGTCGCCACCGTCGGCGGCGCCACCCGCGCCATCGACCTGGTGCGCAACGTGCTGGACGGCGGCGAGATCATGGTGATCGACCGCCAGCCGGCCATCATCACCCAGATGCGCGAGCTAGGCCGGCTGGAATCGGCCAGCTACACCGTGGAGAAGGTGCTGGAGGGGGGCGTGGACCAGGGCAACGACCTGCTGAACCTGTTGTTGGGCGACCGGCTGCTCTTCATCGCCCACGGCGAGGTGATCGCCGGCGTGGACCTGACTGAGCTGGCCGACAAGGATGTGGTGGTAAGCGACGACCGGCAGAGCGTCACCCTGCGCCTGCCGCCGGCCCGCGTCCTGACCCAGCGCCTGGACAACGAGTTGAGCCGCGTCTACGACCGGGAGCAGGGACTGCTGACCAAAGGCGACCCGGACCTGGAGAGCCGGGTGCGCCAGGAGGCCGAAAGCGCCGTCTTGCTGGCCGCGTGCGAAGGGGGCATTCTGGCCCAGGCCGAACTCAACGCCCAGCGCCAGGTGCAGATCCTGCTGCTGGCGGTGGAGTTTCGTGAGATCGAGTTCCTGCCCGCGCGCACGGGCAGCGATGTGGGGTGTCCATAACGGAATTGACCACGACCTGTACCGCGCGCGGTGCCACGTCCAGTTATAGCAATGGACAGCTAGAAGAACAGTTTAGCCAGCTTCAAGGCGCCTTGCCGCCACGGAGTGCGATGTGTGACACCCGACGCCTCGCCCAGCTTGTCCACGTTGGCGAGATACCATTGGTAGTTGCGAATCAGCGCCTCGCGGTTGGAGTACTTGGGGTTGAACCCCAGGAGACGCTCAGCTTTCTCGATAGAAACGAATGATTCCTTGCCCGCCGTTTCGTAGATCCACTTATAGAGCGGCGACAAACCCAGCTTTTCCAGCAAGCGCAGCATGGCAATGGCTGGACCTTCGGGCAAGGAAACGATGTGCTTGCCGTGGCCGGCATAGTCCAGAACGGCCTGAAAATCCGTTCTGGGGGTGCCGTACTCTTTAGCCCCAACGTTGAAGGTGTTGTTAGCCACTTCGCAGGACAACGTAGCCGCAAGCCAAATGGCGTCACACAGATCCTCTACTGCAAGGTACTGATAAGGATTATCCCCTTTGCCAAGGACGGGAAAATTTTTGCCATCCTTCGCCCAGTCGTACAACATGGCAAAGACGCCGAGACGCTCTGGCCCGATAAAGGACTTAGGGCGCAAGATGGGAACGCACATCCCCTGGGAGCGATACTTCTGGCAGGCTTCCTCGGCCGCGATCTTGGCCTCACCATAAGGGCCCACGCCGTCGAGCTTGTCCGTCTCCAACAAAGGATGGTGATCGGGAATTCCATACACCGCCGTCGACGAGATGTGAATGCAACGCTCCACGTGGTGGGCCAACGCCGCCTTAAGCACGTTGCGCGTTCCATCGATATCGGTGGAATAGATATCCTCCGGCTTATACAACGGCAGCGCCGCCGCGGTATGGACCACGATGTCGATCCCTTCCATCGCGGCTTCGACGGCGGGGTAATCGCGGATGTCTCCGGTGACCGCCTTGACCTGGTCACGCACATCCTGGTAATCAAAGGGGGCAACGTCCAGCGAAGTGACACGCTGTCCCTGGGCAAGCAGATAGCGAGCGAGGTTGATGCCCAGGAACCCCGCACCGCCGGTAATGAGATAGGACTTTGACATAGTTTTCCTCCGACATAGAATACTGCACTTTACCGCACTCTGCGCAAAGCAGGCAAATACAGCACCGATCCAGAACTAAACGCGCAGGGGTTTGACAATCCACTGCGCGCGTCTATAATGAGCGCTGCGAGAGAAGTACCGAGACGCTGGCTTATGCACGGCCGCTGACAAGGGGCCTCGAGTTGCTGCGCGTTTACACGAACACAAGGAGCATTCCACCCCATGAACATGGACGATTTGATGAACGCATTGAACCAGGATGGCCCGCAGAAGCCGCCCAAGAGCGGACAACCAAGCAGCGGCCAGGAAAGTGGCCAGATGGACCTGGGCAGCCTGCTGGGCGGGATGGCCGCCGGCGGTGGCCAACAGGGCGGCGGCCAGATGGATCTGGGCAGCCTGTTGGGCGCGCTGGGTGGCGGCGGCTCGGCGCAGGGC
>JBAQCH010000222.1:0-7606 GCA_049294015.1 Anaerolineae bacterium
CGAGCGGATACAATCCGGGTGCGATTACGTCAGGAAGCACGTACTACTTGCGGGTCAAGACCAAGGATAACGCAGGCAACATCAGCAGTTCGACCACCTTGTTCGTGCTGAAGTACGACGGCACTGCACCCACCAATCCGACAACGGTGAATCCGGGTTGTACGGCAACAAGCAATATGTGGCAGAATACCTGCAGTGACGCCAACTTCACATGGAGTGGCGCAAGTGACGCTGACAGTGGTGTGGCGGGTTACTTCTACTATTGGGGAATCTCCGATACTGGAGAGCCTGCCGTTTGGACATCAGAAACAGGTTTCGACCCAACTGCCATTGTTTCGGGAGACACCTACTATCTGCGTGTTAAGACTCAAGACAGCGCTGGAAATACCAGCAGTTCGACTATCCTATTCGTGCTCAAGTACGATGGTGAAGTACCTGCTTCAATTGCAGATTCGCCTCTCACGACATCCGTTGCCCCGATTTCCGTAGACTGGACTGTCAGCGACCCAACTCCTGGCTCGGGAGTTGTAGAGACTGTGCTTTGGTATAAATACGGAGAAACCGGTAGCTGGACGAATACCGGTATGAGTGCATCCGATGCCTCTGGTACGTTTTCTTTCAACCCTGAAGAGGGCTATGGAACGTACTATTTCGCCACCGTGTGCTCAGATGCCGCTGGCAACATGGAGGCGGGTGCATCCGGCGAAGGCGATACTGCTACAGCGTATACCCCAACATCCACTGGCCCTGTTCAAATTAGCTTAGAGCCATCATCGATCACCATCGCCACGGGCGAGACCTTCATGCTCGACGTCATGGTCAATGCTGGCACCCAACAAGTCAACGCGATCGAACTCTACATTGGCTTTGATCCTACCCTGCTTCAAGTCTTGGATCCGTTCGGCAGCCCGGCCTCGTCCATCGACGCTGATACTACTGCATTGAACACCGTGCTGCTCAACGCGGTAGACAACGCCAGCGGTCTAATTCGCTACGATGCTGGCCGTTTGACCGGCACGCCTCCCACAGGAACCTTCCGGGTAGCCAGTATCCGTTTCAATGCTCTTACCGAGACTTCTGGCTGCGCAGTGGCATTTCTTCCCGACACCGACGTATTCTACAATGGCACCTCGGTGCTTGGCGGCTCGAGCGGCACAATGGTCGTCATCGAAGCCAGATGCATGGAGGGTCAAGCCACGCTGCAGTCTCATACTTCCTCTGCTGGCTATGCCGCTAGTGTTTCAGTCTTTGAACCGGGCGGAACCACCGCCATCGTCACCTATGATACCGTCCTCGACAGCAACAGCAGATTCATGGTCTGCGGTATGACTCCAGGAACCTTCGACATCATGGTCAAAGGATCACACTCCCTGGGCAGTCGCCGCGCCAACGTGAACATTCCACCAGATTCTGTGCCTGTCAACTTTTGCAGCCTTATCGAGGGTGACGCCAGCGGAGACAATCGGGTCTCGGCAGTTGACTTCTCGATCCTGGCGTCGCACTACAATGCCTGCACTGGCAATGCGAACTTCGATGCTCGCGCCGACTTCAACGACGATGGCTGCATCAGAGGCGCTGACTTCTCTCTTCTGGCTAGCAACTACAACACTATCGGACCGGTCATCTGTGATGGGCTAGAGTCAAGTAATCAGCTCACAAGCAGTGGTGAGACTCAGCAATTGAAGGGTAGGGTCAATCTTATCCTCGATTCGTCGGACGTGGCAACATACGATGGCGATATCCTCACTTTGGCATTGACAGTCCAAGCCGGACAACAGTCTCTGAACAACGTGGAGATGTATGTCGAATTCGATCCGGATGTACTTCAAGTGGTCAACTTGGCGGGCAACCCGGCCAACAGTATCGAGCCTGTCCTGACACCACTTGAAACACCGCTTAACAACAGCGTGGACAACGCGACTGGGCATATCCGCTACGATGCTGGCCGGCTGACGGGAACACCGCCGACAGGCACCTTCAGAGTCGCTCTGGTGCGTTTCAAGCGCTTGAAGTGGACAGACAATGTTCCAGTGCGCATTGTGCCTCCTTCCGATGTCTACCTGAATGGGAACTCAGTGGTGGGATCCCTTCTAAGCACACTCTCGAGACAATGAACTCTCTCTTTCGATTGCTGCAGGCAGTCGGAGGATTGTGCCTATGCTGCGGATGCATTTGCATTCGCAGCATAGGACTGAAGTGCATTGGCGTCTGTTGAATCGCTACATGTGGATGACAAGGAGATCATCATGAAGGCAAAACACCTAATTATCGTAATCTCGTTGGTCGTTGTCGGTCTCGTAGCTCCTATGGGGGCTCACCAGATCGCTGCCGAAGTGAATACTTGCCCGGGTACCGGTCCTGTCAACCTGGCCTTGATACCATCGGGATATGTTAGTCAAGTCGGAGAGCAGATTGACGTGATCCTGCAGGTTCAAGCCGGTTCTCAGACCGTCAATATCGTCAGTGCCTTTGTGAACTTTGATCCAGCGGAGCTGCAGGCTGTCAGTATGACCTCTGGCACTAGCTTGCCCCTAATTCTAAATTCCGGCATCAACAACAGCGCCGGTATGATTGACTACGAGGCCGGTACGCTGGGTGGCCAGCCTCCATCGGGCACATTTACCCTTGCAACAGTCCGTTTCCAATCTCTAGTGGCTCGGCCAACCTCGCCAATCGTTTTCGAGTGTGGGATGCCGCGCACCACAGATGCGTTTCTAAATGGTATTAGCATCTTGGGCTCTCTCCAAAACGCCAATGTCGCCTTGTCTGTTACTCTAGCATCTTTTGATGCCACGGCTCAAGTTGATCATGTGCTCGTGTCATGGCAAACGTCCAGCGAGATCAACAATATGGGGTTCAACCTCTATCGGACGATGAACCCTGCCGGCCCTCGAATCCCACTTCAATATATCCCCTCGCAAGCACCCGGCAGCAGCCAGGGATTCGCCTACGAGTGGATCGACAACGACGTCATGTCCGGCCAGACCTACTACTACTGGCTGGAGGACATCGATCTGAACGGCACGACAACGCTGCACGGCCCGGTCAGCGCTACTGTCGACGCGCCGACGGCTGTCACCATCAGCGATCTTCATAGCAGCAGTCAACCTGCAGGCGGCTGGCTGGCAGAACTGATCGAAGCCGTAAAGGCGTTCGTGACCATAACACTGTCTCGCTGAACACCTAACGACCGTTGCTGTTTTCGCTGAAATCTATCGACTGCGTGGTTGAACCGCTTTCTCCACCCAGAAAGAGATGCTCGCAGCCCTGTGGCCGCCGGGGGGCGGTCCAAGGGCATCTCTTCCTGGGTTTTGATTCTGCCACGATGCTCACGACCGATGTCACCCTGCGGATCCCGCATCCTTTTGACCCCACCAGCAGGGATTGGAGAATTTTCCTTGGGCGTATACAATGCCGTCAAGACAGCAAAGCGCACGTGATGGCGTTGAAGGAGATGTAACATGAGTGTACAAGTCATGGTGGCCCTGCCCGATCAAGTCTACCGCCGTGCGGTGAGTTTAGCGCGTTTAACCAGCCAGGATGTGCCCAAACTGCTGACCGACACCATCGAAATGTCGCTGCCATCAGTAACGGCTTTGGCGAGCGTCGCCCCCGTAAGCGAGTTGTCCGATGATTCTGTCCTGGCGCTGGCCGACTCACAGATGGAACCTGATCTGGACAAGCGCCTGAGCGTTCTGCTCGGCAAGCAGCAGGACGGTGAACTCCTGGAGGTCGAGCGGCGGGAGTTGGCAGCGTTGATGCAGGCCTACCACGAGGGTTTGCTGCGCAAGGCCCAGGCTCTGGCCGAAGCGGTTCGACGCGGTCTCATGGAACCGTTGAAGCCGTGAGCTCGCGACGCATTCCAAAGGATATCCAGCTACGCGTACATCAGCAGGCAGGCGAGCGCTGCGGTTATTGTCAGAGCCAGCGGCGTTAGGTGTCAAGCTGCCCGGAGTCGGACCCTAACAGATCTCTCTCGATCTCGTCGATCAGGGCCGGCAGGTTCGGCCTTGTGAAGCTCATGTTTGGGGCAGGAATTCGGTTGTGCTTGATGCCAGGTGGAACGTGCTTGTGGTGGGGATGGGTGCTGGCCAGCGACGGATCGTTAGGATGGGGCCAAGAATCGTACCAATACAACACGCGTTTGTCAGGGTATCCGAACAGACAGTACTCCGAAGCCTGAGGGATGCCAGCCTCAGAGAATGGCGAAGGAGCGCGAGAAACCTCGTAGCTATAACGAACGATGTGCCCGCGTGCGAAGTTGAGCCACTCATGCACGCATAGTACGATGTCATCACCGAAGCCCACAAGACCAGACAGAACCGCCACGCTAAGTCCGGGAGGCGCCAAGACC
Source organism: Anaerolineae bacterium (assembly GCA_049294015.1). Classification (GTDB taxonomy): domain Bacteria; phylum Chloroflexota; class Anaerolineae; order JAAEKA01; family JAAEKA01; genus JAAEKA01. Next base: position 4,355 of record JBAQCH010000222.1, read on the forward strand.
AACGTACTGAAGCCGATAGAAGGATATCGCCCGCTCAGTTCGTAGATGAACCGTTCGTATTCCTGGCGCGAGGTCAAGGATGGCGAGATGAACATAATCAGGCCGCTGGAGCAACGGTGCGTAGCTGTTGCAGGATGTGTCTGCGGCGTAGAAGATCCCGGTAGCGCTGTTCATAATCCAGACGGATTTCGTACCAAGCCAACCAACTAAGGAAGTCCTCGTGATAGCCCGGTTTACCATCGAATTCGGCTAGTTCGCCGGCCATCATCGCCTGGTAGAATTCGGGCGAGAGCACACCGTACTTGCCCTCCAACGACCATAGCTGTTGGTCAATCGTATGAAGCTCGCGAATCGTCTCTTGCAGGTTCATGGCGCACCTCACGCGTTGAATGAAAGTTGCGATGGCAGCGATTGTACCACAGCTTGCAGGCGACGCCAACCACAGATTACCACACCGATTCTAGTGCAACCTCGCCAGCAGCTCCAGCAGGCGCTTCTGGTGTTTTAGGCGTCATCGGGTATACTTGCCTCCATGACAACTGCCGACCCACTCGAACAACTCACCAACTACTACCCCATCTCCCCGCTCATCCTCACCGCCGGCCAACCGACCGCCGAGCAGATCGCCCTGATCGCGCAGGCCGGCTGCGATGTGGTGATCAACCTGGCCAGGCCCACGTCGCCCAACGCGCTGGCGGACGAGGCGGCGTTGGCGGCGGCGCAGGGCATGGACTACGTGGCCATCGCCGTGATCTGGGAGGAGCCGACGCTGGACGACCTGGCGCGCTTCTTTGCGGCCATGGAGGCCAACCAAACGCGCACGGTCTTCGTCCACTGCGTGGTGAACTACCGCGTCTCCAGCTTCGTCTACCTCTACCGCGTGCTGCGGCTAGGGGCGGATCCCGAGGAGGCGATGTGGGACCTGCGCTCGATCTGGGAGCCGGACGAGACGTGGTCGACCTTCATCGCCATGGCGATGGATACCCACACACAGTAAACCCGAAATCTCACGCAAAGACGCCAAGACCGCCAAGGGCAGGGGTCTTCTCCCCTTCTTCTTTGCGGTCTTTGCGCCTTTGCGTGAGGCAAGCCTCGTGCGCTCACACAGAAAGACGACGCCATGCCTCACCTGCCTGCCTGGCTGCAATCCGTCCACCACGACGGCTCCGACGCGTTCGTGTCCGATCCCTATCCGCGGCTGGGTGACACGGTGCAGATTCGCCTGCGCGCCGCCGTGGACGCGCCGATGCGCCGCGTGTTCGTGCGCACGGCGCCAGACGGGGAGCAGGCTTTCGCGCGCATGGAGCCGGACGGCGCGGCTGGGCCGGCGCGTTGGTGGCAGGCCGGGCTGACGATCAACCAGCCACTGGTCCACTACCGCTTTGCGCTGGAGGCGGAGGACGGCGTGTGGTGGCTCCACGCGGCCGGGCCTAGCCATTTCGATCCGCTGGACGCCGACGATTTCAAGCTGCTGGCGGACTACGACCCGCCGGCCTGGCTGCACGACAGCGTGTTCTACCAGATCTTCCCCGACCGCTTCGCCAACGGCGAGCCCGGCAACGATCCGCAGCCCCATGAGTACGAGTACCGCGGCTATGGCCCGCAGACCTTCCCCTGGGGCACGCTGCCGCCGGGCGACTACCCCTTTCCGCTGGTCTTCTTCGGCGGCGACCTGCAAGGCATCGGCCAGCATCTGGATTATGTCGAGCACCTGGGCGTCAACGCGCTCTACCTCAACCCGGTCTTCAGCGCACCGTCCAACCACAAGTACGACGTGACCGACTACGAGCACGTCGACCCGCATTTCGGCGGCGACGCGGCGCTGGTCGAGCTGCGCCAGGCGCTGGACGCGCGCGACATGCGCTACCTGCTGGATATTGTGCCCAACCACTGCGGCTACTGGCATCCCTGGTTCCAAACGGCCCGCGCCGACGCGGCCGCGGCCGAGGCTGCGTTCTTCACCTTCAGCGATCACCCGGATAAGTACGCCGCCTGGCTAGGGGTGTGGACGCTGCCCAAGCTGAACTACGGCAGCGCGGAGCTGCGGCGGCGCATTTTTGCCGGCGAGGACGCGGTCTTCCGGCGCTGGCTGCGGCCGCCCTACTCGGCCGACGGCTGGCGCGTGGACGTGGCCAACATGCTGGGCCGGCAGGGCGCCAGCCAGCAGGGCGTCGACGTGGCGCAGGGCATCCGCCAGGCGGTCAAGCAGACCCGGCCCGACGCTTACCTGCTGGGCGAGAACTTCTTCGACGCCACGGGCCAGCTCCAGGGCGACCAGTTCGACGGCGTGATGAACTACGGTGGTTTCAGCAAGCCGCTGCGCCACTGGCTGAAGGGCTACCAGCAGGGCGCCTGGGGCATGGCCGACCGCATCACCTCGCCGCTGCCCTACAGCACCGAGGCGCTGGCCGCGTCGTGGCAAAGCCGGCTGGCGGCCATCCCCTGGACCATAGCCTTGCAGCAGTTCAACCTGCTGGCCAGCCACGACACCGAACGCGTTCAGAGCCAGGTGGGCGGCAACGAGGCGCTGCACCGGCTGGCCGCGGCCGTGCTGCTCGCCTTCCCCGGCGTGCCCTGCATCTACTACGGCGACGAGATCGGGCTGGCAGACCTGCCGCAGCTCGGCGCGCGCGGCTGCATGGTCTGGGACGAGCGTCGCTGGAACCGGGAACTGCTGGATTTCTACCGCACGCTGATCGGGCTGCGCCGCCGCTCGCCGGCCTTGCAGCGCGGCGGCTTCCAGATGCTGGCTGTGGAGCCGGACAGCTTCGCCTTCCAGCGGGCCACGGCGGCAGAGCACGTGCTTGTGATCGCGCATCGCGGGCAGCAGCCGCGGCCAGCGGGGCCGCTGCCGGTGGCCCATGGCGGTGTGCCCGACGGCGCGCGGTTCACGGAGTTGTGGAGCGGTCAGGAGGCAGGTGTAACAGACGGCATGCTGCCGCTGGCCGAACAGCCGCAGGGTGCAACAATTTGGATTGAGCAGCGATGATGCGGCTTTCCACCCTCGGTAGCGGGGGCATAGAAAAGACATTTCTTCGGAAGAAATGTCTTTTCTGGTCTCAGACGGGCCCGGCCAGGACAACAGGAGCAACCCGAAGCGGGGCATAGAAATGACATTTCTTCGGAACAATACCTTCGCCAAATTAGGCTGATGTGAGCAACTGTGTAAGCTCTGGTTTGTGGAGCCGGAGGTACACAGTTGCTCATGGTCGAGATTATCGCACTTCTCAGTTGTTTAAGCCAATGCCTGGA
>JBAQCH010000223.1:0-37022 GCA_049294015.1 Anaerolineae bacterium
ACGCAGTACGCTGCGTCATCAGAGCCGGAGGCAAAGCTAACTGAACCATGATGGTCATCGCAGGAAACATTAGCCGAACCATGCGATGGGCCGCTACCACTAAGGCGGGTACCGATTTGTATCCGAGGATACGGCAATCAGTTTGACATCCGTTGAAGCGAGCGTATCAAAGGGCATGCTACGAAGCGAATGGAAGGCCATTGGTTGGAGAAATCCATGAGTAGGTGTGTCGCCTTGCACTGCTCCTGAACGACGAATTCGCCAATCGCATGGCGCACGTCACCATGTGCTGCTGCAACTATGACTGGAGCGCGACATGACCGTCCTTCCAGACATCCTCGCCCCCAACCTCGACATCGTCTTCTGCGGCACAGCAGTCGGCAATGTCTCGGCGCAGGGCGGAGCGTCCTATGCCGGGCCGAGCAAGAGGTCTTGTATCGGCATCCGGCACTTCTGGATGCGTTGACGGCATCAGTGCTGGTGGCACCTCCGTGAATGTGCCGATGAAACCACAATCTTATCGGCAAATCTTCTTGATATGCAGATATCATCGGCATATCGTTGCTTGTCTGGAGTGCACCCACAAGCCGCGACTCACTTGACCATCCGTGGCAATTCGTGTATCATGCCATAGGCTGTCTGGGTGTGGATGTGTCCCGGTGGGCGCCCCGGTCTTCAAAATCGGTGGTGGGTACCGCTGAGGTAGCCACGGTGGGTTCGACTCCCATCCACTCCCGCCTCCCAGCCGCAGCCAGCCAGGCGATCTCAACGCCGAGTCCGCCCAAATTCCCACGGTACCGACAACTGATTTTATGCTCAACCAGCCCATCGATTTCGTCCACGAGGACGAGCCGCCCCGCTTCCTGCGCGCCCAAGCGCTGCCCTATCCCGACTTGCAGCGCGTCTGGACGCGCGTGGAGCTGACGCCTTTTGCCGGCCATCCCGAATTGGAGATGGTCATCCTGGACCCCGACGGCCAGCCCGAGGCAGCGATGGCCATGGTAGACGTACAGTTCACCTACGTTTCGTTGACGATGCACCTCAAACGGCCGCGATCGGGCGAGGCGTACCACCTGATGCTGCGGCTGACGCGCGACAACACCTTGCTCGACCAGCGCGCCGTGTCCTTCAACCTGGTTTTTGTCGAGCGCGATGAAGCCATGGCTGAGGCTGAGGCGCTGGAGTGGACTGAACGCGGCGCGGCCATCGAGCCGCTGCCGCCAGAAGAGGCCATCGATTTGGGCTGGGTTGCGGCAGATCAGGCGCCGCAAGAGCAATCCAGCAACGGCAACGTGTCGTAGGGGCACGGTCGGAGACCGGCCCGAGCAGGCTTGGCGTTTATCTTGAGTGCAGCAAACCGGAGCACGTATGGCAGCGATTGACACCGCTATCCGAACTTATCTCGACCTGGCCACGCCGCAGGTGCTGGCCGATTCGTGGGCCGTGCTGGTCCAGGGCATGCGCAGCGGCCACCTGATGTTTGGCGAGCGGCTGCTGTCCAATGCGCTGCGGCCGCAGTTGGTCACGGTGCAGGAATGGGAGAGCGCCAGCCGCATGAGCACGACGCTGGTGGCGGCCTTCGACAAGGCTTACCAGGCCATGCTGGCCGACCCGGCGCTGCGTGCGCAGGTCTGGCTGACGCCGGAGGAGGAGATCATCGTCGGCTACGAGGCCGGCGTGCGGCTGCCGGTGCCCATCGGCCGCTTGGATTGCAGCCTGATCCACAGCGACAGCGGCGAGCCTAGCCTGAGCCTGCTGGAGTATAACGCCGAAAGCCCGGCCGCCATCGCCTACGAGGATGGCCTGGCCGAGGCATTTTTGCAGACGCCGCTGCTGCGAGCCTTTCAGCAAGTCCATCCGATCCGCCCGCTGTGGGCCAGGCCGGCCGCGCTGCAGACTCTGCTGCGCATCTACCGCGAGTGGGGCGGCCGCGAGCTGCCCACGGTAGCCATCGTCGACTGGCAGGGACTGCCCACCGCCCATGAGTTCATTCTGTTCCAGGAGTATTTCGCCCGCCACGGAATCCGGTCGCTGATTGTCGAACCCGACGCCATGACCTACGAGGGCGGCGTGCTCTACGCCGATGGCGTGGCGGTGGACTTCGTCTACAAGCGCATCCTGACCCACGAATTGCTGGCCCGCTACGGCGTGGAGCATCCCATCGTCTACGCGGTGCGCGATCGGGCTGTCTGCATGATGAACCGTTTCTCCTGCAAGCTGCTGCACAAGAAGGCCAGCCTGGCCGTGCTCAGCGACGAGCGCAACACCCACCTGTTCGACAACGCCGAGCAGGCGGCCATTCAGCGTCACATCCCTTGGACGCGGCGGGTCGAAGAGCGCAGCACGCTGTTCGACGGCGAGCCGGTCGACCTGCTGCCCTTCATCGCAGCCAACCGTGAGCGGCTGGTGCTCAAGCCCAACGACGAGTACGGCGGTAAGGGCGTGGTGCTCGGCTGGGACGCCGCCGAGGCTGAGTGGCAGCAGGCCGTGGATGAGGCGCTGCGCCATCCGTCGGTGGTGCAACTGCGCGTTCCCTTGGGGTACGAGGATTATCCGGTGGTGCTGCCCGACGGCGGCTTCGCGGTGCAGCCGCGACTTGTCGACTTCGACCCCTTTATTTTCGACGGCCACTATGCGGGCGGCTGCCTGACCCGGCTCTCGGCCGGCGGCCTGCTCAACGTGACGGCCGGCGGCGGCACCACCGTGCCAACCATGGTGGTCGCAGTGTAGTTGCGCCAGGTGTCGGGCGCCCAATACCTGACACCAAAGCACCTGACACCCGACACTTTTCCGGAGGCAACCATGCCCCACTCCCCCAGTCTGCGCCTCGGCATCGAGGAAGAGTACCAGATCATCGACCCCGAGACCCGCAACCTGCGTTACATCATCACGCGCACGGCGCGCAACGAGCAGCCGGTGCTGCGCGGCCACGACGGCGACACCCCGCTTAGCCCGGACCTGACCCGCCGGATGACCGAGCTGGCCAGCCCGACCATCAGCAATCTGGCCGAGTTGAAAGAAGCGCTGATCGAGCAACGGCGTGCAGTTTGCGCGCTGGCGCAGCAGCGCGATATGCTCATGGCCGCAGCCGGCACGCATCCCTTCGCCTCCTGGAAAGAGCCGGATATGCCCCTGCATGGCCGCTACGAGGGGGTGATGGAGGAGATGCGGACAGTGGCCAGGCGGCTGCTGATTTTTGGCACCCACATCCACGTGGCTATCGAAGACCCGGCCGCGGCCATCGATGTCATGAACGTGGTGCGCTACATGTTGCCCCATCTGCTGACCTTGTCAACCAGTTCTCCCTTCTGGGCAGGCCGTGATACGGGACTCAAGTCTTACCGGGCGATTCTGCACGAGAACCTGCCGCGCAGCGGCATCCCGGAGTTCTTCGCTTCACCCAGCGAATACCGCCACTATGTCGATCTGTTGATCAAGACCCATTGCATCCGCGGCGAGAACGACATCTGGTGGGACGTGCGGCCGCACCACGAGTACCCGTCGCTGGAGTTTCGCCTGTTCGACATGATGCCGGTGGTCGAGGACGTGATCGGCGTGGTGGCAGTGGTGCAGGCGGTGACGGCCTGGCTGATCGATCTGCGGGCCAAAAATATCAGCTTCCGCCTCTATCCGCGCGGCCTGATCGAGGAGAACAAGTGGCGGGCTGAACGCTACGGCCTGGACGGCATGTTGATCGACTTTGGCAAGGAGCGCCAATTGCCGGCTCGTACACTGGTGCGCGAGCTGCTGCGGCTGGCTGCGCCCTACATCGATCGACTGGGCACGCGCCGCGAGGTGGACCACCTCTACACTGTCATCGAGCGCGGCACCAGCGCCGACCGCCAGCGCCGCATTTTCTTTCAGCATGGCGGCAAGTCCAACACCGAACAAGCCCTGCGCGCCGTGGTCGACTCGGTGGTGGCCGAGACGATGATCTGTCGTTAGCGCACGCGTGACCCTTCGGGTTTCCGAAACCCGAGGGGTCTGGAGAATCAACCATGATGACCCCTCCCTCCCTCACCATCGGCATCGAAGAAGAGTACCAGATCATCGACCCGGAGACGCGCGAATTGAAGTCCTTCATTACCCAGTTCATGGAGTCCAAGGAGGGCGCGGTGGAGGTCCAGAAGGGCGAGTTGAAGGCCGGCGTCAAGCCAGAGCTGCATGCCTCCATGGTCGAGCTGGGCACGCCGGTCTGCCGCAACGTGGCTGAGCTGCGCACGGCGCTGTTTGCCCAGCGCGCGGCCATCTTCGAGCTGGCGGCCCAGCGCGGCCTGCAGATCGCCGCAGCCTCCACCCATCCCTTCTCGCACTGGCTGGGCCAGGAGATATCCCCCTACGAGCGCTACACCAAGACGGTGGAGGACCACCAGGTGATCGCCCAGCGCATGTTGATCTTCGGCATGCACGTCCACGTGGGGGTTGAGGACCGCGACTTCGCCATCGACTGCATGAACACCGTGCGCTATACCCTGCCGCACATCCTGGCCCTGACCACCAGCTCCCCCTTCTGGTCGGGCCGCCACACTGGGCTCAAGTCCTATCGCTCCATCGTCTTCGAGGACCTGCCGCGCACTGGCCTGCCGGAGACCTTTTCCTCGTGGGCGGCGTTCGATCGCTTCGTGCAGCGGCTGGTCAACACCGGCTGCATCGCCGATGGCTCCAAGATCTGGTGGGATGTGCGGCCGCACTATGCCTTTCCTACGCTGGAGTTCCGCGTGCCCGACATCTGCACGCGCGCCGAGGACGCGGTGGCCGTGGCCGCGCTGTTACAGGCTATCGTCGCCTGGATGTGGAACCTGCGCAAGCACAACATGACCTTCCGCACCTACCGCCGCGACCTGGTCGCCGAGAACAAGTGGCGGGCGCTGCGCGACGGGCTGGACGGCAAGATGATCGACTTCGGCAAGGAAGCGGAGGTGGCGACGCGCCAACTGGTGCGCGAGCTGCTGCTGCTGGTCGACGAGCAGATCGACGAGCTGGGCAGCCGCGACGAGGTTGAGGTCATCTACCGCATCCTGGAGGAGGGCACCAGCGCCGACCGCCAGGTGCGCGTTTACCAGCAGCACGGCGGCGACGCCAACCGCGAAGAGGCCCTGCGCGCGGTGGTGGATCATCTGGTGCGTGAAACCGCCGAGGGGATCTGAGGAGCTGGCCGTGCGTGCTTACGCGGTTTTGGTTGCGCTGTTGGGCGTAGCTGGCGTTGTCTTGTTGGCGCTGCCCGCCCTGTCCGGCGCCGTTCCCACCGCGCTTGCAGCCGGCTTCTGCCCGGACTACAACGGCAGCGGCGCAGTGGACGCGGATGATATCGGCGCGATCGCCGCGCGCTGGGGCGCGGCCAGCCAGGACCGCCGCTTCGATCTGGACGGCGACGGCTGGGTCATGATCGGCGACGTGATGCAGGTGGCCAGCCGCTGGCAGCAAGCCTGCGCGCCCGGCAGCGCCTGCCCCTTCTTCCCGGCCGACAACATCTGGAACGCCCGTGTCGATAGCCTGCCGCTGGACCCGCGCTCTGACGCTTTCGTGGCCGCCATCGGCCCGGCCGGCGGGCTGCATCCCGACTTCGGCGCCGGCCTGTGGAACGACGGGCCTATTGGCATCCCGTTCGTGGCCGTGCCGACTGATCAACCGCCAGTGTCCATCACCTTCGACTACGACGACGAGAGCGACCCTGGACCCTATCCGATCCCGACCGACGCGCCGATCGAGGGAGGTCCCAACAGCGACGGCGACCGCCATATCCTGGCGCTGCGCAACGGCGACTGCCGTCTGTTCGAGACCTGGAACACCTGGCCGACGCCCGGTGGAAGCTGGCACGCCGGCTCCGGCGCAGAGTTCGACCTGAGCTCCAACGAGCTGCGGCCGGCCGGGTGGACTTCGGCCGACGCGGCCGGGCTGCCCATCTTGCCTGGTTTGGTGCGCTACGACGAGGTTGTTGGCGGTCGCATCGACCATGCGCTGCGTTTTACGGCCCCCGAAACGCAGCGCGCCTATGTCTGGCCAGCCCGTCATTATGCCTCCAGCAACACCGACCCCAATTTGCCCCCCATGGGCCAGCGCTTCCGTCTACGGGGCGACTTCGATATCAGTGGCTTTTCGGCTGCAAACCAGGTGATCTTGACAGCCTTAAAAAAATACGGCATGATCCTGGCCGACAACGGCTCCGCCTGGTACCTGTCGGGTATCCCTGACGAGCGTTGGAACAACGACGACCTGCGGGCGCTGCGCAACCACGTGCGCGGGTCTGACTTCGAGGCCGTGGACGTCTTGGGACTGATGGTGCATCCCGACTCAGGCCAGGCCGCCACCCCGACACCATGAGCTTAGAATCCTCCCGTCACGCCCAATGGCCGCTGCCTCAGGGGGTTGTCGATTTGGTCTACGCCGATGCTGTCAACAAGCGCGGTCTGGAAACAGCCCTGCGCGCTTGTTTTCACGCCTGGAGCTACGACGAGCTGATCTCGCCCACCTTCGAATATGCCGACACCCTGGCCTCCGAGGCCGGCACGCAACTGGCCGAGGAGATGTACCGCTTCACCGACCGCGACGGCCGCACCCTGGCCCTGCGCCCCGATCTGACTATCCCGGCGGCGCGCGTCGTGGCTACCCGGCTGGCCGACCAGCCCATGCCACTGCGGCTGTTTTACGTCGGCTCGGTTTTTCGCTACGAGGCGCCGCAGGCCGGCCGGCAGCGCGAGTTCACCCAGGCCGGCGTCGAGCTGATCGGCGCAGGCACGCCGGCAGCCGACGCCGAGCTGCTGGCGCTGACCGTGGAGGCGCTACAGGCGGCCGGCCTCGGTCAGTTTCAACTGGCCCTGGGGCAGATGGCCTTCTTCCGCGGCCTGCTGGCTGAGTTGGAAGCGCCTGCGCCGGTCCTCAGCGCGCTGCAAAGCGCCATCGACCGCAAAAACCCGGCCGACCTGGCCGCTGTGCTCGACCAGGCGACGGCCAGCGAGCCGCTGCGCCGGGCCTTCAGCGCGCTGCCACAGCTCAACGGCGGGCCGCAGGTGCTGCAACAGGGCCGCGCGGTCTGCGTCAACCCGGCCATGCAGGCGGCCTTGCACTGGCTGGATGCGCTGGTCGAGCTGCTGGCGGCCTATGGCATTGTCGATCACATCACCTTCGACCTGGGCGAGACCAGGGGCATGGCGTATTACACCGGCATTACCTTCAAAGGCTACACGCCGGGCCTGGGCTCTTCCGTCTGCTCCGGCGGGCGCTACGACGACTTGGTCGGGCACTTCGGCCGGCCGCAGCCGGCTGTGGGCTGCGCGCTGTGGGTCGATCGCATCCTGTTGGCCCGGCAGCGGCAGGGTTGGCAGCCTGCTTCTTTGGCCCCTGATCTGCTGTGGACGGCCGGGGCTTGTTCTGACTGCCTGCGGCTGTTGCTGAGCTTGCGCCGCCGCGGCTTGCGGGTCGAGTTGGATGTGACTGGCGCGGACCTGGAGGCGTTGAGCCGGCGCGCAACCAGCCAGGGAACGCCCTATGTGGTCGAATGCCGCGGCGCAGGCGCGGTCGCGCTGCGCAGCCAGCAGGGGACACGCCGCCTCACCCTGGACGAGCTGGCAGCGGAGGCCGCCGCATGGTAGACGTGCTGGAACTGGCGGCCGGCAACCGCACCGACTCTGGCCAGTTGGTGATTGCTCTGCCCAAGGGACGGTTGCTTGACGAGGCGCGCGCCTACCTGGAACGCGCCGGCTTTGGCCTGCGCGACGGCGAGAACGGCCGCCAGTTGGTGCTGCCCAGCGCGGCTGCGCACGTGCGCTACGTGTTGGCCAAGCCCAGCGACGTGCCGGTCTATGTGGAGTACGGCGCCTGCGATCTGGGCATCGCCGGCCTGGACGTGCTGCGCGAGGCGCAGCGCGATCTGCTAGAGCCGCTGCTGCTGCCCTTTGGCCACTGCCGATTGTCGGTGGCCGGCCCGGCTGGCCGGGCTGACCGGCCGCTTCGGTTGGAGCCTAACCCGCGCGTCGCCACCAAGTTTCCCCGTCTGACCGAAGCCTTTTTCCGCGCCCGCGGCGTCAGCGCGGAGATCATCGAGCTCTCTGGCTCGGTTGAACTGGCCCCGCTGGTCGACCTGGCTGACCTGATCGTCGACCTGGTGCAGAGCGGCCAGACGCTGGCTGACAATGGCCTGGCTGAGCTGCGGGTAATCCTGCATAGCCAGGCTGTGTTGGTAGCCAACCGCGCGGCCTGGCGCCTCAAGGCCGAGGCCATCAGCGGTTTCGTGGCCAAGCTGCGCCGCACCATCGAGGAGTAACACATGCCTGGTTTTGGCGTTCGTCCGGCCTCCAAGCCGGAAATCAAGGACATTACCGCCTGGTTCATTCAGGAGCGCAGCAAGGACGCTCGTTTTGTCCATCTCAGCCGCAGCGCCTGGCAGCGCTTCCTGATGCGCACTTGGGTGCTGCCGCGCTATCTGCGTTCCCAGGCCCATACCTTCGTGCTGGAGCAGGACACTCGTTCCGCTGGCTTTGCCGTGGTCGAGCAGATGGGCGACTCTATGACCCTGACCGAGTTCAGCGTAGACGATGGATTCGACGAGGCGGGCCTGCTGCTGGCCCTGACCAGGACCGTCGAGGAGATGGGCAGGGACCGCGAGTATCGCTACGCACGGGTTGCGCCGCTGGATAGCAGTGAATCGCGCCTGGCTCTGTTCCGCTCGGCCGGCTACGAGCTGGTGGACTATTACCTATGGTGTTTCAGGGGCGAGCTGGCTGGCAGCGAGTTGGTTGGCGACGTCGAGCTGCGCTTGCTCAACCCTAAAGAAGGCCTCGAACAGCGCATCGACCTTCTGCGCCAGGAGCTGGAGGCGTCAGAGGCGGCGACGCGCGCGGTGATCGAGTCCAGCCTGCTGCCCCGTCGTCCTTCGACCTTTCCATCGTACCGCATCGACCTGGTCGGGGCAGGCAGTTCGGCCGCGCCGATCGGCTATCTTTCCGTGCGCCGCAACGAGCGCCAGGATGGCGTGACCTCGCTGGCCATCTCCATGCAGCCGGCCTACTGGGGCACGGCGCAGGAGGCGCAGGCCATCGCTGGCGCCGCCTACCAGCAGGGCCGCGGCCAGCCAACGGGGCTGCGCATCATGATCAGCACCAGCGCGCACGCCGACCGCTCGGAGGCCAGCTTTGCCAGCCTGGGACTAAGCCGGGCCATGGACGAGCGCCCCATTCTCATTAAAGACCTGCAGCCTGAGCACCCTGGGAAGTAAGTGCTTTGACAGCTTGTCTGGCAAGACGTATACTGAGTGAAACGTAGCAGGTGGCAGGTGGCAAGTGGCAGGTGGCAGGTGACAAGTGGCAAGTGGCAAGTGGCAAGTGATGAGCCTGCCAGTTAGTGTGCAACCTGCAACTCTGCAACTTGCAACCTGCAACCTGCAACTTGCAACCCTCCATCATGCTGATTTTTCCCGCCATTGACCTGCGCCGCGGGCGCTGTGTGCGGCTGCGTCAGGGCGACCCGGCTGCTGAGACCGTTTTCGGCGACAACCCGGCCGCCATGGCTCGCCATTGGGTTGAGCAGGGCGCGCAGTGGCTGCACGTGGTCAACCTGGACGGCGCGCTGGGCGATCAGGGAGCCGGTGGGCTGAATCTACGGCGTCTGGCCGAGATCCGCGCGGCTGTGCCTTTGCCGATCCAGTTCGGCGGCGGGCTGCGTACGCTGGACGATGTGGCGCTGGCCTTGGAGTTGGGTGCAACGCGTGTGGTGTTGGGCACGGCGCTGGTGCAGCGGCCCGAGCTGGCAGCGGCTGCGGTAGAGCGCTTCGGCGCTGAGACTATCGTCGCTGGATTGGATGCACGTGCCGGCCTGGTGGCTATCCACGGCTGGCAGGCCGGCAGCGATCTACATGTCCACGAGTTGGGCCGGCAGTTGCGCCAGACGGGCGTGCTGCGGGCCATCTACACCGACATTGCGCGCGACGGCATGCTCAGCGGCGTGGATGCCGAAGGTTCGGCCGAGTTGGCGCGCCAGACCGGCCTGCGCGTCTTCGCCAGCGGCGGCGTATGCGATGTCCAGGACATCCGCCGTCTCAAAGCGCTGGCTGACCAGGGCATCGAAGGCGTCATCGTCGGCCAAGCCATCTACACCGGCAGTCTGGACCTGCGCCGCGCCATCGACGAGGCGGTATTGGACGCAGATTAACGCAGATCGACACAGATCAGAGTGTCACCTTGTCACCCAGTCACCCAATCACCCAATCACCCAATCACCGAGTCACCATGCTAGCCAAGCGTATCATTCCCTGTCTGGATGTCAAAGACGGCCGCGTGGTCAAGGGCGTCAGCTTTGTCGACCTGCGCGACGCGGGCGACCCGGTAGAGCAGGCGCGGGTGTACGACGCGGAGGGCGCGGATGAGTTGGTCTTTCTCGACATAACCGCCAGCCACGAGCGCCGCGACATCGTGCTGGAGATGGTGCGTTCAGTGGCTGAGAGCGTCTTCATTCCTTTCACCGTGGGCGGCGGCATTCGCACGGTTGAGGATATGCGGGCGATGCTGCTGGCTGGCGCGGACAAGGTCAGCGTCAACTCGGCGGCGGTGCATAATCCGCAGCTCATCGCCGACGGGGCGCAGCAGTTCGGCAGCCAGTGCATCGTGGTGGCGGTGGACGCCAAGCGCCGCAACGGCGGCTGGGAAGTCTACGTCAACGGCGGCCGCGTTCCCACCGGCCTGGGGGCGGTGCAGTGGGCGCAGCAGGTGGCCGACCTGGGCGCGGGCGAGATCCTGCTGACCAGCATGGACGCCGATGGCACCCAGGCTGGCTACGACGTGGCACTGACCCGCGCCATCGCCGATGCCGTGCCGATCCCTGTGATCGCTTCGGGCGGCGCCGGCGCGCTGCAGCACTTCCACGCTGCTTTGACCGCTGGCCGCGCCGACGCTGCACTGGCCGCATCGTTGTTTCATTATCGGCAGCTGAGCATCGGCGAGGTGAAGGGGTATCTGGCCGAGCGCGGCGTGCCGGTGCGCCAGGTGGTCAGCGCGGTCGGCGGCGCCGATTGATTAGGGTTAAGATTTTATCCCGGTAATCTCGCCGCAGCGCCGCCTGCGTTTGAAACCGCAGGCTGATACCCTCAAAGCATGCTGAAGCATGCTGAAGCAAGCTGTTGTGCATGCCTGAGCTTGCTTTAGCATGCTTCGGGTGTGTCAGACGCCGAATTCATTCGGCGGCGACGCCGCGGCGCGATTATCGGAACATTTTCTTAACTTCCATTAATCGGCGCCTGCTTCAGCGAAGCATGCTAAAGCAAGCTCAGACGAGAGGGCCTGACGCGTTGGGCGGCCCGTGCGCTAGCGTCTGGGCAGCGGCGCCGATTGAATTCGGCGCCTGCTACAGCGAAGCATGCTAAAGCAAGCTCAGACAGACATGCCTGACGCGTTCGACACTCCTGCCCAATCTACCAATCTACTTGCCTACTTGTCTACCCTTCCCTAAAGGAGCCCCATATGAGCGCAACCGACGAATTGAACTGGAACCAGGCCGGCCTGCTGCCTGCCATCGTTCAGGACATCTCCACCCAGCAGGTGTTGATGCTGGGCTGGATGAACGCCGAGGCGTTGTACCTGACGGTGTCCAGCGGCTACGTGACCTTCTGGAGTCGCAGCCGGCAGGAGCTCTGGCGCAAAGGGGAGACCTCGGGCAACGCGATGTTGGCCTCTGCTGTCTTCTATGACTGCGACGGCGACGCGCTGTTGGTGCAGGCCGCCCCCAGCGGGCCTGCCTGCCATACCGGCAATGTCTCTTGTTTTTACCGGGAGCTGAGGTTCGACGACGTGCTGGCGGCTGATGCGGGACGCAGCGTTGCTGGCCAGCCGGTGTTTGTCTGGCCAGCGGAAGCAGCCGAAGGCGCCGACGGCTGAGCAGGAGTGCCCGCGGCGCGTTGCAACGACGCTTCAGATGGGAGTTATGCTTTGGCGACAGAACCATTGACCCACCTATGGGCCACGATTCAGCAGCGCAAGCAGCAGCGGCCCGCCGGATCCTACACGGCGCAACTGTTGGAAGCTGGCGAGAACGAGATTCTCAAGAAGATCGGCGAGGAGGCGGTGGAAGTCATCATCGCCGCCAAGGGTGAGGGCGACGACCGGGTTCTCTACGAAATGGCCGACTTGATCTACCACTCGATGGTGCTGTTGGCCGCCCGCGACCTGGCCTGGAGCGATGTCGAGGCGGAGCTAGCCCGCCGTTTCGGATAACAACTATGCCACGATACTTGCATCTGGGTCAGCTTTCTTTCGTGTCGATCCTGCTCCTGTTGGCTCTGGCTGCCTGCGCGGCCGGCGCACCCACCGGCCCCCAGCAGGCGGGCACCCCTGCGGCCGATCAGGGCGCGGGTCTGCTGGCTGTCTTCGCAGCCGACACGCCCACCTGGACGCCCACTCCAACCCTCACATCCACTCCCACATCGACGCCCACGCCGCTGCCGACGCCCACGCCGGTGGCTGCGCTTTCGGTGGGCAGCGTGCCCGCTGGCCAGGTATTGTTCAGCACCCAGCGCGCTGGCGAGGCAGGCCAGCAACTGTGGCGGGTAGCAGCGGACGCTGGCTTGGCGGAGGTGCGCAGCGATCTGTTGCCTGGCGCCTGGCGCTGTGTGGCTGGCGCGCAGACTCTGTGCGCCTTTGTTACCGTTGGCCAGGGCCTGTATGCCTTGCAGCCGCTAACGGGCACAACAGTCCTGCTGGATGACCTGACGACGCTGCCGGCCGCCGCCATGCCAATGAGCCCCACCCTGTCTTTGACCGGTACAGAGACCATCAGCCCTACCTTCCCGCTCACATCGACAACCCCAACCACATCGACGCACGCGAACAATCCAGCAATCCCCCCATCTGCCAGCCTGCCAACCCTCTCCTTTAGCCCCGACGGCGCGACTCTGGCCGTAGCGACGCAGGACCGCGTGACGGTCTACGACCTGGACGTACCGGCTGTGCTGGCCACGTTGCAGGCCGGCGGGCCAGCCGAACTGGCCTGGTCGCCCGATGGACAGCAACTGGCGCTGGCCTATCCGACCAACGCAGGCAACGCGGTGGCGCTCTGGAGCCTGGACGATGGCCGGTTGCGCGTGCTGGCCCAGATGGAAGCGGCTGGCCGTTTGGCTTGGGCGGCTGACGGCAGCAAGCTGGCATTCGACGCCCGCACCAGCCCAGGCGCTCCCGCCAGCCAGGGCAGCCAACCGGACGTCTACGTGCTCTACCTGCGCGGCGACGAGATTGCCAACCTGACCGAGGTGTTCCTGCGCAACAACGGCGTGGACCCGGCCAGCCAGATCGGCGGCTGGGCGCCGCAGTGGGAACCGGACGGTGAAAGCGTGCGCTACGTGCGCGGTATCCCTGGCCTGGTGGAGCAGCAAAACGTGGTGCGCCAGCCGTTGCGCTCCCGCTCGTTCACGGCTTTGTGGCCTGTGGCCGATGAGGGCAAGCTGGGCGTGGCGGCGGCGCCGGATGGTCAGCGGCTCGCGCGGGTGATTGTGCGCGACGGTCGCGACGTGGTCCAGGTGCGCCCTGCCGACGGCGATTGGCTGGACGCCACGCCGGGCACTTTTGCCGACCTGATCGAGCTGGCCTGGGCGCCGGCCGGCGCGCCAGACAGCGCCGCGCCGGCCGGCCTGCTGTTGGCCGATCACCAGACGCTGTGGCTGCTCGACCCGACCACGGGTAGCTTGAGCGGCTTGGCTGTAGCATGTCCGGACTGCGTAGTGACGCAGGCCGTTTGGTTGCCATGACCAGGACTGACGGTCCTGATCGTCGTTAGGAGTCTCCCTCGCAGTCCTAACCAGCCTTGCCGTAAGCCAGGACCGTCAGTCCTTCGGTACGGCAAAGGAGTAACATCATGCCAGTTTCCGCGGTAGTAGGCGCCCAGTGGGGCGATGAAGGTAAGGGCCGGGTGATCGACTACCTGGCCGAGTCGGCCGATGTGGTGATCCGCTTTCAGGGCGGCGACAACGCGGGCCACACCGTGGTCAACGACCTGGGGCTGTTCCGTCTGCACCTGGTGCCGTCGGGCATCTTCTATCCGGCCACCTGCAACATCGTCGGCGCAGGTACAGTGGTCAACCCCGCCAGCCTGCTGGCTGAGATGCAGACGCTGCGTGATGCCGGCATAGACCTGTCCAACCTGTGGCTCTCCGATCGCGCGCATATGGTCATGCCCTACCACGTCATGCTCGACGGCCTGCAGGAGGCCGCGCGCGGCGGCTCGGCCATCGGCACCACCAAGCGCGGCATCGGCCCCACCTACAGCGACAAGGCCGCACGCTGGGGGCTGCGCCTGGGCGATCTGAAGCAGCCCGAATGGCTGCGCGAGCGGCTGGAGCAGGTGGTCCCGCGCAAGAATGTCCAGTTGGAACGCTACGGCGCGCCCCCGCTCAGCGTCGACGCGCTATACGAGCAGTGCCTGGGCTGGCGGGACGCGCTGGGCGAACGCGTCGTGGACGTGTTACCGATGGTGCGCCAGGCGGTGCAGAGCGACCAGAACGTCCTGCTGGAGGGCCAGTTGGGCGTGATGCGCGACCTGGACTGGGGCATCTATCCCTACGTGACCTCCTCCAACCCGACCGCCGCTTTTGCCGGCGTCGGCGCAGGCCTGCCGGCCAGCAAGATCAGCCGCATCGTGGGCGTCGTCAAGGCCTATTCCACCTGCGTGGGCGCGGGGCCGTTTCCGGTGGAGCTGCTGGGCGAGGCCGGCAACGAGCTGCGCGAGCTGGGCGAGGAGTATGGCGCCACCACCGGCCGGCCGCGCCGCGTCGGCTGGTTCGACGGCGTGGCCATCGACTACGCGGCCTGGCTCAACGGCATGACCGACCTGGCAGTCACCAAGCTGGACGTGCTGGACACCCTGCCGGAGCTGCACATCTGCACGGGCTACAAACTGGGCGACGAAGTGCTGACCCACGTGCCCGACACCGCGCTGCTGGAGATGGTGACGCCGGTCTACGAGACCTGGCCCGGCTGGCAGCAGCCCACCACCGGCTGCCGCGCCTGGGACGATCTGCCCGCGGCCGCCCAACGCTACCTGCGCCGCATTGAGCAGTTGGCCGGCGTACCGATCACCTGGGTGTCGGTGGGCGCGGCGCGCGAGGCGATGTTTGCGGTGGGGCGGTAGGGGGCGGAATACCACAGCGAATGAAGAACAGCGGATGACCCGGGCTGCGTGGCGGGTTTTCCGAGTTCCGATCACCGGTTACCGATTACCGATCACCCATGACGAGAACATTCACCCACGACACCTATCTCTCCCCCCTCACCTGGCGCTACGGCTCCGAGGCCATGCGCGGGGTGTGGTCGGAGCGGCACAAGCGGCTGCTGTTGCGGCGCTTCTGGGTTGCGCTGGCAGCGGCCCAGCAGGAGGCCGGGCTGGTGGCGGCCGAGCAGCTGGCTGATCTGCAAGCGCACCAGGAGCAGATCGACCTGGCGCGGGCGGCCGAGATCGAGGCTGAGATCCGCCACGACCTGATGGCCGAGATCCGCACCTACGCCGAGCAGTGCCCGCTGGGCGGCGGCATCATCCACCTGGGCGCGACCAGCATGGACGCGCTGGATAACGTGGAGGCGCTGCGCCTGCGCGAGTCGCTGGACCTGCTGCTGGGCAAACTGGCGGGGCTTTTGCGCGTAGTCGCCGAGCAGATCGAGCGCCACGCGCGGCTGGCCTGCATGGCCTTCACCCACCTCCAGCCGGCCGAGCCGACCACCGTGGGCTATCGCCTGGCCCAGTACGGCTACGATCTGCTGGTGGATTGGCAGGAGTTGGGCCGCGTGCGGGCTGGCGTGCGCGGCAAGGGGCTGCGCGGGGCGGTGGGCACGTCCGCGTCGTACATGCAATTGCTGGAGGAGAGCGGCTGGACCCCCGCGCAGTTGGAGCAGCGGGTGCTGGCGCGGCTGGGCATCGAGGCGCACCCGGCTGGCACGCAGGTCTACCCGCGCAAGCAGGACTGGCTGGTCCTCAACGCGCTGGCCGGGCTGGCCCAGTCGGTCTACCGCCTTGCCTTCGACCTGCGCCTGTTGCAATCGCCCACCATCGGCGAGTGGAGCGAGCCCTTTGGCGCCAAACAGGTGGGCAGCAGCGCGATGCCCTTCAAGCGCAACCCCATCGACGCTGAAAATCTGGACAGCCTGGCCCGCCAACTGGCCGCGCTGCCGAGGGTCGCCTGGGACAACGCCGCGCACAGCCTGCTGGAGCGCACCCTGGACGACTCGGCCAACCGGCGCATGCTGCTGCCTGAAGCGTTTTTGCTGGCCGATGAGCTGGTGGGGCGGGCGGCGCGCGTCGTGCAGGGGCTGGTGGTACGCGAGGAGGTGGTGGCGCGCAACCTGGCCGCCTACGGCGTTTTTGCCGCCACCGAGCGGCTGCTGATGGAGGCCGTCAAGGCCGGCGGCGATCGGCAGGCGCTGCACGAGGTGATCCGCGAGCACAGCCTGGTGGCCTGGGACGCGCTGCGCCGCGGCCAGCCAAACCCGCTGGCCAGCAGCCTGCGCGCCGATCCCCGCATCACCCAGTGGTTACTGCCCGGCGAGATCGCCTCGCTGCTGGACGCCAGCGACTACGTGGGCGACGCGGCCGAGCGGGCGTTGCTGGTGGCGGCGATGCTGCGGGAGGCGGTTAGCCACCCATTCTCATGATCGCAAGGGCGTCCCGCCCGGCTGACGCGCCGCCAATCGGGACACAGAGTCACGCAGATAAACACTGATCAGAGAGAACGACCGCTCGGATCTGTGTTGCTCCGTGTGACTCTGTGTCCAAGCTCCGGTCAGTAATGGAACACCAAGTCAAGGATCACCGGATCGGCAGTGAGCTCAATGAGTAAAAAAGGACACATGCGCAGAGAATGGGAAGCCGAGCGGGAGCAGCCGCCGCGGGGTAGCTCCGGCCCGCCGCCGCCGGGCTTCCGGCCAGACTTGCCTGACGAGCCTCCGCCTGGCTGGCTGGAAAGCGACTGGCACATGCCGGCTCGGCCAGCCAAAACTGCGCCAGAGCCGCCTGCCCCGCCAGCTACGGCTTCAGCCCGAGGCCGCGGCCAGCCAGTTGATGCCTCGCCGCCGCCCATCGACGAGCCGGGCAACACCGCGCAGGGCCAGGACCTGGACAAGCCCATCGACTGCCCACCGGTGGCCGAGATCTTCCAGGCCGGCGGAGAGGTGGCGCGGTTGCTGGGCGAGCGTTACCGGCCGCGCCAGGGCCAGATCGCCATGGCCGAGCTGGTGCGCCAGGCCCTCAACCAGCGCCGCCACGCCGTGGTCGAGGCTGGCACCGGCATCGGCAAGTCCTTCGCCTACCTGGCGCCGGCCATCTGGTCGGGGGCCAAGGCCGTGGTCAGCACCTCCAACAAGGCGCTGATGAGCCAGCTTTGGCGGCAGGACCTGCCCGATTTGCAGCGCATCGCGCCGCATCCTTTCACCGTCGCCCTGCTCAAGGGGCGCAGCAACTATCTGTGCAACCTGCGGGTGGAGGAGCTGCTGCGCCAGCGCCAGTTGGCCGGCGTGGCTGATGATGTGGAGCGGGTGGAGCGCGGGCTGGCGGCTGTGCCTTCGGGCGACACCGAGGAGATGGGGCTGTCCTTCCTCCTGCGCCAGCGCCTGACCGTCAGCCATCGCGAGTGCGGCGGCCGCAAATGCCCCAAGTTCGGTGAGTGCTTCTACGAGCAGGCCAAGCTGGAGGCGGCCGAGGCCGACATCATCGTCACCAACCATGCCCTGCTCTGCTTCAGCACGCTGCGCAGCGACAACAAGATCCTGCCGCTGCGGCCGATCCTGATCGTCGACGAGGCCCACGAGCTGCCCGGCTACGCCATCGGCGCGCTGGCGCAGGCGCTGGAGTTCGAGACCCTGGCGGCCGTGGCCAACCATCCCGTCACCCAGGAGGCCGTGCCGGCGTCGATCCGCCAGGCCGCCATGGAGCACAACGGCCAGTTCTTCGCCTCGCTGCTGGAGCGCCGGCCGCAGCGCTGGTCCGAGCGCTGGGTGCTGGAAGGGGAGCTTCAGGAGGGCATTCGGCTGGGCCACGCGCTGGACGAGCTGCTGCACAAGCTGACGCTGCACCGGGCCGGCAGCGGCGAGGCGGCTGAGCTGGACGCTCTGCAACGCTATGCGGCCGAGCTGGTCGGCACGGTGCATGCGCTGTCGCACCCGGAGCCGGACAGCTACGTGCGTTATTGTGAAATGGACCAGGCGGCCAACCGGCGCGAGCAGGATCGCCTGTCGGTGCTCTACCGCCCGTTGGAGGTCGTCGAGCCGCTGAGCCGCAGCCTGTTCGGCGCCTGGCCGAGGATCATCAGCACCAGCGCGACGCTCAGCGTGGCCGACGATCTGGGCTGGTTCCGCCGCCAGGTGGGCGCACCCGACGGCGCGGCGGTGCTGGCTCGGCGCATCCCCAGCCCGTTCAACTACCGCGAGCAGGTGCTGATCTACGCGCCGCGCGGGGTGGAGCCGGACTACGGCCAGGGCGAGGAGGTCTACCTGCGCTGGCTGACGGGCGAGGTGCGCGGCCTGGTGCGGGCCAGCCGCGGCCGGGCCTTCGTGCTCTGCACCAGCCGGCGGCGCATGGAGCAGCTCTACGAGGCGCTGGAGGCTGAACTGCCCTATCCCTGCTACTACCAGGGCGGCGGCTTGACCCGCCAGGAGCTGTTGGAGCAGTTCAAGGCCGACGGCAACGCGGTGTTGTTCGGCACGCGCAGCTTCTGGGAGGGGGTGGACGTACCGGGCGAGGCGCTGTCGCTGGTGATCCTGGACAAGATCCCCTTCGTGCCGCACACCGACCCCGTGCATCAGCGCGAGGAGCAGTTGCTGCGCGATCGGGGCGGCAACCCCTTCGAGGAGCTGCAACTGGCGCGCGCGATCCTGACCCTGCGCCAGGGCGCGGGCCGGCTGGTGCGCAGCGAGACCGACCGCGGCGTCATTGCGCTGCTGGACTCGCGCATCCACACCAAGCCGTATGGCCGGCGCATCCTGGCCGCTCTGCCTGCTGGCCGGCAGGTGGCGCGGATCGAGGAGGTGGCGGCGTTCTTTGGCGAATAGCGTGCAGGCGCAGTCGATCGGTGAATTGATGCTTTGCCGCTTTGGTGGTAAAATTTGCCCGTGCATGTAGGTAGCTTTCGGAGCAACAGGCTATGAGGAAAGACGTATGACCATGCAAGAGATGACAGTGAGACTACCAGAGTCGGTCTTTCATCGTCTGCTGGGAATGGCCAAGACTACACATCAGTCGGTGGATGACGTGTTGTCTCAGTCTATTCGCGGCAATCTGCCACCTCTGGTTGACGATTTGCCGCCAGAGATGTGGGACGAGGTGGCGCGTTTGGCTCAGTTGAGCGACACGGAGCTTTGGGCTGTAGTCGATGTGCCTCTGCCGCAGGCGCAGTGGCGTCGCCACGAGGCATTGCTGGAGAAGAACGCGGCTGGAGAGATCAGTTCGTCTGAGATCGATGAACTGGCGCGCTTGCGTGACGCTGTCGATCGCTGGGTCTTGCGGCGGTCCTATGCTGCTGCGTTGCTCAAGTGGCGAGGCTACGCAGTGTCACTTCCTGGGGCGTAGACCAGAACATGTCTCAGCGACGCAAGGTAGCAGCAGAGGTTCGTGATCTAGTGGCTCAACGTGCTGGATTTCGTTGCAGCTATTGTCAGAGCCCGCAGTCAGTGGGCGTTCCGATGGTGCTCGATCATACCATTCCGCTAGCGGCTGGTGGGGACTCCACCGTCGACAACCTTTGCCTTAGTTGCTATCGCTGCAATGAGTTCAAGGGGGCAAGACTCCAGGCTCCCGATCCTCAGACTGGGGAGATGATCAGGCTTTTCAACCCGTGTCGAGAGCAGTGGCGCGATCACTTTGCTTGGGCAGAGGAGGGTCGGTTCATTGTTGGCCGGTCGGCGTGCGGCCGGGCCACCATCCAGGCGTTGCGGCTCAACGATGACCGTCTGGTTCGCGCCCGCCAGATATGGAAGTTGGTCGGGCTACACCCGCCGCTCGATCTGTAGCGTCTCTTCTGCTTCGACTTCGCCGAAGTCGGGCAGTTACTCAAGGAGCGTCTCATGTCTAAGTACCGCATCGAATCCCTGCTGTCCGCCCGCCAGTTCGTCCATCCCCAGGTGGTGGGCGACCGGCTATATTTCATCAGCGACCTGTCGGGCCGGCTGAGCCTGTACGTGATGGACGTGCGCGGCAGCGTGCCGGAGCCGCTGCTGCCGCCCGACATCGCCCTGCCCAACCCGCATCATCTGGGCGGCACGGTGGTCTTCCAGGTGCTGCCCACCCTGGGCCAGATTCTGCTGATGCTCGACCGTGACGGCGACGAGAACTATCAGCCCATGTTCCTGCCCATCGAGGGCGGCATTCCGCAGCCGGTGTTCGGCGACCGCTTCGCTGGCCAGCAGGTCTTTTGCGCTTTCTGCGACGCCGAGCGACTGCTGGCTCTGTTCACCGTCGACCCGCGCAACAGCCCCATTTACAGCACGTTTCGAGCGCATCTAGGCACGTTGGAGACGGTAGAACTGGGATCCAGCATCTACGGCAACGCGCCGGCCGGCCACAACACGGACATGGCCACGGTGCTGCTGGCCGATCAGTACACCTTCGGCGATGTTGTACTCTATCTCTGGCGGGAAGGCAATGGGGAGCGGCGTCTGCTCTTCGGCAAGCCCATCGACCAGCGCGCGCCGGGCGAGCAGGTGCCTCCCAACGGCACAGGTATCGCCTATCCGCTGGAGCACGGCATCTTTTGCACCTCAGCGCTGTTCGACGACAGCTATGGGCTGGCCTACTTCCCCTTCGACGATCCGGACGCGCTGCAGCCGGTGGTTATCAACGGCCTGGCGCATAGCGGCGCGGGCGAGCTGGTTGGCATGACTCACCGCATCGGCAACCGCTACACTGTGGAATACAACATCGATGGCAGCTCCTGGGCCTATGAAGGGACGTTCGACGAGGCCAGTCGCAGCTTTGCCGTGCAGCGGGTTCTGGTCGGCCAAGGTGAGCTGAGCGGCGGCGTGTTGGAGTCGCTGGACTTCGAGGAGGCCAGCGGCCGCTACGCGCTGTCCTTCTCCACGGCCACGTCGCCGGCCCAGCTTTACGTGCTGGAACCGGACGGCGCGCTGCGCCGCCTGACCAACGAGCGCCTGCTGGGCATCCCGCCCACGGCCCTATCGCGCGGCGAGGACTACCCCTACACCAGCCACGACGGCCTGCGCATCTCCTCCCGCCTCTACCTGCCCGCAGCCGAGCTGGGTTTTCAGGGCCCGCGGCCGGTGATTTTCTACATCCACGGCGGCCCGCAGAGCCAGGAGCGGCCCGACTTCACCTGGTTCTCCATGCCGCTGATCCAGTTCTTCACCCTCAACGGCTTCGCCGTCTGGACGCCCAACGTGCGCGGCAGCAGCGGCTATGGCATCAGCTACATGAAGCGGGTCGACCGCGACTGGGGCGGTCTGGACCGGCTGGACCACGTGACGGCCTACGATCTGCTGCGCCAGGACGAGCGGCTGGACATGAGCCGCGTCGGCGTGATGGGCCGCTCCTATGGCGGCTACATGACCCTGACCCTGCTGGGCCGCCATCCGGAGCTGTGGCAGGCCGGTGTGGACATGTTCGGACCGTACAACCTGACCACCTTCATCGACCGGCTGCCGGAGACGTGGAAGACCTACTTCTACCAGGCCGTCGGCCATCCCGAGAAGGACGCCGAGTTCCTGGCCGAGCGCTCGCCCAGCACGTACCTGTCCAACCTGGCCTGCCCGCTGCTGGTCATGCAAGGCGCGCACGACCCGCGCGTCATCGAGCGCGAGTCGCGCGACGTGGTCGAGCAGATGCAAGCCCAGGGCAAGACCGTGGACTACGTGGTCTACGCCGACGAGGGGCACGACGTGCTGAAGTACGTTAACAAGGTGGACTGCTACAACCGGATCGTGGACTTCTTTGCGCAGCACCTGGGACGATAGCCTCCTACATCTGGTTGCTTGCCTCGAACGCTATGATGATGGTAGAATACAGGTGCTCAGTGACTTCCACCGGTACCTGGTTGCAAGAGAGGTGTCGTATGACCACGAAAGTACAAGAGTTGATGGCTGAGCTGACGACAATGCCGATCGTCGATCGGCTTACGTTGGCGCGGATGTTGATCGACAGCGCCATCGCTATGCCTCCGGCTTCAGACATGAAGTGGCAGCGAGTTCAGCCCAACGGGCAATCTGGGTTGCTGGCTATGGCGGGTCGTTTTGCTGGAGGCCCAGGCGACAGCGCTAAGCGCGCCGAGGAGATCCTGGAAGCTGACGTCAATGCAATCAGTGGCTAGACTGTCACATGTATCACGAAAACAACTTTGGCGGGAAGTATCCCCTTGCGACGTTAGTCCTTGAGGACGGCACCATTACATCTGGCCAACCCTTCGGCGCAGCCGCCGACGCGGTTTTCGAATTGGTCTTCAACACCAGCATGACCGGCTACCAGGAGATCATCACCGATCCCTCCTACCGCGGCCAGGGCGTGCTGTTCACCGTCTCCCACATTGGCAACGTGGGCGTCAACCTGGAGGACGACGAGGCGGCCGCGCCGCAGGTGTCGGCCGTGGTGGTCCGCAGCCTGAGCCCGATGGTGTCCAACTGGCGGGCCAGCCGCGACCTGTCCGGCTGGCTGGCCGAGCACGGCGTGCCGGGCATCAGCGGCGTGGACACGCGTGCCCTGACGCGCAAGCTGCGCGACGGCGGGACCATGAAGGCCGCGCTGTCGACGCAAGGAACGCCCCCGGAGCAGTTGTTGGCCATGGCCCGCGCCTGGCCGGGGCTGGACGGCGTGGACATGGTCAAGGCTGTGACCTGCGCCGAGCCGTATCGCTGGACGGGCGACGCAGGGGAAAAGTGGGTCACGCGCGAGACCCTTCGGGTTGCGGAAAACCCGAAGGGTCTGGATGAGGCGCGACGCGTCGTCCTCTACGACTTCGGCGCCAAGCGCAACATCATGCGCCACCTGGCGGCCGCCGGGCTGCGGGTGACGGTCGTCCCGGCTGACACGCCGGCCGCGGACGTGCTGGCCATGCAGCCGGCTGGCGTGATGCTCTCCAACGGCCCCGGCGACCCGGCCGGCCTGCCCTACGCCGTAGAGGCGACCCGCCAACTGATCGACGCGGACGTGCCCATCTTCGGCATCTGCCTGGGCCATCAGTTGATCGGCCGCGCGCTAGGCGGCACCACCAGCCGGCTCAAGTTCGGCCATCACGGCGGCAACCATCCGGTGCAGGACCTGCGCACCGGCGCGGTGGCCATCACCGCTCAGAACCACAACTACCAGGTGGACACCGCCAGCCTCGACCCGGCCGAGGTCGAGATCACGCACGTCAGCCTCAACGACGGCTCGCTGGAGGGGATGCGGCTGCGCCATAAGCCGGTCTTCTGCGTCCAGTACCACCCAGAGGCCGCGCCGGGCCCGCACGACGCGCACGATCTGTTCGGGGAGTTCCTGAAGCTGCTGTGCTTGCAGAAGACCGGCACATAGGATCGGTCTTGGCTGCCCGGCTCATTGTGCTTTGACGCGTGTCTGGGTTAGGCTGACGATCACCGGTGTGCCCGTGGGGGTGCAGATGGCCTGGCTGCTCTGCACCAGCACTGGCAGTCCCATTGAGGTGACGCGCAGCGAGGCTGTCAGCGGCAGCCACTCGGCAACGACGCAGGGGCCGTTGGCGACCGGTGGGGGCGGAAACGCGCAGCCGGCCACGACCCATGGCGCGCCGACGGTGATGATCGGCATACCCATGACCGTTACCCGCGGGTTGGGCACCGTGGGCTGGACCATGCCGCCGTGCGCGCACTGCACGATTGCACCTTCATGGAGGATGAAGCTGGACATGGCTACATGACCTCCAGGGCGCCTTCGTTGATGCTGACGCTGGCCGGCGACACAACAATGCTGCCCGCGCCGTATCTGATGGTAATCGCCTCTTGCGTGAGCGTGATCCTGGCAGCGTTGAGGCTGAGTGTGATGCCCGTTGCGTCCATCACCAGGCTCATCGACGCGCCGAGGCTCAGCTTCAGCGCCGCATTCAGGTCGTCGATGCTGAGCGTGCCCAGGGTTGTCTTGAGCATGACAGTGGTCGCGATAGCCGGCTCAGCCGGAACATCGCCTTCGCCCCAGAAGCAGCCCGACCAGATGGGATAGTTGGCGTCGCCGCCTTCGAATTCGATCCAGACGTTGGCGCCCACCGGCGGGATGGCGAACAATCCGACGCCCGGTCCGGCATAGGGCGTCGCGGGCATGGCCCAGCTCAACGGCATTTCCGAGATTGCTGGCACCAAAGCCACAATGCGGCCTAATTGGAGCGGATCGATCGGATCCACTACTTTGCCGCGGTATTTTCCATAATTGGGCATCATTTCCTCCTTCAGAAAGGTTCAACGCCGAAAAGGCGCTGGAAATCGGCGAAGCTGTGGATCAGGATGGCCTCGTCCGGATCGCCGCGCAGGGCAAGGCCGACCAATGCTGCGGTTGAAGTCGCCATCGGCGTGATGGTATAAACGTCGCTCTCTACTTCCTGAACGTAGACGCCCGGATAACTGGAGGGAGGGGCTACAGGCATGATACCAACTCCTTCTTTGAAGACAACGGCTGCTTGGTTCTTTTCCCTGTGGACTGCCAAGTCCTACGTTGATAAACGGATGTTTCCACATTATGCGCCAAAGATGCTCTCTCCCGTGCTTTGACAATGTGCCGCAGGCTGTTGTACCCCTGGACTCTTGACGCGAAGTGGCGTCCCTCCAGACCACCACCCGCCATCCCCCTTGTCTACTGGTCTACCCTTTCCTTGTCAACTTGTCTACCCTGTGTACTTCGGCTCCGGCAGCCCTTGGATATCCGTGTGAACCACGAAAAGGTCGCCCGATCCCGGCGCGGCCCGGCGTTCGGCATCGCTGAGCCCGAGCCAGGCCGTGGTCACGTAGAGGGAGGTAAGGTCAGGGCCGCCGAAGATGCAACTGGTGGGGTTGGGCACGGGCAACTTGACGACGCGCTCGATCTTGCCGTCCGGGTCGTAGCGCGTGATGCGCCAGCCGCCCCACTGCGCGCTCCAGACGAAGCCTTCGGCGTCAACGGTCAGACCATCGGGCAGGCCGTCGGCCGAGGGTACCCTGGCGAAGCTGCGCCGGTCGCCGATCTCGCCGCTGGCCAGGTCGAAGTCGAAGGCCAGCAGCTCGTAGGCGAACTGGGCTGTGACGTACATGGTCCTGTTGTCGGGGCTCCAGCCCAGGCCGTTGGAGCAAGCCAGCCCGCCGGCTAGCTTGTGGACGCTGCGGTCAGGATCCATCCGGTAGAGCGAGCCTTCGGGCCGGAACTGGTCGTCGGCGTAGGTGGAGCCGGCCCAGAAGCGGCCCAGGCGATCGGCCGAGCCGTCGTTGAAGCGCACCGGGCGATTGCCGGCTTCCGGGTCGTGGATGAACTGGCTCTCACCCGTGCGCTCGTCCCAGAGATAGAGCCCCGTGCGCGCGGCAAAGACGAAGCCGCCGCCGGCGCGCCGCGCCTGGCCAGTCACGGGCAGCCCTGGCCGCCACTGGGTAAACGCCTTGGTTTGAGGTTGGAAGCGCATGACGGCGGGGCTGTCCCAGATGTCGAGCCAGTACAACGCCTGCTCATCGGCGTCCCAGCGCGGGCTTTCGCCCACCTCGTTCTCCACACGAATCACACGTTCAACGTCGAACATGGTTGTTACCTTTCATCAGAGTTTGCAGCGCGGCCGCTAGCCCTGCTCAGGCGTCACCGCGCCAGGTCGATCACCATCTGCGCCGCTTTCGCATCGGTGATCAGGCAGTTGCAGTAGCGGCCGCGCAGGGCAGCCGCAATGGCGCGCGCTTTGGGAACTCCACCTGAAACGGCGATCACCTTCGGTATGCGCCGGATAGATTCGGCATCCAGGTTGACGGCTCGGCGATTGGCCGGAATGTCCAGCAGGCGTCCGCAGTCGTCGAACTGGTGCGCGACGATGTCTCCGACGACGCCGGCCGCGATAAGCTCGTCGAGGTCGCTCTGCTGCAGATAACCAGCCCGCAGCAGGCTGGAATATGGCGGTTCCGGCGTGCCGATGCCGATGACCGCCACTTCGGCCTGAGCTGCCAGCGTCAGCGTCTCCTGGTTGATGCGCTCGCGGCGCAGCGCTTGGGCGATGATCTCGTCCTCGACCAGCAGCGGCGCGGAGAGGAAACGGAACGAAGCGCCCAGTTTCTGCGCCAGCCACCGTCCCAGCTCCACGCCATCGACCATGGGATCGCCGTGCCCGACCGCGCCGATCAGTTGCACGATGGTCGAATTGGGCACCGCAACGGTCGGCATGGCGCTGACCAAAGCGTGAACTCCGCTGCCCCAGCTAGACCCGATGATGATGCCTGGGTGCAGCAATTCCTGCAAGCGGCGCGCGCCAAGCTCGCCGAGACGGCGCAGCAATAGCTGGTAGTCCTCCGGCGGTTCTGCCAGCACCAGCGCCTCGGCAAGGTCGAATGCCTGGCACAACCGTTGCGCCAATTCGCCGTCCGTGCGCAAGGGATAGCGAACTCGCACCTCGACGATCCCAGCATCGCGCGCCTGGTCCAGCAGCCGTGAGACCATCGATCGTGACTTGCCGATACGATCCGCTATGTCTGCCTGGTTAAGTCCTTCCTCATAGTACCAGATGGCGACTTGAGTCAGGAGATCGGTTCGTTCCTCTTCCATACCCACTCCTTGCGAGGGGACTTGTGGTCCCAGTGATTGCCATGCTGCCAGAGCTCTATTCTATGCCGCCAAGGTCTCCTGTGCAAGAATGGTATTCACCTTTGTGCAGATTGATGCAATCACACGCTTGCGCGGGCATTCAGGTGCTCAATCTTGCCAGGCGCTGCCAGGGCTCGCGCATGGCTTCCAGCAGGCATAGGTACTCCTGGTAGCGCGCCAGGTACTTGGGCGTCGCCTCTGGTTGCGGCTCGTAACGTCCCAGCATACGCACTGTTTGCCGTATCGCGTCTTCATAGCCACCATAGACGCCGACGCCAATCCCGGCTGCGATGGCCGCGCCCAACGCGGCGATCTCGGTGGCGGCAGGTACCTCGATGGGCAGCTCCAGCACGTCGGCGAACATCTGCGACCACACCTGGCTGCGCGCGCCGCCGCCGGTCAGCCGCGCCAGGCTCATTGGCGCTCCGGCAGCGCGCAGGCGGTTGACGTGGTCCATGTGACCATACACAACGCCCTCGTACAGCGCGCGCAACACGTGCGCCTTGCCATGCCACGAAGCCAACCCGTAGAAGCCGGCTCGCGCGTTGGCCTGGACGTTGGAGCCGAACAGGAAGGGGTGGAAAATGACATCCGTGCCGCCGGGCGGCAGGCTGGCGACGATCTCGTTGCACACCTCGTACACCGAGACGCCTCGCGCCTCGGCCGCCAGATTCTCCTCGTAGCAGAAGTTGGTGACGAACCACTCCAGGTTGGTGGCCGATGTGGCGCTGCTGTCAGTAGCCAGCCACAGGCCCGGCACGGCAAAGAGCGTACACATCAGGATGCGCGGGTCGACCAGCGGCTGGCGCGTGACCACCTCGTTGATGCTCCACGTGCCGGCGATGATGCACAGCATCCCTTCGTCGATCACGCCCGCGCCCACGGCTGAGGCGTTGATGTCGAACATACCGCCGACCACCGGCGTGCCCTCGGCCAGCCCTGTCTCAGCCGCGGCTTGGCGCGTCACCCAGCCGGCGATGGCGTGGCTTTCGAGCGGCTGGGGCAGCGCCGGCAGGATGTCGCCGATGCCGTACAGGTCGAGCAGCTCCGGTGAGTAGCGGCGGTTGCGGCTGTCGTACAGGCTGGTGCCGCTGATGTCCGAGTAGTCCGAGGTAGCCGCGCCGGTCAGACGGAACTTGACATAGTCCTTGCAGGGCAGGGCGTGGCCGATCTGCTGATAGAGCTCCGGCCGATGGCGCTTAAACCAGGCCAAAAGAGCGGCCGGCTGCGCCGCCCAGATGTTGGTCAGCGTCGCGGGGAAGGCGAGCTCCAGGATGCCGCCCGGCCGGGACCACTCGGCGACGATATCGCTGGCGCGGTTGTCCATCGACGCCACCCCTGGCCCCAACGGCGCGCCCGACTTGTCGACAAGGTAGATGCCGTTGCCGTGGGCCGAGTTGCCGATGGCGATGATGTCCTTCGGATCGATCCCTGCCATATCGATGGCCTCACGGATCGCCGCGGCCGTGGTTTGCCAGACCACCTCGCTGTCGCGTTCGACCCAGGCCGGCCGCGGGTAGCTTAACGCCACCTTGTGTCCCTGCACCGCCACGTCGCGGCCCTCCAGATCGAAAAGCGCTGCCTTCGAGACCGTCAATCCGTTGTCGATGCCGAGCAGGTAAGCAGGCATGGGTTCGTCTCCTGGTGAGGGCGGTCCGCTTCAGCGCTGGCCGTAGACGGTGCGGTACATGTCGCCGGTCTCGGCCAGTTGTTCTGCGGTCAGCAGGATCGGCTGGCCTTTGAGCATCGCCAGGTGGGTGATCTTGGCGATCTCTTCCAGCTCGACGGCCATCTTGGCGGCCTGGCGGGGCGAATCGCCGATGGTGAAGACGCCGTGGTTTTGCATCAACACTGCGCGCGTGCTGCCAATGACGCGTAGGATCTCGGCGCCGATCTGCTCGCCGCCGATGGCCGCGTAGCCGCCGCAGCGGATCTCGCCGCCCAGCATGGCGCAGGTGGTCAAGGCAGCCGGAATCGACCAGCCCAGCGCCGCAAAGCTGGACGCATAAGTCGAGTGGGTGTGGCCGATGCCGAAGACGTCAGGCCGGTGGCGGTAGACGTAGAGGTGCGTCGCGGTGTCGGTGGAGGGCTTGAGATGGCCCTCGACCACGCGGCTCTCCAGGTCCACGACCACCATGTCGTCGGGACACATCTCGTCGTAGGGGATGCCGCTGGGCTTGATCACCACCAGCCCGCTCTCCGGGTCGCGGCCGCTGATGTTGCCGCTGGTCATGACCACGAGGCCGTATTTCGGCAGCTCAAGGTTATATTTCCAAACATCGTGGCGCAGTTTTTCGAGTAACATGATTGCTCCTTTGGCTTTGTCTCAGCTCGCCGCGGCCGGCGCGAGCGCCGGATAGGCCAGCGCGACCTGATGGGCCACGAACTGGCGGGCGTCGCGCACGGTCGTCAGGGGATCGGCGGCCTGCGGATCGGCCCACATCTCGACCACCAGCGGCCCGTGGTAGTTCATAGCGGCCAGCGCCAGGAAGACCCGCTCGAAGGGCACGATGCCCGCGCCGAAGGGCACGCGGCGGATCGTCCTGGGTAAGCTGTCCTTGACGTGCAGGGCAACCAGGTGACCGTTGCACCGTGCCAGCTCTGCCGCCGGATCATAGCCGGCAGCAGCCACGTTGGCCATGTCCGGGTAGATCTGGAACCACAGCGAGTCGACCTGGCGCACGATGGCCAGGCAGCGCGCCAGCGATTCGCTGATCGGGCTGTCCACGTTCTCCAGCGCCAGCATGACACCGGCCTGGCTGGCCCACTCGGCGGCCCGGCACAGGCCATCGACGAAACGGGCCGCCGTGCCGGCGTCGCTCTCCTCGTAGAAGACATCGTAGCCGGCGATCTGCACGATGCGTATGCCCACGTCCACGGAGAACTCGATGGCCTGGCGCATGATGGCCTCGGCCCGAGCTCGCACCTGGAGTGAGCGACTGCCCAGCGGATATTTACGATGCCCGCTTAGGCACATGGTCAGGATCGGCATGCCGGTTTGTGCAATGCTGCGGCGCAGCTCGGCGCGCGCCGCCGACGGCCAATCCAAGCGGGCCAGCCGCTCGTCGCTCTCGTCGATGGAGATCTCGACAAAGGCATAGCCAGCCTCGGCCGCGGCCGCCAGACGCCGATCCCACGGCCAGCCGGCCGGCAGCGCCTTTTCATAGAGGCCCACCGGCAGCGCCGTGAAGCACGGTCGCGCGGCTCCATGCTCCGGGTCGCTGCGGGGCGGCAGCAGCGGCTCGGCGACGCTGTCCGTGCGGCCGTTGTCCGAGAGGTGCGGGTTGCTCCATTGCGACGCCAACATGGTTGGGCATCCTTTCCAGGCGTTGGGGCCGTCTCTGCCCTTACGCCTTCTCGCGCACCAGCAGATGGTTGAGCACGACCGCTGCCAGCAGCACTGTACCGACAGCGAGAGTCTGCCAGTAGGCCGGGATGACGGTCATCAGCCCGGTGGTGACGGTCATGATGATCAGCGCGCCGATCATGGTCTTGGCTACCGAGCCCTCGCCGCCGGAGAAGGCCGTGCCGCCCAGCAGCACCGCGATGATGCAGGCCAGCTCCATGCCGTCGCCGGAAAGCGGATCGCCCAGCGACATGTAGCTGGCCCGCGCCACGCCGGCCAGCGCGGCGCAGACGCCGACGATGATGTAGAGCAGCCACACGATCTTGACTGCGTTGATGCCTGACAGTTCAGCAGCCGTGCGGTTGCCGCCGATGGCCGCAGCGTACTTGCCCAGGATCGTCTTGCGCTGCACGACCACCAGGATGCCAATGACCAGCAAAGCGACAAAGAACGCGGCTGGCAGGCCCAGGAGGACATCCTGGCGGGCGTAATTGTTGATCCAGCCGGGCATCGTCTGCTCGGCGGTGCTCTTGACGGCCGAGGTGCCATCGGGCACGATCAGCAGCGCCACCCCTTTGAAGAGCAATAGCGTCACCAAGGTGGCGATCACAGGCGTAATGCGCAGACGCATGACCAGGAAGCCGTTGATCGCACCCAATACGACTCCCAGCAGCAAGGTGAGGAGCAGCGCAGGCAGGAAGGAGAAGCCGTTGAGCACCATGAAGGCGAACACCACCGCATTGAGGCTCATCGCGCTGCCCACCGACAGGTCGATATAGCCCGAAATCATCAGCAGCGTGAACGCGCCGCTGAGCGTCATGATCGGCGCGGCGGTGCGCAGCAGGTTGATGATGCTGTCGCGGCTGAGGAAGGAGCCGCGGCCGAAGAGCGGCACCTGGTCCAGCTTCATCACGCTGAAGACGGCCACGATGAGGAGCAACACCACGTAGATGTAGTATTTCTTGATGGTTGATCGCCGGGCGCGCGAGCGGTCCAATTCGGCTCGCGACGGCTGTTGAGCTGTGTTGTTCATGGCGTCACTCCTCTCTCAAACTTTCCTGCGCTCCAGGGCGTAGCGCTGGGCCAGAATGGCGAAGAAGGTCACGGCGCCCTTGAGGATGAACTGCCAGTCGGGCGACAACAGCAGCCCTGTCGAGGCTGTGGTCACCACCGACAGGATAACCGCGCCGACGAACATGCCCAGCACTGAGCCGCGGCCGCCGTTGATACTGACGCCGCCCAGCAGCGCTACCACCAGGGCGTCGAATTCGTAGCCCGTGGCTCGGCTGGACACGCCGGCCTTGAACTCGGACGCCAGCAGGATGCCCGTGATGCCGGCCAGCAGAGCGCTGAGGATGTACAGCGACGCCAGGTGCTTGGTGACTTTGACGCCCGACAGCCAGGCAGCCTGCGAGTTGGCGCCGATCAGGTAGGTGCGGCGGCCCGGCACGGTCTTCTTCTCGAAGATGACGGCGGCGATCACCAGGACGACCATGATTATCACGGAGACCTTGATGGAGGTGGAGGGGATGGCAATGGTGCCGATGACGCCGAAGACGCTGGGCAGGCTGGTGTTGCGCTGCGCGCCCTGCGTGACGACCTGGGCGATGCCGCGCGCCAGCATCATGGTGCCCAGCGTGATGATAATGGACGGTACCTTGAGGCGCGCGATGAAGAAGGCATTGATGCCTCCGATGCCCATGGCGCAGATCAATGCCAGAATCACTGCCAAGCCATAGGGCAGGCCCAGTCCGTTGGCCAGCGGGTTCTGTGACACGTTGGCCCCCTGGCTGAAATAGGCCGAAAGCACGCCGGCCAAGGCGATCACGCCGCCGACCGACATGTCGAAGTTGCCCGTTACCAGCAGGAAGGTGACCCCGATCCCCACGATGACGATGAACCAGTTGTTGGTGAGGATGTTGATCATGTTTTGCGGCAGGAAGAAATTCGGCACCACCAAGCCTGCTGCCGCGAACACGAGAACCAGCACTGCGATCATGAACAGGGTGATGAACGTTTCGTTGCTCACCTTGCGACCCTTGCCGGCCGACGCGCCAGCGCTTTCATGCATTAGTTTCGCGTTCATGGTTGGTCTCCGCCTGTGACGATCTGCAGGATCTGCTCGCTGTCGATGTCGGCGCCGTTGCGCATGGTGGCCTTCATGCTGCCGTCGTAGAGCAAGCAAATGGTGTCGCAAAGGTTGACGATCTCGGGCAGCTCCGACGAGAAGATCAGGATGGACTTGCCCTCGGCGGCAAGCTGGCGGATGATGCTGTAGATCTCGCTCTTGGCCCCTACGTCCACACCGCGGGTGGGCTCATCCAGCATCAGCAGGTCGGTGTCGGCGAACAGGCACTTGGACAGCACCACCTTCTGCTGGTTGCCGCCGGAGAGCTGCGCCGTCTCTTTCTCGATGCTGCTGGTGGCGATCTTCAACCGGTCGACGAAAGCCAGCGCAGTATCGCGCTCTTGGGCGGCGTCGATGAAGCCCCGGCGCGAGATCTGGCCCATGTTCATCACCGGCACGTTGTTGCGAATGGTCAGGATTGTGAACAGGCCCTGCGAGCGGCGCTCCTCCGGCACCAGCGCGATGCCGGCCGCGATGGCTTTGTCGGGCGAGGCTTGCAGCTTGCGGCCCTTGAAGAGGACCTCGCCGTCGTAGCTATCCACGCCGTAGATGGCCCGGGCCAACTCGGTCTTGCCGGCGCCGACCAGGCCGTAGAAACCGACGATCTCGCCGGGGTGAACGTCGAAGGATAGGTCGTTGAGCTTGTGGTTGGCCAGGTGCTTGACCTGGAGGATGGGCTCGTGCGTTGCGCCGTTGCGGGGGGTGTACTGCTCGAACACCGTCTTGCCGATCATCATCTTGATCAGCTCGGAGCGGTCGCTCACTTCTGCGACCAGCTTGGTGGCGATGTGCCGGCCATCGCGCATCACCGTCACCGTGTCGCCCAGCTCGAAGATCTCGTCCAGCCGGTGCGAGATGTAGATCACCGTGACGTTGTCATCGCGCAGGGTGCGGACGATGCTGAACAGCCGGGTGATCTCGCTCTCGGAGATAGCGGCCGTCGGCTCGTCCATGATGATGATGTTGGCCGCGCAGGCCACCGCTTTGGCAATCTCGATGATCTGTTTCTGCGCCACACTGAGCGTCGCTACCTGCTGCTTGGGACTGATGGACGGCTCGATGCTGTTCATCACGCCGACCATACGGTTGATCTTGTCGGTCTTGCGCAGGAAGCCAAGCTTCGTGTCTTCCATGCCCAGCGTCAGGTTCTCCTCCACAGTCAGCTGGTCGACCACGTTTAGCTCCTGAAACAGGGTGCTGATGCCGCGCTGCCGCGCGTCCCGCGTGCTGCGCGGGCTGAACTCCTCCCCGTTGAGGCGGATCACGCCGCTGGTTCGGGGGTAGGCGCCGGTCAGGATCTTGATCAGCGTGGACTTCCCTGCGCCGTTTTCGCCGACCAGGCAGTGCACCGCGCCGCGCTTGATGTCGAAGCTGACATCGTTGACCGCCCGCACGCCGGGGAAGTCCTTCACCAGGTTCCTGATCTCCAGCACGTTGTCGGTGACTTGCATAGGTCGGCTCCCTGTCCTGGCCGTGGATGGGATCGTCCCATCCACGGCCAGTGTTCAAGTTCAGGCGCCCGGCGCTTGGTCCGAGCTCGTCATCATGTGCGCATCTTCGCAGCAGCGCTGGGCGCCTTCACGCAGTTGTTACTGGATGTTCGTCCCGAACTGGGTATTGAGCCACTGGACCGCCTGATCGCGCGGCATGGTCCAGAAGGACATGTTGTAGGCCTTGTAGAAGTGCTCGTTCGCGGGTTGCGACGTTGGCGCTTCCCTGCCAGCCGCGACATCCATGATCAGGTCGATGCGACCCTGGCCCGTCTCGATGGGCGGCAGGCCCATGGACAGCTTCAGTGAGCTGTTGGGGTCGTAGACCTGCGCCATCTCCACTTCGTCGAAGTCGACGCTGGCCACGATCTCGGTCAGCGGCTTGCCGTTGTCCATCTTGCCGCGGCCGACCTGGTTCAACGCGGCCATGGTGCCGACGGTCAGGTTGGAGGCCTCGGAGTAAATCAGGTTGACCTCGGGATGCTGGGTGACCAGGTCGACGATGATCTGCTTGGCGGTGTCGGGGCCCTTGCTGGCATCCAGGCAGCCCAGGTCGGTTGCCGTGGGATCCACCGAGAGGACGCCCTGGACGAAGGGATCGGTGCGGCCAGATTTTACCTCGGTGTGGTTCGGCCAGCCCAACTGCGCCATGACGATGGGCTTGTCGGGATGGGCAGCCTTCCACTGGGTGGCCATCTCAGCGCCCATGGCGAACGAAATGCCGGCCTCGTCGCTGCGGGCTACCGGGATGCCGCTGTCGCCCAGCGGGCTGAAGAAGGAGGTCAGGATGATGCCCTTGCTCAGGGCCTCCTGCACCGCGGGCTTGACCGTCTCATAGTCCCAGATGTGCAGCGTCGCAGCGTCCATGCCCTGGGCCAGGATTTGGTCCACGTTGGCTGTCATGGTAGCCGAGTCTGACTTGCCGTCGAAGATGAAGACCTCAGCGCCGTACTTCTCCATGGCGTACTTCTGGGCCTGGGTGGCCTGCATCTGGTGGAAGACGTTGGACAGATCCGACACGAAGAAGGCGATCTTCTTCGGGGTGGTCGCTGCCGGCTCAGCAGCGGGTGCAGCAGGGGCGTCGCTGGAGGCAGGCGCCTGCGGGGCGGGCGTGGCGGGAGCGGCGCAGGCCGACAGAACGAGGCTGGCAATGACCAGCACGGCGAGCAGTGAGAACAGGACCTTGTTCATCTGAAGTTACTCCTCTTTCCTTGGCAGGAAAAGCATGGTGGATGGGTTGTGGATCGGAAATCGGTTGGTATCGGCTGTCAACGGTAGGGTTTCGTGTCGATGTCTGTGCAGGGCGCCTCCTTCTACCCGATCTGTGGGGTAGCAGGGTGGACAGGGGTCAAGTGCAGTGTGATCGTCAGAACCCGCTCACGTCCTGCGCCAGCCCGTAGACCAGCATCTCGGAGACGCAGCCGCCCCGGGTCAGGGCGCAGGTCTGGTAAACCATGTCGGCGAAGTGCTCCGGCCGCACGGCCAGCTCTTCGTCCCACTCGAACTTGTCGACGCCCGCAGCCGCCGACTGAAAACCAGTGTTGGATCCGCCGGGCACCAGCAGCGTGACGGCGATGCCGTGCGGTCGCAGCTCGGTGTACAGGCACTTGGTGAAGGCGTTGACGCCAGCCTTGGCGGCCGAGTAGACCGACCAGCCCGGCCAGGAGCGGCGATCGCAGGCGCTGGAGACGTTGATGATCTTGCCGAAGCCTTGCTGCTTGAACTGCGGCGTGAAGGTCCGGCAGCTCATGATGGTGCTGGTCAGGTTCAGGTCGATGATGCGGCGATTGATCTCGTCGTCCATCTCCTCGATGGGCGCCACCTTGAGCGCGCCGCCGGCGTAGTTGATCAGGAAATCCACTTTACCAAAGCTTGTCAGCGCCGCCTCCAGCGCCCGCTCGAAGGTCTCCGGCTTGGTCACGTCGCTGGC
This sequence comes from Anaerolineae bacterium, assembly GCA_049294015.1. Classification (GTDB taxonomy): domain Bacteria; phylum Chloroflexota; class Anaerolineae; order JAAEKA01; family JAAEKA01; genus JAAEKA01. Next base: position 35,601 of record JBAQCH010000223.1, read on the forward strand.
CAGGGCGACGACCCGGGAGCCCGACGCCTCGCAGTTGCCGGCCGTGGCCTTGAGCGCCGCCACGTTGCGGTCGATCAGCACCAGGTTGACCTGGTCGGCGGCGGCAAACAGCTCCGCCGTGGCCTTGCCGAAGCCGGAGCCGACGCCGCTGATCACTGCTACCTTGCCTTTCAGGGATTCTGCCATCGAAACGTACCTCCGTGTTGTGTGAGATCAAGCTATGCCCTGCCGCCCCACAGCCGCGCCATCTCGGCGCGGAACTCGTGGGCAGCCAGGCGAGGATCGGCCGCCTCGCGGATGCCGCGGCCGCAGATCACGACCGAGACATCCAGCGGCTGGAAGAAGGCCAGCGTATCCTTGGTGAGACCGCCCGTCACCGTCACCTTGAAGCCCATGTCGATGAGCTGCTGGATTGTGCGCCGGTCCTCGTCCACCCACTGGCGGTTGAAGGCCTGCTCGTCCCAGCCGCGGTGGTAGACCATGCGCTCGACGCCGATCTGGCGCCACTCCTCGGCCCGGGCGATGATGTCGCGCACGCCCGTCAGCTCCATCAACATCTCCTTGCCGGCCGCGCGTGCCGCTTCCAGCGCCGATTCCACCGTGGCCAGCGCCGCGCCGCCGATGACGGTCATCATGTCAGCGCCGGCGTCGAAGGCCATCTTGGCCTCCAGGCCGCCCACGTCGGGCGACTTGAAGTCGGCCAGGATCAGCTTGTCGGGCAGAACCTCGCGCACGAAGCGGATCGCATCCAGGCCGGCTGCCTTGCACAGCGGCGTGCCGATCTCGAGGATGTCCACTTCGGGCGCCACTGTCAACGCCATGGCCAAAGCCGGCGGCAGCGAGATGTAGTCTAAGGCGCACTGCAACTGTGGGACGGTGCTCATTTAATTGCTCCTGTGATGAATTCAAATCTTGTCGCTCGGGCTGGTCTCCGACCGAGCCCGCCGAGTGATTTCTGTTCGAGCCGGTTTTCGACTGAGCCCGCCGAGTAATTTCTGCTCGGGCCGGTCTCCGACCGAGCCCGCTATCGTTGTCACTCTAACAACATCCCTGGATGCTCCAGGGCCCGCTGGATCGTCGCCAGGAACCGGGCGGCCGAAGCGCCGTCCAGCACCCGGTGATCGGCGGTCAAGGCGAGGGTCGAGACGGGCCGCACCTCGATGCGGTCGTCTTCGGCCACCACTGCCCGCCTGCTGGTGCGGCCCACGGCCAGGATGGCAGCCTGCGGCGGGTTGAGGATGGCCGTGAAATGGTCGATGCCGAACATGCCCAGGTTGGAGAGGGTGAAGGTGCCGCCTTGCAGGTCGTCCAGCTTGAGCTTGCCTTCGCGCGCCCGCGCCGCCAGGTCGGCCAGTCGGGCGGCGATGGCCCGCATGCCCAGCCGGTCTGCGCCGCGCACCACCGGCACGATCAGCCCGGCGT
>JBAQCH010000224.1:0-16691 GCA_049294015.1 Anaerolineae bacterium
TCAGGTGGTCGTTGAGCAGGTAGAAGGTGTTGCCGCCAGTGCGCATGGCTACTCTGACTGCGCCAGCGTAGTAGTACTTTCTGACTGTCGTGTCGTTGTCGCGCTCGTAGATGTTGCCGATGTAGACGGTGGTGACGCCGCCCACGGTGGCCTTGACGCGTTTCCCATCGCCGTCGTAGACGTAGGTGGCGTTGATGCCGCTGCCTGTGATGCTGGTCACGTGGTTCTCGGCATCGTAGGCCAGGGTGATGTCCTGGCTGCAGTTGATGCGCCAAACCTCATCATGGGCCTCACAGACTATCCGGTCCGCGAGGCCCATGATGCGTGCTTTCGACCAGTGGTTCAGCCATTTACTTCTGGTCATTCTCATTCGACTGTTCGAGGGCGTCGATTAGAATGGCGAGCTTGACCTCAACGTAACCAGCGCTTGCAGTACCTACTTTGGGTAGATCTGCAATTTCCGCCACCCGAACGCGCGTCTCAGCAACGTAAAGAGCTCGTCCATCATCGCCTTGGCTATACTCTGTTATCCATCCCCACTCAGGGTCGAACATATCAATACGACCAAAGCGCGGTACCAGCCAATCTTCACGGCTGAAGGTGCGTTCAGAAAAAATGAGCGGCCACCGCCCTTGGGCAATCCCCAGATCGCCAAACCAACTAATTAGTGTGGCCTGTGAAGCGTTGAGATGCGCTATCTCGGACGCGTTCGGCGGCTGAATCGAGCGAATTGGGAAAAAGTATCCCAAGCCTCCTTTGGCCTTGTAGTCACCGCGCACGATGATGCCTGGAGCGTAGCCCCCTGTCCGCAAAGGTACGGCGAACCATTGCCCCTCACGATACTTAATTCGTTTGGTTTTCATCGTCTACCCCCTTAACTATTGCATTCCCACCCTACGCGCAGTATTGATATACTGGGCGCGTCGTGGATTGCGCGGACTGATCGGTTGGATTTTGTTGAGCGGAGGCTGGAAACGATCGTGCAGTATCTGTTCCGCTCCCCTCTGCACCTCGTAATTGTCGGACCGAAATTCGGGTCTTAGCTGCAAGTCGGGATGCGCTACACGGTGTTCAGCTTCTCGTCGAGTCAGATTGTTAGTGCGACCGACATATTGCACGCCGTCATTGACCGGATCTCGCAACGTGTAGACGCCTCCAGATGGAGTGTTGGCAGTCGCCGCAGCGGGTGTAGTTGGTGCGCGGTTGCCTGCCCTTGCGACGTCTTCCGCCCGGCTCGCCAGCTCCCCAACATTTTCAGCCTGCCGGACGACCGTGGCTGCTTCGTCAGCCTTGCTTGCCGCCTTGACCAACTCGTCGGCGTGCGAAGCAGCACGGAGCAGGTCGTCGCCGTGGGCCACAGTGCGCACCAGCGCGCCGCCGCCTGTCACGCCGGGCAGGATCAACCCCGCCACGTCCGCCGCCAACGCCCCGCCGCTGGCCCACGTCAGGCCATTGGCAGCGATGTCGTGGATGTCGTAGACGATGAAGGCGATGTCGATCGCGCTCTCCAGCCAATGACCGGAAGGATCGGTGTACTTGAGCGGATTTCCGTTTACGTAGGCGTACCTGTTGAGCGCCTGGGAATCGCCTGGGTTGGGCACGATGCTGTCGGCGGACAGGAAGCGGCCGATGGTCGGATCATACCACCTGGCCCCGTAATCGTACAAACCGGTGCCAGCCTCGACGCGCTGACCGGTGTAGCGGTAGATAGTCAACTGCCCGCCCGCGTCGTAGCGCGTGCCGCCATACGCGAAGTAGCGCAGCTCCGTCTGGCGCACGCCGCTCGAGTTGGTGGTTATCGCGGTGGAGGTCAGATGGTCGTTGAGCAGATAGAACGTGTTGCCGCCGGTGCGCAGCGCCACGCGCACGGCGCCGGCGTAGTAGTACTTTCTGACTGTCGTCCCGTTGTCGCGCTCGTAGGTGTTGCCGATATAGACAGTGGTCGGCGCACCCACTGTGGCCTTGACGCGCTGGCCGTCGCCGTCGTAGACGTAGCTGGCATTGATCCCGCTGCCGGTGATGCTGGTCACGTGGTTCTCGGCATCGTAGGCCAGGGTCACGTCCTGGCTGCCGTTGACGCGCCGGGTGGCGTTGCCGTTGGCGTCATACCAGTAGCGCTGCACGCCTGCCACGTGGGTCACCGCGTGCTTGTGCCCCGCGTCGTTGTAGCCCAGCGCCGCGCCCTCGAAAGTGGTGATGCTGCCGGCGCTGGTGTAGACATAGCTGCGCTGGGCGTAGGTTCCATTGCTGCCGCCCGCGGCCTGCGCGCTCAGCAGCCGGTTCAGCGCATCGTAGCTGAAGGTCTGCGTCTGGCTGCCGCCAAAGGCCGCCGCATCCACCACCGTCAGCACGTTGCCCTGGTCGTCGTAGGCATCCGGCGCCGGCGCATCGTCCACCCCAGAGAGCATGGTGGTAGCCACTGCGCTGGCCAGGACTGGCAGTCCTCCGAAGGACTGCCAGTCCTCCCTCGCGCCCAGCGCCGGCTCAGGCAAGGGAGCTGTTACCCCCTCCCGATTACCATTAGCATCTGATGACAACGCCGGCGGCGCCATCCCCACGACGACGGCCACAACCGCCAGGATGGAGAACAACCGCACCAGACTTGTCCGTTTCAAAAGGTTGCCTCGCCTTCCCGCTTGCGCTCGTCACCTATGCGTGACGAGCCGGGTTGAATTTGCGTCGGGCCCTGCCAGACGCCCTGTGCGCTTCCTGCCGGCCGCCGGCCTTTCTGGCCCGCCGCCAGCACGTTTGCGCCCATGAATGCGCCCTGTCCAGATGCACACTGTGAAGCATATCACGATGAGCAAGAGTTGTCAATAGTGCTTTTTTGTTACGGCCAAGAGTCATGGTATGTACGTCCGCGCTGGCCAATGATGCGCTAGAAGCACACGAGCACGGAAGAACGCCGGCGGGGCGTCAGTTACACCTGTGGGGCAACCGCTGCAATCCGCCCATCATGCAGATCGTATACGGCGGTAGCATACTCGGCGACGGTCCAGTCATGAGTGGCAATCATGACCGTGCTCCCCTGTTCGTCCACAATGCGACGCAAGAGGGCCATGATCTGGCGGCCGGTGGCGCTATCCAGCTCGCCGGTGGGCTCGTCGGCCAGGATGAGAGATGGGCGCAACGCCAGGGCGCGCGCGATGGCGACCCGCTGTTGCTGGCCGCCCGACAGCTCGTAGGGACGGTGGTCTTTCCAACGGGCCAGACCTACCAGCGATAGGCATTCTTGGATCCGTGCGCGCCGCTGGCGGGCGTCCACGCCGGCGATGCGCAGCGCCAGGTCCACGTTTTCCCAGGCCGAGAAGGTGGGTAACAAAGCAAAGGACTGGAACACAAAACCGATGCGACGGCGCAGGGCGGTGCGCTCCTCTTCCGGCAGCTGCGCGACGTTATGTCCCTCGACGAACACCTGGCCCGACGTGGGCGTATCCAGTCCGCCGATGCAGTTGAGCAGCGTCGTCTTGCCGGAGCCGGAGCGGCCACGCAGCGCGACGAACTCGCCGCGGCCCACCGTCAGATCGACGCCTTGCAGCGCGTGTACCTGACGGGCGCCGGCCCGATAGACGCGCGTGAGCTGTTGCACCTGCACCAGATGGGCGACCGGTTCGCTCATGTCGATCTCCTCCCTGTGAGCGCCTTCCACCGTCGGCTCAGCCAGCCGCGGGAGGGGGCCGGCGGTTCCTCCTGCGCCAGCTCTGGCAGCAGAGGCTCTGTGGCAACTGGCCGGCCGGCGGCTGGCCGGATCATGATACCCTCGGAGGTCACCTCCAGCGTTGCCCGGTCGCTGATGTCGAACTGTGCCAGGTATTCCTGCGGCACCTGCAGCCGGCCAGCCGAATCGAGCACCACGTACTCGCGATAGTCCGGGACGACGGGCGACGGCGTCGCCTCCCGACTCGCCTGAACCGCCTGGACCGGCGCGTGCCTGACCAGCTCGCTGCTGGTCTTGCCATCGCGGATCGCCACCACCCGGTCCACCTGGCGGGTGAGCTGCTGATCGTGGGAGACGACCACAATGGTCAACCCCGCGCTACGATTCAGCTCGCGAAAGAGGTCGAACAGGCCCTGCGCCGTAGCCGAGTCGACCTCGCCGGTGGGCTCGTCGGCCAGCAGCAGTTGCGGGCTGTTGGCCAACGCCACGGCGATGGCGGTCCGCTGCTGCTGCCCGCCGGAGAGCTGGGCCACCCGGTGGGTGCGATGCTCCCACAGCCCCACCCGTTCCAGCAAGTCCCGGACGCGTTGCCGGCGCTCTGCAGAGGCCAGACCAGCCACTGTCATGGGCAGAGCGAGATTCTGCTCCACGGAGAGATAGGGGAGCAGGTTGCGGGCGGGCTGTTGCCAGACGAACCCGACCTGTCTGCGCCGATAGCGGTCCAGCGCGGCGTCGGAGAGCTTGAGCAAGTCCTGGCCGTCGACGACCAGGTGACCGGCCGAGGGCCGATCGAGGCCGCCGAGGATGTTGAGCAGCGACGACTTGCCGGAGCCGGAAGCGCCGACGATGCCCAGGATCTCGCCCCGGGCCACGGACAGATCAAGACCCTGGAGCGCCACGACCTCCAGGCCGGCGACCTGGTAGATCTTGACCAGGTTGTCGCAGGTGAGCAGGGGAGCAGAGGAGCCGGTCACACCGTTTCCCCCAGCTTGACCGCCTCGAACAGGCGCATGCGCAGCAGGAGCATGGCCAACACGGTCATGACCAGCGCCAGCATGGCGGCAAAGATCGCGTAGATGAGCCACAGCTCGTTCCAGGCAATGCGTACCACGAAAGGCGGCGTCTGGGGCCCGATCTGCAGAAAGGGAATGAAGAGCTTGCTGGTCCAAACGCCCAACGCCGTGCCCACCAGCGCGCCGGTCAGCAGGATCGTCGTTTGCTCCAGCAGGAGGAAGAGCGTCATTTGGACCACGGAGAGGCCAATCGCCCGCAACATGCCCAGCTCGACGAAGCGACGTTGGAAGGAGACCACGCTGTACACCAGGAAGCCCAGGATGGTCAGAAGGGCGGCAGCCAGAAAGCCGACCGACAAGAGGCCGAAGGCGCCCTGGCGCGCCGGCCTGCTCTGCGCGGCGACGATCTCGCCGCGGGCGTCCTGCATGCTCACCACCTGCAGGCCCAGGCTACGAACGCCGGCCGCCACCGCGCCGGGGTCAGCCTGCTCTGCCAGACGCAGCCAGACGTCGTAGGGTACGATCTCGCCCAGGCGGTCGTGGATGTAGTCCAGGTTGGCGACGAAGACCGGCCCATCGGCGGGATACGTCGAGGGGAAGAGGTCGAACGCACCGGCCACCACGAAGGGTATCTCGGCCCGCTCTCCGAAGGCCTGCACGTTGAGCACCAGCCGGTTGCCTGTGGCGAGGCTGTGGCGGTCGAGAAAGGAGCGGCTGGCCAGCACACGATCTGCGCCAAACGCCAGCCTGTTCATCAGGGCAACCAACGGCTGGCCGGCGGCGAAATCCCGGCGGAAGAAGGCAACCTGGCCGAAGTCTACCCGGTCTATGCCGAGGAGGCGGCCCACGCCGGCGCTTTGGCTGTCGCCCAGGCGGGGGACAGCCGTGAACTCGCCGACGCGCGCCGCGGCCTGCACACCTGGCACACGCAGGTGCTCGCTGACGGGCAGAAAGAGCCACTTGGGACCGGCCTGCTCCTGCGCTGCCGCGGGCTGCTGCGAGACGCCTGGCCCTTGCGGCGTTTCGGTGCTTTCTCCTAGCTCTGCCAGGCTCAGGTCGGCGCCGATTTGGTAGTAGACCTGCTCTGTGAGGTGTCGGTCCAGGGTGAGGGCCATGGATCCGGTAAAGGCTGCCAGGCTCAAGGTCAGGGTCAACAGGGCCAGGGGACCGGTATAGGCAGCCGCGGAGCGGGCCAGATGGTGCAGGGCCAACAACAACCATGCGCCCGGCAGCCGGCCTGCCAGCCAGGCCAGGATGCCCATCAGCGCAGGGAAGAGGCGAATGAACAGCAGCGCCAGGGCAAAGCAGAACAGGACCGGCGCCACAAACAGCAGCGGGTTCTGGAAGAGATCGCCAGAAGAAAGCGGCGATCGGAGACTGGAGACCGGCGAGAGTGTTCCCTGCTGGCGCAGCATGAAGTAGCCATAGAGGGCCGGCAGCATCAATAGAAGATCGAGATAGAAGCGTTGCCAGGCCGGTCGGCGCAAGGAGCGGGCCACCTCCTGTTTGTAGGTCACGATGGTATGGCGGGAGGCCGCCAGGCTGGGCAGCAGGCTGGCGGCAATGCTCAACAGCACCGCAGCGCCCGCGAAGAGCAGAGCCGTGGACGACCAAACGATCGAGAGCGCCGATGGTTTGGTCAGCAGACCCGGGTCCAGAAATGTGTGGACGGCGCCCAAACGCCGGGCCAGCAGCCCACCCAGCGCCAGAGCGATCGCCAGGCAGACAGCGCCTAGCAGCAGTCCCTCCAGCAGATGCATGCCCACCACCTGCCAGCGCGATGCCCCGCGGCTCCTGAGCACGGCGATTTCGTTCTGGCGCCGCCGCACCACCAACCCGCCGATGAGCGCCACAAAGTAGAGCAGCAGAGCGAAGACCGGCAGTGCAAAGATCGTCAACTGGAGGACTAACTGGCGGGCCTCGCGCCGGAAGGCCTGTAGCGCCTCCACCGGCGAGACGTCCAGGCGGATGTTGGGCAGCAAGGCGGCGGCTCTGGCCTGTAGCGCGGCCGCCCGCCCCAGCAAGCCAGGCACATCGTCGCTGCGCACCTGCTCGCCATCGAACACCTGATACCAGACGGACTGGTAGACCGGGTTGGCAAGCGCCGGCGCCAACCGTTGAACAAAGGTCTCCTCCGGCAACAGCAGAATCTCATCGAAGGCGTCAGGGCTGTAGAACCAGAACGGTTCGGCCGGGTCGCGCGGCCGCCAGACGCCGGCGATGCGTATCGGCAGTTGCAGGTCGCTGTCGCTGTCGAAGAGCAGATACTGCTCGCCGACCTGGAGGCCCAGCTCCTCGGCCAACGCCTGGCTGGCCAGCAGGTCGATGGGGCCAGAGGCATTCCCACCGGGCTGGGGAAACTGGCCTTCGATCAGGTCGATGTGCTGCGCCAGGTCGCTGATGAAGGCCAGGCTGGTCCAGAGCAACGGTTCCCGCCGGCCATAGGCATGCGACGAGCCTCCCTCGCCAGGAAAGAGACGGAAGTTGTCGGTTCTGACGTGGCGCACAGCCAAACGCGCGGGCAGGCCCAGGGCGTCCGGCGCCTGCGTGGTCAGATAAGCGTCGATGGGACCATAGGCCTCCCAGGTGAGAGGCCCGTGCCAGGCGCCGATGTAACGGAAGAGAAAGGTAAAGGGCGGGCGGGACTGCTCCTCGTCCACCAGTTGCTCCTGGAGCAGACTGAAATGGACGGCGTCGGCGTAGAGCGGGATGCTGACGCTGAGCGATGTGGCTGCCAGCATGCCCAGAAACAGGCAGCCCATCAACACCCGCTGCTGCCAGATGCGGTGTAGACTGACCGGTATGATAGCGAGCAAGCTGAGCAAGAGGTTCATGTCATTGTCCCAAAATCATCTGCCCTTCCTGCACGCCACTCTTTACCTCCACCCGCTGCTTGCTTTCGCTGCCCAACACCACGTCCACCCGGCGCTGGACAGCGCCATCCTGGACGACGACGAACTGACGTCCGCTGAAGGTGCGGATCGCGGCCGGCGGCAGCCAGAGCACGTCCTGCCTGCGCTCCAGCACTACGATAGCCTGCACCAGGTCGCCGGTTTCGAGGACGACGCCGGCCGGCAGGCTGGCGAAGTCCAGGCTGATGCGGGTGGTGGTGTCGGCGTTCTCCAGGGTTTCGCTGCCGCCGCCGCTGCCATAGGGATAGGGCAGTTGGCGGATGACGCCGGACAGCGCCTGCCCCGGATAATTGGCCAGCAACAAAGACACCTCCTGGCCCTCGCTCAGCTCGCGCATCTGCTCGGCGGACAGCTGCGCGCTGATCTCCAGACCGCTGGAGTCGGCCACGATGATGACCGGCTTGAAGGCCTCGACGGCGCGGCCAGGAGCAACCGCCAGTGACACCACCTCCCCATCCAGGGTGGCGATGATGCGGGCCTCCTTCAGTTGCGCTTCCAGATCGTCCAGCTCGAACTGGGCGGCCGTCGCCGCCCGTTCGATCTGGGGGTCAAGGCCGCGCTCCAGGATCTCCATCTCCAGTTGGGCCAACGCAACGGCCGCTTGCAGGTCGAAGTCCACCTCGCTTTGCTCCAGCCGCTGCGCTTCCAGTTGGGCGGTTGCCACCTCCTGCTGCAAGATGGCGACGTCGTAGGGATGAGCCTCGATCTCCTGGAGGGCCAGATCGTAGATGGCCTGAGCCTTATCGTACTCCAGAGTGGCCTGTTGCAGGACAGCAGCCTCGGCGCTGGCGGCGATGTCGTTGCGCCAAGCGATGGCGTCGTAGGCTCCCTGCGCTTGCTGCAAGGTGATGCGGGCCTGCTCCAGCTCGGCCTCAGCCTTGGTTCGTTTGGGGGAAGGGTCCTGGGCCCGGGCTCTGGCCAGTTGCTGGCGCTTGATGGCCAGGTTGGCGCGGGCGCGCGCCAAGTCATCGGCCAGTTTGGTCTCGGCTACATCCAACCTGGCCTGGGCGGTTGCCAGCGCCAGCGTGGCGCGCGCCAGATCGTCCTGGTGGGCCTGCTCGGCCTCGGCCAACTGCTCCTGGGCCACCTGCAGGTCGTGCCTGGCCCGTTCCAACGAGCGCCGTAAGGCGGCCACGTCCAGCTCGGCCAGCACGTCGCCGGCCTGAACGATGTCCCCTTTCGTCACTGCCACCGTTTGCACATAGCCGTCGTTGCGGAAGAAGAGCCGGGTCTCGTCGATCGGCGCCACCCGGGCGGTGAACTCGATCTGGCGCACCACCTCGCCGCGCTGGACGACGTAGGTGGGCGTTTCGGGGACGATGGGAGTGGGGACGGCGGTGGGGATGGCCTCGTTTTGTGCGGAGTCCGCGCCGCCGCAAGCGGCCAGCAGAAAGGTGAGCACTGCCAACAGCATCAGCCAAACAGGATCGCGTTTCATAGGCTGTCTCCTAGCATGAGTTCCTGTTGGGGCTATCCATCAGTCCCCTGAATGAACGATCCAGAGGGCGTCTCGCCCGGCTCTACCCGGCGGGGCGCCTCAGTGATCGACTTTTTGCAGGGGAGTCATCCATTCCCGTTATTGCCAGTCTCCGGACCTGGCTATCTCGCGGCGCTACCCGTTCGCCAATCTTACCATAGTTGAACCGGGAGCACAAGCGGCAGCCCAGAGCCCCAAAGCCCATGCCGGTCTCCGCGAAGATGCACTTCTAGAGCAGCCACCACCGACAATGCAACCCCACTCACAAATCAATAGCCCCTCGTGCCGCACGCGAGGGGATTTCGGATCCATGGTCGTTCAGAGGATTCCGTTTCATTGGTTCTTCAATGCATCCTCAATGGCGTGTTCAAACACCGAATACGAGACAGAACCGACCAACCGCCGGCCGTTGACGAAAAAGGTCGGCGTGCCGCTGACGCCATATGAGCGGCCTTCGTCCCGATCGTGCAGGATTTCGTCCCGGTGCCTTTCAGACAGAAGACAGCTATCAAACGGTTCCTCATCCAGTCCCAGGCTGGCTGCGTAGCTGCGGACACTTCCTCTGTCGAAGGCCGGTTGCTTTTCGAAGAGCAGATCGTGCATCACCCAGAACGCTCCCTGGTCGTCGGCGCATTCGGCGGCTTCTGCAGCAGTGAACGAGGCGGAGCCGGGTCCCTCCAGAGGGAAATCTCGGTAGACGATGCGCACCTGGTCGCCGTATGCTTGTTTCACCTGAGCCAACGCCTCTTGGGCCGCGCGGCAATGACCGCAGCCAAAGTCCGAGAACTCCACAATGGTGATCGGCGCATCGCTGGAACCGACAAAGGGATCGTCATCCGGCGAAACGTCACTGACCAGGGGAGCAAAGTTAGTCGTCGCTCCACTGGTAGTTGCCCCTGTCTCCAGGGCTATGCGGTAGACTTCATTGACGCGCAACAGTATCCCCGCCGACAGCCCCACCTGCAAAGCCAGCAGGCCCAGAATCAGTGCGGTTGTTGCATTGGTGGCCTTGCTGCTCGAAGACGTCGTCATGGTCACTACTTCGTGGCCTGCCCCTGCGCCTGGGCTAGTGCGGTTTCAGCACGTGCGCCATCGAGGATGTCCGCTACCGCTTGAAAAAGATAGGGTAGCTGAGCGCCAGCCTCCGGCGAAGGCGCCACCGGCAGATCATCGTAATCAGCCAGGGATCGGTAGGTGGATAGCACATCTGCCGGCACTTGCGCCGCAAAAGCTGGCGACTCCAGAACTGCAAACCGCGCCGGCATCCCCTGCATGGCACTCGGCTGCTGGCTGAGAAACTCGATCCATCGCCAGCAAGCCTGGGCATTCGGCGTATCTGCGGCGATGAACAGTCCCTGCGGGAGGAACTGCGTGACTGCGGCCTGGCCAACCGGCAGAGGCGCCATGCCGATCCGCGCCTCACGGGGCCAGACGCTCCCGCGGTTCACGCCGTCGAAGTCGCTCCACATGGCTACCTTGCCGTCACGTATCAAGGCGTTGCGGACATCCTGGGCCTGCGGGTCCCGGTCAGGCAGGTCGCTGGGGAAGGCTGGCGCCACACTGTGGGTCATGGCCAGGTCTGTGTACCAGCGCACGGCCGCCGCCACCTCCGGCGCATCGAAACGGGGCTGTCCCCGCTCGTCCCAGGGATAGGCGCCTTGCAAGGCAAGGAAGGTGATCAGGTCGCTGGCATCGCCGTTGAGGGGCAGAAAGCCGTATTGCTTCTCATCGCCTGCGCCCTGGGTGAGAGCGACAGCCGCGGCCAGGAAGTCATCCAGCGTCCAACCGGGCTGCGGATAGGCCACGCCCGCTGCGTCGAAGAGGTCTCGATTGTAGAACATCACCCGCGCCTGGGCCTGGAAGGGCAGTCCCCACAGGTCGCCACGGTCGCGGAGGGAATTCAGCAAGCGGGGCGAGAAAGCGGCGCTAGAAAAGGCGGGATCAGCTTCCAACAGCGGCTGCAAGTTGAGCAGATCGGCGCGGCTGGCCGAGTCTGAGACCGTGCGCAGGTCGGCGAAGCAATCGGCCTGCTGCGCTTGAGCTGGATCGACGATCTGCACCTGCATGTCGCTGTGGGTTTGGTTAAAATCGCCGGCCAGCCCACGATAGATGGTGAGGTCTGCGCCTCCCGGCGGGGCAAAGGCCACCGAGGGATTATCGGCGGTGCTTGCGGCATGCCTAGCAACCACGATCGGCGGCGGTGTGGCCTGCGTTAGCTGCGCCTGATAGTCCTCCCACCCTGCCTGAGCGTCGGCCAGCGCTTCCTCAACGGACGTGCCCTGGAATATGGCGTCGATGGCTTGGTCAAGTCGACGCCCTTTCTCGCTTTCACCGGTCGCAACATAGAGATGTTCGGCGGCGTAGCGTGCTATGTCGACCATTTCTTCATCAAATTGATCCCAATAACCTGTCTCTTCTGCTAGCGAACGGCGAGCGGGTAGCCAGCCGGGTGCAGCGTTTTGAGTACCGTGATGACTAAGAAAACGCAGCCAACGCCAACTTTCCTGTGGGTGTCCTGTACTGGCGCTCATCATGTAACCATACATCAATCCAAAGGCGATAGGCCCATCTTCGCCGGGAAAGAGCGACACCCCAACTTCTCTCATCGTCCTAAAATCGTATTGATCAAGACTGGGGATCAACATCTCTCTCCACATGGCAACCTGACCATTAGCGATCAAATCCTGCTGCCGATCGAGAGCCTCTTGGTTCCCTAGTGCTTCAGGCATAACATGGAAGCGCAATGCCAGATCCGTATACCAACGCACAGCATCGGCGAGGCCAGGATCATTCAAAGGCGTTTGCTCTGTACCAGGCTGAGTAGCCAATGCATGAACAAGCACTTGTCGAGCGTACCAACCATTGTCCACGAAGCCATACTGACTGACTTCCTCTCCTTCCCTGAGGGTTAGTTGCAGGGAAGCGCTTAGGAAGTCACTGCTCGTCCAGTCAAGTGTTGGATACGCAACTCCGGCCGCGTCGAACATGGACTTGTCGTAATAGAGCGAAAACATCCAGGTTTGGGACGGCAACGCCCAAGTTGCTCCTTGCCACTGGAAGGCGTCAAGCCTTCCAGGAAAGAAGTCCTCTGACTTGAAGCTCTTGTCAGCTTCAACGAAAGCTGCTAAATCGCGCAAATATCCTTGCCCAGCGGCATCCAAATCAACCAAGAAAAAGGAGGTGTCTGCGGCAGACATGAGTTTTTGGGCGAAATTCCTGGAGTTGCCAGAAATAATGTCTTCAACTGACACGATTTCAACATGAATATTGGGATTCAGCTCTTGAAACTCGATGGCCAATCTCTCGAATTCGATCTGGTCTTGTTTGGGACAGGCAAACCGGATTGTGACCAGGTCTCTTTTTTGGGATACTGCCAAACTATCATTTGCTAGCGAAGGATTAGTGAGTACTTCTGGAGCGACCGCATTTTGGGAAACCTTGATAGCGCATCCAGCGTTAAGTATCATTAGGACAACAAGGATAGCTGTCCGCAATCTACAGCGAGTCATCAAACCGCCTTCAGTACTCATTACCACCTCTGGAGCAGCTATCAATTGCAGGTCGAGGGGCAATTTGGGTTGCACCAGCCACATCCGGACTCAGACCACGGACCACCAACCTTCATCTGGGTCCACGGATTGGCCATCTGAAATATGGTGCGCATTGAGCGATCAGATTGCCAACCGTCTGGACAGGATTGCCACAAACGATTGTAACAGCCTTCGCGACAATTGTAGCTATAAACGTAGCTGTCACCACATGTCGCTGCATACACGGGTTCTACATTTGCCGTGAAACCTATGACCACAAGGGCTATGGTTGCACCCAACATCGCTACAAGCGTCACCAACGTGAATCGGGTTTGACTGAGATTCATCGTGCCACCTCCTAACTCGGGAAACCTGTGATCGAGCTGATCTCATCAACGGCGTCTGGCGCAAAGCAACCAGCCACACTTCCAGTGTAACAGATTTCATGTTTTTGCACCACCCCAGTTCCAGTAGGTTCTTACCTGCCAAAGCCAGCGGGCTAAGCTGTTGGGTTTTGTGGTTGCATCGGCAGCCAATACTCTTGCACAAAGCATACCAACAGGAGATGTTCTGCTATCCCTCATGCAAAGCCATTGTGTACTGCCCATAGGATGGCCTCGCTTCGGTTGCTTACATTCAACTTGCTGTAAATGTTCTTGAGGTGAAACTGTACGGTATTCATACTGATGCCCAACTCTTCGGCAATATCTACATTTCTCCTTCCTCCTGCCAATGCTTGCAATACGTCCACCTCCCGTTCGGTCAAGAGCGCGTTCTCTCCCCCGCCCGCCGTCTTTCTATGCACCTGGTCTGCTAGCATAGCGATCACCTGCCGGCTGAACCAGATCCGTTCGCCAAGGCCAGCGCCTGGCGTCCATTCGCATCCCAGCATCTCCACATCCAATACTAGAAGATCAGGCGCCAGATCCTTCGCCAGGCGATACAGATCGCTCTGCGCATCGACCAGGCCAATCACTGCGATGTCTGCGGCGTCAGCCATGATGCTGCATAAACCTCGCTGCACCAGAGGGTTCACACAGCCCACCACAATCCGCACCGGTTCCATTCCAATCTCCTTCGCATCTGCCATACCGGCTCTAAACTTTAGTTGGACACTGCCCATGGTCAGCACGCCTTAGCAAGGCGAACGTTGGAGCGATCTCATGCCCTTCATGACCTGGGACCTCTGGCTGGCGCGTGCGCTGGGTATCGACAAACCCTTGCCCTGGCAGATAGCACAGATCGAGTGGTTCAAACAGCCCCATCTCATTACCAGCTGGGGCCGGCCTGTTCCGCACAAGTCCGATAACCTTGTGGGTCGTTGAGCACCTGTTTGGCAACGACACAGGCGCGATAGGCATCGGCCTTCTCCTGCGCCTGGGTCAGCGCCGCTTCTGCTGGCAGGCCATTCTCGACGATCTGTCGATAGGCATCCTCCAGCCAGAAGACGTAGGGGCCCAGCCAGTTTTGGCCGATCAATCGCAGGAAGACTGAGGGCGTTTGGTTGTTCTCGATGGAGGCTACGTAGACATCAGCCTGTTCCGCTCCCGCCTGGCGACGGTAAGCTTCCGAGGCGGCTGCCGACCGGCGAGCAGGCAGTCCCTGCACGATGCTAGGCTGCGTGGTCAAGAACTTGATCCACTCCCAGCAAGCCCGGGGCGCAGTTGCCTTGGCAGAGATGAAGAAGCCGCTGGTGTTTAGGATGGGTGCAGGGGCGGCATCAGATCCTGCGGGGAAAGGAAGAACGCCGATGCTCAACTCCTCATGCCGGTCGAAAGACCCTGCCCACATAGCAGTTCGGCCTGCGCCGATCAACGCCTCTCGCTCTTCCTCGCCGGCAAGAACAGGCTTGACGCGATGGCGCATGAACAGATCGACATACCACTGGACAGCTTCCACCGTCGCCGGATCAGCGAAGGCCGCCGCCGGTGGATCCTGGGTGTCGTCCAGAATGCGGCCGCCCAAGCGCTCGACAAACAACATCAGATCGAATGTCTCGTAGAGTCCGACGAAGCCATACTGCTTGCCCTCGGCGCTCTCCTGAGTCAGGGCCTGCGCCAGGGCCAGAAACTCGTTCAACGTCCAATCCACTGCGGGAGCATCAAGCCCGGCCTCGTCGAACAACTCTCGATTGTACTCGACAACGTAAGGCTGTGCTGCGGCCGGCAGGCCCCAGATTTGCCCAGCCTGGCGATATTGATCCACAAGCGCAGGAAAAAAGTCACCGAGGCTAAGGGCCAGATCGGCTTCCAGAAAAGGATCCAGATTCAGGATGGCGCTCAGGGCCTCAGGATCGTCCAGGCTGGGAATGGCCTGAAAGCAGTCAGCCTGGCCGGCCAGAACCGCTACGCTGCTGCCGGCAAAGTCGGGGTTCTTGATCTCGACCACCACATCGGGGTAGCTCTTATGAAACTGGCTCGCTGCGTCGCGAAAGGGATCGCTGCCCAGGTCGCTGCCCAGAGGAACAAAGGTAATAGTAGTCGCGCCCGCAGCAGGCGGAGGCTCGGCTGTGGCGACAGTTACCACTACCGGCGTGGCAGCGCTGCGCCGGCCAGCTTCGGCTGCCAGATCGGATAAGACCTGCGTCTGGGCGGTTGTCAGCGCTTCTGTAACCGATTCGTCTCCATTGAAAACAGCTCGCAGCTCAGCGTTCAAAACTTCATAGGCAGCGGGCCAATCGGTCATGAGACGCGAGGACGGCACGGCGTGGTTGGCGGCAAACCGAAGCGTCTCCTCGGTCTCCTTGTCAAGATTGCTCCAAAAACTGGTCATCTCTGCCACTGAGCGTCGCGCTGGTATTTTGCCGGATTGGCCCGGCGGCTGGCGAGAGAGAAAGTCCAGCCAGCGCCAGACGGCTTGAGGATAGGCCGTTCCCGCGCTCATGGCTACCTGCGCGATGTAGATCGGTGTTGTCTTGGCATCCGGCCCGTCGACGGGATAGGGCGCTATTCCTATTCTCTGTGGCCGTTTGCTTCGCACCCAAGCCGAGCCAGAGGCTGTAGCCGAGGACATGGCGGCAACTCCCTGTTCGATCCACGTAGATTCGCCCTCGGTTGGCTCTGGAACGGGCCCGAAAGGCATCACCCCTCCCTCCAAAGTCAGGTCTGCCCACCATTGCACCATCTCTTTCACTGAGGCAGCGGTGAAGCGCGGCGTTGGCGGCATGGTGGCGTCGTCCAGCAAGGGGCCGGTACGCAATTCAACAAGAGTTGCCGGCGTCAATATGAAGTCGTCCCGCACAAACCCCCAGCGTGTTACTTGGTCGCCCTCGCGGCGCGTCAGGGTGCGAGCTGTGGCCTCGAAATCATCCCAGGTCCAGCCGCTCTTGGGATAGGGTAGGTTGGCCTTGTCGAAGGCGTCTCTGTCGAACAGAATGATCTCGTAGTCCAGCGCGGTTGGCATGGCCCAAACCCCGCCGTCCCAGGCAGCCGCCTCCAGCGCACCGGGCATGAAGTCGTCGCTGCGAAATATCGGGTTGGCGTCCATGAAGGGTTTCAGATCACGCACGAGCCTGTTGCGTACGGTTTCGCCATCCATACCGGTGAGGAACAACACCCGGAATGCGTCCGATGACGAAGCAAGTTTGAGCATGAAGTCATCTGTCATACGGAACTCGCCCACAGGGAGACCTAATATCTCGCTGAAAGGCTTGAGTGTGACGTGAATATCAGGGTTCTGCGCTTCGAACTCCTCCGTCAGCCCATCCCACCAGCCCAGCGCCAACTCCCAATCAGGCACGGCAAAGCTGATGCTAATCTGCTCGCTGTTCCGGTTGGGGCGCGTAGTCGAAGGCGTATTGGCGGTATTGGCACTGCACGCAGCTAGCAATAGGATAGCCAACAAAATGGATGTGATTTTTCGCATTTCACTCTCTTGAATACGCCACTGTTTTGTCAAGCACGATTTGTTGGAAGTGTTTCAGGTTGTCGTCGCCGAACTCACTCTGTTAAGCGCTATCAGATTGATGAATCCATGCCATCGGCCTGCGAAATCCTGACAGTCTCGCCTGGGGCAGCATCGGTCGACACCTGCAAGCCATCAGCTTGCATCAACATGCCCATCATCTGCTGGGCAGCAGCCTGGGCTTGACGTCGATCCGCG
>JBAQCH010000225.1:0-22845 GCA_049294015.1 Anaerolineae bacterium
GTGCGCGCACAACCCGCACCTGGGGGTGCTCACTCCGCGGTGAAATGTAAGGCCCGCACGAAACCGTATGAACCATGCCCTCTTTTTTCACAAGTCTATTGACAGACTCGTGGGTAGTGCTACAATAAGGATAGGTCAGCTTCATTGTTCGCGTTCACCTGAAGGAGGAAGCTCATGTCCACGATCACTGTTTCCCGCCAATACGCCAGCGGCGGCGAAGAGATCGCCGCCCGCGCGGCCCAACTCTTGGGGTACACTATCTTCGACAAAACCATGATGGCAGCGGTGGCCGCTGAGCTAGGGCTCAACGAGCACGAGATCGTCGACTTCCGCGAGACTGATCAGCGATCGCTTGGCTTTATCGATCGACTGCTGGGCCACAAGCTGACCGTGGCCCATGTGCGCACCTGGCAGGAGGACCTGCGCGGCGTGCGCACGCCAACCATCACCAAAATCAGCGACGACCAGGCTATCGCCCTGGTGCGCGGCGTCATCGACGCCGCCTACAAACGGGACAATGTGCTCATCGTCGGCCGGGGCGGGCAGGCGATCCTGCGCGGCCAGCCCAACGTGCTGCACGTGCGCATCGAGGCGCCGCTGGAGCATCGCGTGCAGCGCTTGATGGAGCGGGGCGATTACACCCCCACCCAGGCCGAGCTGGAAATCGAAGATCACGACCGGGCCGCGCGCGACTACGTCAGGCGCTACTACGACCTGGACCCCACCGACTCGACACACTATCACCTGCTGATCAACACCGGGCTGCTGGACCTGGAGACAGCCGCTCAAGTGATCGCCCTGGCCGCGCAGCAGATGCAGCCGGTGCCGCAGCCTGAGGTCGAGGTACCGATGGCGATGCCGTTTTTCTATCCCTGACTAACCTGAAAACAGCCGCTCGGGCCGGTCTCCGACCGTGCCCGTGCATTGCCATGGACGGTTGGGCGGCCAACGCATGGATGGCTAATCCACAATACGATCGCCAGGTCTCCTCGCCAGCGATCATGCCGTGGCGCCGCCGCCGATTGAAATCGGCGTCTGACACAGCCGAAGCATGCTGAAGCATGCTCAGACATGCACACACAGCCGACAAGGATGACGGGGCGTTTTTGTCGATTGCCACCGCCCGTGCTATCCTCTCTGGCGTGAACCTGGTAACCATCGAAAACGTCAGTAAACAATATAGCGAGCGGCTGCTGCTGGACAGCGTCAGCCTGCTGATCAACCGCGGCGATCGCATCGGCCTGATCGGCATCAACGGCAGCGGCAAGACAACGTTGCTGCGCCTGATCGCCGGCCAGGAGACGCCGGATGCCGGCAAGGTGACGGTCTGGGGCGGCGTGCGTGTGCGCTATCTGCCCCAGGAGCCGGCGCTGGACGACCGCCTGTCGGTGCTGGACACCTTGTTTCAGAGCGATGCGCCCCAGATGCGCTTGCTGCGTGACTACGAGGCGGCCAGCCTGGCCTTGCAGCGCCAGCCGGCCGACGCGCAGGTGCAGGCCCGCTTTGCCAGCCTGACGGCTGACATGGACCGGGCGGCCGGCTGGTCGGCCGAGGCCCAGGCCAAGGCAATTCTTTCCCGCCTCGGCATCGAACCGTCGGGCGAGACGTTGGTGGGCACGCTCAGCGGCGGCCAGCGCAAGCGCGTCGCCCTGGCGCGCGCGCTGCTGGACCCAGGCGATCTGTTGGTGCTGGACGAGCCCACCAACCACGTAGACGCCGAGACGATCGGCTGGCTGGAACAATTTCTGTTGGGCCTGCCCGGCGCGCTGCTGCTGGTGACTCACGACCGCTACTTTCTGGACCGGGTGGCTAACCGCATCGTCGAGCTGGACCGCCGCCAATTGGTCAGCTATCCTGGCAACTACAGCCATTACCTGGAGCAATCGGCTGAGCGTCACGCCCGGCTGGTCAAGACCGAGGAGGATCGCCAACGTCTGCTCAAGCGCGAGCTGGAATGGTTGCGCCGATCGCCCATGGCGCGCGGCACCAAGCAAAAGGCGCGGCGACAGCGGGCCGAGGAAATGGAGCGGCTGCGCTACGACACGCAGCAAGAACGGGTGGCCCTGGCGCTGGCCAGCCGGCGTCTCGGCAAGAAAGTGCTAACCGCCCGTGGCTTGGCCAAAGCCTACGACCAAACCCCCGTCTTCGCCAACCTCGATTTCGAGCTGGCCCCCGGCGACCGGGTGGGCATCATCGGCCCGAACGGCGCGGGCAAGAGCACCTTGCTGGACATCCTGGCCGGCAAGCTGGCTGCCGACAGCGGCATGGTGGAGTGGGGCGAGACGGTCCACCTGGGCTACTACGACCAGCGCAACGTCGATCTGAACGAAGACCAGCGCGTGCTCGACTTCATCAAGGGTGAGGCCGAGCTGATCCGCGTGCAAGAGCGCAACACACCGGCCTGGAACCGCACCGCGGCCGACATCCAACTGATCGACGCGGCGCAGATGCTGGAGTGGTTTCTCTTCCCCCGTCCGCAGCAGTATGCCTACATCGCCAGCCTCAGCGGTGGCGAGCGGCGGCGGCTCTACCTGCTCAAGACCCTGATCCACCAGCCCAACGTGCTGTTGCTGGACGAGCCAACCAACGATCTGGATATCCAGACTCTGTCGGTGCTGGAGGAGTTTCTCGACCACTTCAAGGGCTGCCTGGTGGTGGCCAGCCACGATCGCTACTTCCTGGACCGCACCGTGGACTTCCTGGTCAGCTTCGAGCCAGGCGGCGCGGTCAGCGGCCGCTATCCGGCGCCGTTCAGTGTGTATCAGGACATCAGGGCGCGCGAGACGGAGGATGGGAAAGACAGGCAAGAAGGGAAAAGTGGGAAGGAAGTGAGAGGCAGAGGGTCCCAGGGGCAGGTAGAGCGCAAGATGACGTGGAAAGAGCAGCGCGAGCTCCAGGAACTCGAAGCGCGCATCGCTGGGCTGGAGGCGCAGGTGGCGACATTGCACGCCGAGATCGACGCCAGCAGCGGGGATTACGTGCGCCTGCAGGAGTTGGCGCAGCGGCTGGCGGGAGCGGAGGAGGAACTGGATGAGGCGATGGCAAGGTGGTTGGCCCTGGCGTAGAACCGCGGATTGACAGGAGGCGCGGATCAGAGTGCGCTATCGCAATGGTCCGACTGCTGCGCTGGCATCCAAAGAGCGCGTGATGGGAAGTAGCCTCCCATCCGCGATTCCTGTAAATCAGCGGTTCTTCCGCTCCTCACACGCGCAAGACTACTGGCTCGAAGTGCGTCGCCCGGAAGTTGAAGACTATACCAAGTGGGACATTGAGGTGGCGCATCCAAGCCTTCAGGTTTGAGATGTGAAGCTGATGAGGATCCGACACGGCCACCGGAAAGACTAACACCCGATTGTCGATCTGTAGGTGGTTGAATTTGATCGCGCCCAAATCTTCGGCGTCGAGAAAGACGTGGAATTCGTTACGCGGCAGAACCTCAAGCCCTCGCAAGCGGAACTCATGGAAACACGCGTTGGCATAGATCCGATGGATAAAGCCGGGGCCCAAAGTCCTAAACACCTCGATTGCACCCGCAAGCAGTTCGCTCGTTACGTCTGGAAAGAGAAAGCCGGACAAGTCTTGGTCGCTCATGGTTGCAACGCTGATGCTCTCTGTCCATGCCTGTGGCGTCAGGACACGTCGGACGAACTCTGGCGCTGGCCCGCCAAAACGAAACAGTAATCCCACCTCAGCGCTGACCGTTTTCATGTACGACAACAACTGTGCAAGGTGAACCGGTTCGATACGCGGTGCGACCTTCAACTCAACAACGGCCTTGCCGGATGCGAAGATATCCAACCGCTGCACACCCACCAAACGATCCTTGTAGAAGATTTGGTACTCATCCTGTCTGACGCATTCCACACCTGCCCGCTTTAACACCACCAACATGGCTTTCTCGAAGATGTGTTCAGGATACGTCGATCCCAGCCGATTGTACACCGTATAGTACGCGCCGATGAGTTGGCTGGATAACTCCTGATGAATCAACTTGGTCACTTCAGCACCTCACTTCCTCGTTCCGAGGCAAGTACCTACGCGTCCGGCTTTACCGCCGCAGCAGGATATGCGAATCAAGAGCCGCAACCGGTGCGGCTACTGTGTCCATGTTTTCCATCATCACCACCGCCATAGTCCGACCTCCGATCCGCGCCTCCTGCCCATCCGCGGTTCTACCCACACACCATCACCGAGCACCCCGCCTCCCGCAGCATATGATCGAACGTGCTGCGCACGAACAACTCCACAAAGGGCGAAAAGCCGGTGTCGCCCAGCACCAGCAGATCGCTGCCCTGTTCAAGCGCGACGTGCAGGATTGACCTGGCCACACCGGCTGGGCCAGACTGCGCGCCTTTGAAGAAGCC
The DNA here is from genome assembly GCA_049294015.1 of Anaerolineae bacterium. Taxonomy (GTDB): domain Bacteria; phylum Chloroflexota; class Anaerolineae; order JAAEKA01; family JAAEKA01; genus JAAEKA01. Next base: position 4,365 of record JBAQCH010000225.1, read on the forward strand.
GCGCGCGTCAATGCCCTGCTGTCTGAGATAGGACAAGGCCGCGTCCAGCGTGGCCGAGGTGGTGCGCGCTGTTTCCTCGACTGTCGTCGCAGCCAGCCGCGCCTCCCAGGTCGCAGCCAGGTGCGCGGCCACGTAGAGCGCCTCCTCGGCGTAGGGACTGCCGTCGTAGGCCAGCACAAGCCGGCTCAGCCGGTCGGCAGGTGTTCGCTCATCGCCAGCCGGCCGCATCGAACGGCCGTCCCTCCACCAGCCGGCCCCAGCCGCGATGCCCGACGAACTCGCCCGTCTTGCACACCACCAGCCCGCGGCTGAGCGTGTAGCGCACCCGCCCACGCACTCGCCGGCTCTCGTAGGGCGTATAGCCGGCGATGTTATGCAGGTTGGCAGCTTCGATGGTCCCGCTGGCCGAGGTGTCGAAGACCACTACGTCGGCGTCGCTGCCGGGCAGCAGCGCGCCCTTGCGCGGGTAGAGGCCAAAGATGCGAGCCGGGTTAGTGGAGGTGAGCTCAGCCAGGCGCGACCAGGTGATGCGGCCTGCGGCCACCCCCTCAGTGGCCAGCAGCGGCAGCATGGTCTCCAGGCCGGGGATGCCGCCGGGAGTCTGCGTGAAAGGCAGGCGCGGCCCGCCAGTGGCTGCAACCGCGTCTTGCAGGGTGGTCAGCGCGCCGTTGGCCTCTTGCAGACGGCGCACCGCGTCGTTCTCCAGCCGGCGGATGGCGTCACGCGAGGTGCCCATCGCGCGCGCGACCTCGCGCCATTCGCGCTGCCAGCCGTCGCGCAGGCCGGCGCGCAGCACCACCATCTCCCGCTCCTCCTCGGGCAGCTTGGCCAAGACGCCTTGCACGTCCTGGTTCTCCATCGGCTGCAGACCCAGCTTCTGAAGAATGGTGTAGTCGCAGTGGTCAGTGCCGATGCTGTTGACCGCGCCCGAGGCGACCAGCTCCCAGAGGCGCTCTGGTTGCGACGGATCGCGCAAGGGCGGCTGCATGATGCCCCACTCCGGGTGCTCGCCGGCGTAGACGCGCTCGTCCAACAGCAAGTACTGCGGGCAGGTCTCACTCCAGGCTATCTGGCCGGCCTGCTGCGCCGCATGGATCAACTCCGAGGAGCGAGCCACCGAGTTGTGAACCACGTAGAGCGGGCAGGCTGCCTCCTTGGCCAGCAGCAACATGCGCTGCACAGCTTCGACTTCAGCCAGCGCCGGCCGGGCCGCGCCGTGATAGGCTAGCTCGGTCTTGCCGGCGGCCACCAGCCGCGCGGTAGCCGCGCTGACCAGCGCATCGTTCTCGGCGTGTACCAACACCACCACGCCGCGCCGGCCGGCCGCCCGCAACACCCGCAGCAGGTTATCGTCGTCCTGATAGTAGTTGGGGCGGTAGGTGGTATAGACCTTGGCCGAGGGCATGCCCATTTCCACCAAATCGGCCATCCAGCCATCCAGCTCGTCGTCGCTTGGCGGCAGCTCGGTCAGCATGACGTGGAAACTGTAATCGATCTTGGCCAGCTCTTGGGCCTCGGCCAGCCGGTTGGCCACGGCTGTGCGTACGTCCTGGCCGGGGAACTGGGTCGCGAAGTCGATGACCGTGGTCACGCCGCCGCAGGCCGCAGTCCGGGTGCCGACAGCCCAGTCGTCAGGCGTCTTGTAGATGCCGGTGTCCAGATGGATGTGGGTGTGCGGGTCGACCAGCCCCGGCAGCACCACGCAGCCGGCCGCGTCCAGCACCTCCTCGCCCGGCTCCGGGTCGAAGCGCACGCCGATGCTGTGGATGCGCTCGTCCACGATGCGCAAATCGCCGGCCATCTCGCCGAGCGGCGTCACCAACGTGCCGTTTTTGATCAAGAGTTGTTGAGTCATAATGATTCGAGAAGCGTGATATGCTCGTAGGTCCGGCTACCAGCCGGACGGGGCTCTTGTCACGTTGATAACGTGACCTACCAGCCGGACGGGGCTCGCGCAGCGACAACCTGTCACGTTGGTAACGTGACCTACAATGCCGCTCGCCAGTAATCCAGCAGGTCTTGCAGGGTCTGCTGCCACGGGATCAGCGGCTGCCAGCCGGCGTCAGCGGCCAGGCGGGCGGAGCTGCCCACCTGCGCGGGCACATCGGCCGGCTGCATGCGCTCAGGCACGGGACGCACTTTGATGGCCGTCGCCGTGCTCAGAGCCAGCAGGCCGTCCAACAGCGATTGGACGCTGCGACCGGCGCCTGAGCAAACGTTGTAAGCCTGGCCCGGCCGGCCGGCCTTCAAGGCCAGCGCATAGGCCCGCGCCACGTCGCGCACGTCGACGAAATCGCGCACGGCCGCCAGGTTGCCCACCTCGATCAACGGCGGTCGCCGGCCCTGCTCGATCTCGGCGATCTGGCGGGCAAAGGCGGCGCTGACGAACTGCGGCCCCTGGCGCGGGCCGATGATGTTGAAGCTGCGAGTGCGAATCACCGCCTGGCCGGCCGCGCTGGCCATGGCGCCCAGCAGATCTTGCGCAGCCTTGGTCACGGCATACTGGGTGATAGGCCGGAACTCCTGCGCCTCGCCGATGGGATTTTCGTGCGGCTGGGTTGGTCCATATTGGGCGCTGGAGCCGGCAATCAGCACCCGCGCTTCGGGCGCTGTCGCGTGCGCCGCCTCCAACAGGTGGATCGTGCCGTAGACGTTGGCCTCGTACAGCGCACGATACGGTGCGGCCGGGTTGGTCAAGGCCGCCAGATGGTAGATCTGATCGGGCTGCGTTGCTGCCACAATCTCTTGCAGCGCAGCCGCATCGGCCAGGTCAGCCTGCCAGACTGCGACGTCCAGTCCCAGCCGGCGCAGCCGCTCACCTGCGCCGGCCGCCACGTCCAATCCCACCACGCGCCAGCCCTGCCCGGCCAGCAGCTCGGCCAGATAGCTGCCGCAAAAACCGGCTATGCCGGTGATGAGGGCGGTGGGTAGGTTAGTAGTCACACAGGTTCCTTTGGCGAGGGTACACGAGTATACAAGTAGACAAGGGTGAAGCGCGCCTTGGTTACTTGTTTACTTGTTTACTTGTTTACTTGTTTACTTGCTTCCCTCACCCTGCCATACACCACCGCCACCTGCGGCCGGACAGCGGGCCAGGTAAAGCGCTGCGCGTTGACGATGGCGGCCTGGCTGAAGCGTTCGGCCACGCCCGGCTCGCGCAACAGCCGCAGGATGGCTTGAGCCAGGGCGGCGGGATCGTCGGGCGGCGCCAGCAGCGCATCGACGCCGTCGTGGACCGTCTCCGGTACGCCGCCCACGGCCGTGGCAACAATGGGCAGGCCCAGCGCCGACGCCTCCAGCAGCGTGTTAGGCTGGTTGTCCACCGCGCTGGAGCTGACGAAGAGATCGGCGGCGGCGTAGGCGGCCAGCAACGCCGCGAAGGAGACGCGCCCGGCAAACTCTACGGGCGTGTTCAGCTCTGCGGCCAGCGCCTCGACCTCGGCTCGCCGCGGGCCGTCGCCGATCATCAACAGCCGCGCGTCGGGCGCCTGTTGCCGCACCAGCGCGTAGGCTCGCACCATCAACGTCGGATTGCTGACCTGATCGAAGCGCTTGATCCAGAGCAGCAGCGGGGCAGGCTGGGCCGTGAGGTTGCGTGGGCCGCCGGGCCGCGGGCTGAACTGCGCCAGATCGACCACGTTGGGCGCCAGGATCGGCTGCAAGCCCAATGGCTCGAAGGCGGCGGCGATGGCCTTGGCCGAGATGAGCAGGGCGTCGACAGGCCGGAGCAGCGCCTGCACGGGCCGGCGCTGGGCGGCCACGAATCGCTCGGCCATGCCGCCGTGGTAGCTGGCCACCACAGGCAGACGGCGCAGCGGCCGCGCCAAGCTGATGGCCAGCATGGGCAGGTAAAAGCCCCAGTACGACGCCAGATGCACATGGATCAAATCGGCGCCGCGGCTCGCGCGCCACAGCCGCCAAGGGACGGCCACGATCTGGGCCAACGGCAGCAGCCAACGCCCCAGCCCGCCCAAGCGCCGCAGCGACTGGACGTTGGTGTCCACCGGGCGCACTTCGACCCCGTCGCCGCGCAGACAGCGCGAGAGCGTCTCGACTTGCGTAGTGACGCCGCCTGGCCGCGGTTCGTGCGGCCCGACCATGCAGACCACCAGGCCGGCCAACGCCAGCCTTGGTCCGTTGGAAGCCATCGATTGAGGTACGGTCGCTGTGGTGGCAGGCAAGATCGTAAGCGTCACCCATTTCTTGCCACGAATTGAGCGAATTGAACGAATTGGGGGAAGCACATTCCGAAAATTCGTCAAATTCGTGTAATTCGTGGCAGTTCCGGCGCTCTGGGAAAGTTCGCTACGCGCGCTCCAACAGATCGACGATGCGCTCGGCCGCGTGGCCGTCGCCGAAGACCGGCGGAGGCGAGCCGGCCGGCCAGGCGCGCTGCGTGGCGGTCCGCACGATGGCGTCACGATCGGCGCCCACCACCACGTTCCAGCCGGCCTGCACCGTCTCAACCCATTCGGTCTCAGGCCGCAGGGTGACGCAGGGCACGGCCAGGGTGTAGGCTTCCTTTTGGATGCCGCCCGAGTCCGTCAGGATGAGCGCTGCAGCCTGCTCCAGCGCCAGCATATCCAGGTAGCCGATCGGCTCGATCAACCGCACGCCGGCCGGCACAGCGAGGCCCAGCGCATCCAGTTGTTTGCGTGTCCTGGGGTGCAGAGGCAGAACCACCGGCCGGCCGGTTTGGCGATAGATGTCGTCGAAAGCGGCGAAGATGCTACGCAGGTTCTCGGGCACATCGGTATTATAGGGCCGGTGTACCGTGGCCAGCAAATAGCTCTGGGGGAGCAGCCCCAGCCGGGCCAGCACGTTCGAGCGCTGCCGGGCCAGCCCCGCATGCTGGCGCAGCGCATCCACCATCACATCGCCCACCAGATGCACGCCGGCTGTCAGCCCCTCGGCTGCCAGCAGGTCAACCGCCGTCTGCGTGGGGCAGAAGAGCAGGTCGGCGCAGTGGTCGACCAGCACGCGGTTGTGCTCCTCGGGCATGGCACGGTTGAAGCTGCGCAAGCCGGCCTCCACGTGGGCCACCGGCACGCCCAGCTTGACAGCCGCCAGCGCGCCGGCCAGGGTCGAGTTGGTGTCGCCGTAGACCAGCAGCCAGTCGGGCCGCTCGCGCAGCAGCACCTCCTCGATGGCCATCAGCATGCGGCCGGTTTGCTGGCCGTGGCTGCCAGAGCCGATGCCCAGGTTGAGGTCCGGCTGCGGGATGCCCAGCTCGGCGAAGAAGACGTCGGACATGCTGGCGTCGTAGTGCTGGCCGGTATGCACCAGCAGCTCACGATGCCGCCGCCGTAACACCTGGCTGACCGGCGCGGCCTTGATGAACTGCGGGCGAGCGCCGACGATGGTGAGGATGTTCATGGGTGGTGAGGGTAGAGTGGTAGATTGGTAGATTGGGCAGCATGCCCGTTAGGCGGCGACTCCGAGACCAATCTACCAATATACCAATGTACCAGTCTACCTGTAAAACTCCGCTACTGCCGCCACGATCTCCTCCTGCTGCGCCACGGTCAGCTCCGGGAACATGGGCAGGGAGAGCACCGCACGGCCGGCGGCTTCGGCGTGGGGCAGCGCCCCCTCGGCCATGCCCAGGTCGCGGTACAGTCCTTGCAGGTGCAGCGGCAGCGGGTAGTAGATCATGGTGCTGACGCCGCGCTCATGCAGGTGTTGGGCCAGCGCGTCTCGCTGAGGCGCGCGGATGGTGTACTGGTGATAGACGTGGCGCACGTCGGGCCGGACGTAGGGCGTGGTGACGGGCGCGCCCGATGCAGCCAACAGGCCATCGTAGCGGCCGGCAGCCGCGCGCCGTCCCTCCTGCCAGCGCTCCAGATAGCGCAGCTTCACCCGCAGGATCGCGGCCTGCATGGTATCCAGCCGGCTGTTGAAGCCCAGCACCTCGTGGAAGTACTTGGTTTTGCCGCCCTGGCGGCGCAGCACGTCCAACTTGTCGGCCAGGGCCGGGTCGTTGGTGACCACCATGCCCGCGTCGCCGTAGGCGCCCAGGTTCTTGGTGGGGTAGAAGCTCAGGCAGCCTATGTGGCCGATGCTGCCCGCGCGCCGGCCCTTGTACTCGGCGCCGATGGCCTGAGCCGCGTCCTCGATCACCGCCAGGCCGTGCTGCTGGGCGATGGCCATGATGGCGTCCATCTCAGCCGGCTGGCCGTAGAGATGCACCGGCACGATGGCCTTGGTGCGCGGCGTGACCGCGGCTGCCACCGCGGCCGGGTCGAGGTTGTAAGTGGCGGGGTCGATGTCCACGAACACCGGCCGCGCGCCGCTGTGGCTGATGGTGTTGGCCGTGGCGACGAAGGTGAAGGGGGTGGTGATCACTTCGTCACCGTGGCCGATGTCCAGGGCGGCCAGCGACAGGCGCAGCGCGTCGGTGCCGGAGGCCACGCCGACGCCATGGCGGCAGCGACAGTAGTCGGCCACCTCTTTCTCCAGCGCCTTGACGTCCGGCCCCAGCACGAACGCGCCGCTGTCCAGCACACCTTGCAGCGCCACCGCGATTTCGTCGCGCAGTTGGTCGTATTGCATCTTCAAATCAAGAATCGGAATCATGTCCCTACTTCCTTGTCTACTAGTTTGCTTATCTACTTGCCTACTTGTCTACTTCCCAACGAACTCATCCTCCGGCACAGCGCGGCGCGACTTGGCCGGGCTGCCCATGACCAGAGTCGCGGGCAGGACGGGCTTCGTGACTACCGAGCCGGCAGCCACGAAAGCCTCGGCGCCTACCTCGACGTTGGGCAGGAGGGTGACGTTGGCGCCGACGCGCGCGCCGCGACGGATCAGCGCGCCGCCGCGCTCGGCGAAGCGCCGCTCGGTGCGGCCCATGTAGTTGTCGTTGGTGGTCACCACGCAGGGCGCAATGAAGCAGTCAGCTTCGATGGTGGTCCAGGCCGTGATGTAGGCGCCGGTCTGTATCTTGACGTTGGCGCCGATGCTGACGGCGTTCTCCACCGTGACGTGCGTGCCGACGATCACCCGGTCGCCGATCTGCACCTGCTCGCGCACGAAGGCCAGGTCGCCAACGAGACACTGGCTGCCAATGGTCGTGCCGCTGTAGACCACTGCGCCCGTGCCGATGCTGGTCTCGTCGCCGATCACCAGCGGCGGCAGGGCTTTGGGAACCTTGACCGTGCTGGTGGGCGCGGGCCGCGGCTGGCGGCCCAGCACGGCGTGGTCCTCGACGCGGCAGCCCGCGCCCAGTTGCACGCCGGCATGGATCACCGCATGGTGTCCGACGCTGCATCCCAGCCCCAGCCGTGCGCCGGCCTCGATCACCACGCCAAAGCCCAGCGTACACCCCTCGCCGATCTCGGCGGAACTGTCGACAAACCGCATCACTTCATCACTCATAGGTTTCCCTCATTTCTTTCCTTTCCCTTTCCTAACGCCACCGGCTCCCCACCCCGCTCCAGCGAGCGCTGCCCGGCATCCAGCACCCGCAGCACCTGCAAGCCGTTGCGGCCGTCGCTCAGCGGCGTCTGGCCGTTGACGATGCAGTCGATGAAGTGCTGGCATTCCAGGCGCAGCGGCTCGCGCATGTCGACGCGCGGGATGGAGATGTCGCCGAAGCGCAGGCTGAGGGAGTCGCCGTAGCTGTCGTAGGCCGGCCGCTGCACGCCCTTGTCGTAGATGCGCAGCTTTTCGGTGCTGTCCACGTCGTCGAAGACGGCCATCTTCTGGCTGCCGACTACGGTGATGCGCCGCACCTTGTGCGGGTCCAGCCAGCTCACGTGGATATGGGCTGCGCGGCCGCTGGCGAAGCGCAGGGTCAGGAAGACGGTGTCGGGGATGCCGGGCTGGAGGTAGGTCAGGCCCTGGGCAGCCACGGCCTCCGGCTCCTCGCCCAGCAGATGCAGCGCCACCGAGATGTCGTGCGGCGCCAGGCTCCACATCGCGTTTTCGCTGCGCCGCACCTGGCCCAGGTTCAGCCGGCTGGCATAGAGGTAGTAGACCTCGCCCAGCTCGCCGCCGTCCACCATCTGCTTGAGCCGCGCCACGGCCGGGTGGTACATCAGCAGATGGCCGACCATCAACACCCGCCCGCGCGCCTCGGCCAGCGCGGCCAGGTCCTCAGCCTCGCTGACCGCCAGGGCGATGGGCTTCTCCACGAAAACGTGGCGGCCGGTCAGCAGCGCGGCCTTGGCCAGCTCGTAATGGGCCGGCGTCGGCGCAGTGACGATCACTGCCTCGATCTCCGGGTCGCTCAGCAGCTCGCCGTAGTCGGTTGTGATCGTCATGCCCGGGTATTGGCCGCCGACCCGCCGCAGCGCCGCCTCGTCCAGGTCACAGCACGCCTTGACCCGCGCCTGCGCCAGTCCATTGAAATTGCGCAACAGATTCGGGCCCCAATAGCCCAATCCAACCTGTCCTAACGTGACCATGCTTTCACCTACCAATCTACCAGTTTCCCAATCTACCAACCTACTTCCCCAACAACGTCTGCACCCGCGCCACTACCATGTCCAGCGCCACGGTGTTATGGCCGCCTTCGGGGATGATGACGTGGGCGTAGCGCTTGCTGGGCTCGACGAACTCCAGATGCATCGGCCGCACGGTGTTCATGTACTGGTCGATCACCGAGTCCAGTGAGCGGCCGCGCTCCTTCAGGTCGCGCTCCAGGCGGCGCATGAAGCGGATGTCAGCGTCGGCGTCCACGAAGATCTTGACGTCGAACAGCTCGCGCAGCGCAGGCTCGGCGAAGATCAAAATGCCCTCCACCAGGATCACCGGCTCCGGGTTGATCAGGCGCGTCTCGGCCAGCCGGGTGTGGGTGCGAAAGTCATAGGTGGGGATCTGCACCGGCTGGCCGCTGCGCAACTGCTTGAGGTGCTCCACCAACAGCGGCGTCTCCAGCGCGTCAGGGTGGTCAAAGTTCAACCGGGCGCGCTCCTCCAACGGCAGATTGGAGGCGTCATAGTAGTACGAATCGTGTTGAATCAAGGCGATTCGGTTCCAGCCAACCTTCTCCAGGATGGCGAAGGCGACCGTTGTCTTGCCTGAACCGGTGCCGCCGGCCACGCCGATGATGATGGGACGCAGATTTTCGGTCATTGGTTTTGTCCTTCGAGGCCCTCACGCCGGCTCCTTTTCAGAGAGAGCAGGAGATGAAGGTGCAATTTCCCGGCTGTAGGTAGTCGTCCAGGCCGCCAGCCATTGCGGCGCTTGCCGCCAGAAGGGCGAGGCTTGCAGGTGGGCCGTCACCTCGGCGCCGTGGCGCTGGCGCTGGATGGTCAACGCCAGCCGGCCAGCCGGCCGCCACAGCGCCAACAGCGCTGCGACCAGAGCCAGCGCGCCGCCTGCGATCATCAGCGGCAGGCCGGGGTTGCGGCTGACCTCCACGGTAACATAGTGGCCGGCGGCCAGGGAATAGATGGCGTCGCCGATCGCCAGATTAGCGCTGCCTTCGACGAACTGGTTGGTGATGGGCGCCTGCTGGCCGGCTGGGAAGGCCTGCACCAGGAAGGTGGGGCCGCTGAAGCCGCGCTCGGGCAGGGCTGGGAAGGCAACGACGCTGACCACCAGCTCACTGTCTGGAGCCAAAAAAAGCTGCTCGGCGCGCGGCTGGTCGAACACCAGGGTTAACGAGCTCTGCGGCGGACCGCGCCGGTCTACCGGCTGAAGCCGCACGGCGCCGCCAGAGGCATCGCGGGCCGTCACCAGCAACGCCTGGCCCTCGCCGGTGCGCCGGATGGAAACGCCGGCCGCACGCGCCGTGCCCCAGGCAGTGAAGGCTCTGTCAATGGCCGGCTGGCCGTTGCGCTGCACCACAACGCCATCCACCGCGCCGTCTGGCCGTGCAGCCAGCACCAGGCTATCGTCCTGGCTCAGCCGCACCGGCTGGCCCGGGGCCAGGACGATGCCTGCCTCGCGCCAACCAGCCCATTGACCCAGCCATAGCCCGGCCAGCACAAGGAGCAGGCCCAGGGCAAGCAGCGGCGCCGCCAACACACCCCAGATGCTGCGCTCGGCCACCGCGTAGCCTGCGTCGCCTGTCATCACGCTCTTCACCCGCCAACCCTCGCTGCGCAGGTTCTCGGCCAACTCGGCGGCGGCCAGGTCGACGTTGGTCGTCAGGCTCACAACGGCCTGAAGAGGCCAGCGTGGAGCCAGGTTGGCGACAGCGGCCGGGTCTGGTTGGCGCAGTCGCTGCCGTGCGTCGTTCGCGGCCAGTCCCAGCCGCAGCAGCAGGATGAATGCCAGCAGCCCCAACAGGGCCCACAGCCACGGCGCGCGCCACAACTGGAACAGGCCAGCCGCCTGCATGGCGCCCCCCAGGCCGCCGTAACGGCTGGCGGTCTCGGCCAGCCAGCGGTCCGTGCTCTGGAAAGGCGTCTCAGGCGGTGCCTGTGGCAGCAACACGCTCAGCAGCAGCGTGAGCACGGTCAAACCCAGCACTAGCGCCAACACCCGATCGCTGGCTGCGAAACGGTACAGGCGGTCGATGGGGTGGGGAGAGGGCTGGCTTGGGCTGGTCATGGGACTCGTAGCGGGCAGACAAAAGCCCCAACCGCTGGCGGTTGGGGCTTGTCGAGGCGTAAGGAGCCACCCGTCGGAATCGAACCGACGACCGGCGCATTACGAATGCGCTGCTCTACCGGCTGAGCTAGGGTGGCACAGCGCCGGGTCACCGCCCGACGGAGGGCATTATAGCGCAAGCAGGCCCTAACGCCAAATGACAACCAGGAAGCTACACGCGCGTGACGTAAGCGCCGCTGCGGGTGTCGATGCGGATCATGTCGCCCACGTTGACGAACAACGGCACCTGCACCTTCAGGCCGGTCGCCATCTCAGCCGTCTTGGTCGCGCCAGTGGCCGTGTCGCCGGCATAGCCCGGCTCGGTGTAGGTCACTTCCATATCGACGGTGGTAGGCAGCTCGATGTCAATAGGCTTGCCCTCGTAGCTGACAACGTCCAGGGTCATCTCGGGCTGAAGATACTGCACTGCGTCGCCCAGCACCTCGGCCGACAGCATCGGCTGGTCGTAGGTCTCCAGGTCCATGAAGGTGTAGAGATCGCCCTCGTGGTAGAGATACTGCACCGTGGCGTGGTCCAGACGGATATCCTGGACGCGGTTGCCCGATGGGAAAGTGCGATCGATGGTTGCCCCGCTGCGCAGGTCGCGCGCCTTGATACGAATCGTCGCGCCGCCGCGGCCGGTCTTGATGTGCTCATAATGCAACACGCGGTAGATGTTGCCCTCGAACTCGAATGTAACGCCTTTGCGCAAATCCTGAACGCCGATCATAAGCATTTGTCTCCTGGAAGCTGTTTTGCAACGGTAAAAATGCGACGCACCTGGTCGTGCGCCGCATTACTTGCTGGATTATACGTGTCAGATTAGGTGTCGTCAAGTTCACAAAGCCGCGCTGTGCCGCTGGATGGATCCAAACGAGCGTCATTGCGCTCAAATCTCGCGCTTCTTATCCTGCTGACCAGCGCGCTCAACGTCAATCAAAATTCCAACATCCGGCGTGATTGAATCTTCCCTGTTCTTGCGTTCAATCAAGTAGAATGACTTGTTCGACAGGCTGAGCGTGCGCACATCAGAGGATGTGAATCGGATGTGTTCAAAGTGGGTTGAGCCGTTCAGGTTTCGTGCGCTAATGGCGACTCGTGATCGACCAGACGCCTGCGTTTACGGCGATTGGTGGCCGACCACGAAAACCCGAAGAGCCCGCCCTGCGCTTGCCGAAGGGGTCTGCGCTTAACCACTTTTGAATACACCCATTTGAATCCACCAGGGTCTCTGGGCAGTCTCTCAGCCGAACCTGGCCCAATCGCAGTCGACAAAGCACCAGAGGGTCCAGCATGGTAAGCCAAGCGGGCTATCAATTCGACGTTTTCATCAGCCACAGCCCGGCAGACAGGGAGTGGGTGGATGCCTGGTTGCTGCCGCGTCTGGAGGCGGCCGGATTGCGGGTTTGCGTGGATTACCGCGACTTCGTCACGGGAACGCCGCGCATCCAGAGCATCGAGCGCGCCATCACCAGCAGCAGGCGCACCGTGGCCGTGCTGACCCCCGATTGGTTGGCCAGCGAGTGGAACGCCTTTGAGGACCTGCTGGTGCGCAGCCTGGACCCGGCCGCCGTGCGCCGCCGGCTGATTCCCGTCAAACTCAAGGTGTGCGACTTGCCTCAGTCGCTGGTTGCGCTGGAGGGCGTCGATCTGACGGCCGAACGGCGCTGGGAGCAGGGCATCAAGCGACTGCAGCGGGACCTACAAGACGTAGTCCCCGTGGCTGCGCCCTGGCGGCAGGATCACGCCGAGCCGCTGTGGACGCGCTGGCGGCGCTGGTTGAGGAGGTATCGGCGGGAGGTGCGGCGGGGCGCGGCGCTGGGCGTTCTGGTCACTTTATTGACGTTGATGGCGCTGGCGCTGCACCCCTTCCAGGACCGGCAAGGGTGGCGGGCGCTGAGCGAAGAGATGCCGCAAGCCTGGCGTCTGGCCCGGGCCGGCGCGGTCTTGCTGGTCAGCAGCCAGACCGATTTCAGCGGCTGTGTGCCCGCTGACAATCCAGGCCTTTGGCGCAGCGCAGACCAGGGCGCCACCTGGACGCCCATCGTCGTGCCCAGCCTCAAGGTGGAGCGGCTGGACCGCCAGTGCGACACCGCAGCCTTTTCCGACTTCGCCGCTTCACCGGCCCAAGCAGACCGCATCTACGGCGCGACCTGGGAGGCGGGCCTGCTGCGCAGCGAGGACAGCGGCCAAACCTGGCAGCGGGTGGGGCAAGAAGCCTTGTCGCAGCGGCTGAGGGAGGTCGCCGTGGATCCTCTGAACTCCGATGTAGTTATCGCAGCACCCACCGACAAAGGGCTGTACCGATCGCAGGATGGCGGGAGCCGCTGGGAACGGCTGGATGCTAGCGGCGCGTGCGACACCGAGCAGGAAGGCGCAGCGCTGCCGGTGGACTTGCGCGTCGGGGCGCTGCTCTTCACCGCCGAGGCGCTGTGGGTCGGATCCTATACCTTTCCTGAGCCGCCCGGCGTCGCCGATGGGCTGTACGTGAGCCATGACCGGGGGAGTTGCTGGCAGCGGGTGGACGGGGGCGATGGCCGCAGCATGGTTCGCTTTCTGGCCGCAGTTCCTGGCCGGCCTGACGAAATTCTGAGCTTGACTCAGGATTTCCGCGCAGTGGCCGGCACGCCAGAAGAGACGCTGTGGCGCATCGCCGAGAAGGGCGGCCGGCTGCAGGAGTTGTGGAGCGCTGATACGCTGCCAAAAGCGCTGTTCACCGATGAACGAGCGCCCAACGACTGGCATGTGGCCACTGACAGGGGCTCCGTCGTCAGCGGCCGCATCGATCGCCGCCAGTTCGCCGAAACGCCCCGGCTGCTCCCCTGCGCCTTGGGCAATCTCACAAAAACACCGCTGGTCTGTTTGACGGCATTGGCCGCCGACGAACAAGCGCCGACGCCGCTGCTGCTGGCGGCCGGCCGCGTCTATCACAGAGACACAGTGCCCTGGTTCAGAGCGATCTGGCCCGCGGTCGATCCTCGTAGCGCAGAATAAAGCCACCCACGGAGGTGCAGCATGTTCGGACGTCCCAATCCACAGCTTGCCTACGAAACACCGGTGTATGCTGGCTCCCTGCCGCGCATCGCTTGGGAGTCTGAGCCGAAAGAACCGCGGCCAGAGGTCATCGCCAGCATCGAGTGGTTCAAGAAACAGTTTGCGCGCAGCCGCTTCGACCAAAGCTGGTATGAGTCGCCTGTGTCCATCGTGACGCCAGAGTCGCCGGAGATTCTGACGACCATCGACTTCGTGCGGGACTACCCGCAGCCAGATCTGATCGAGCCGCTGCTAAACCAGATCAACGCATCGCAGTTGAACCTGGCCGCATACCAGATGAAGTTAAGCGACGCCGACTGGCCAGTGCTCAATCCTTTCAACCCCGTGACCTCGCGCTACACGGGCCTGCCGGCGCTGATCGCTGCAAGCGTGGACTCATTTGCCCCGAACGAAGACTCTGCGGCGCGGCAGGCCAGGAGATGGCTGACGGACAACGCCCCCGTCATCACCGGGCTGGAACAACTACCCGACGACGATCTGCCAGTGGTTCAAGTTCAAGGCTTCCCAGCCACTGACCAACCGGCTGATATCGTTCATGTACATTTTCAGCAACAGTTTCGCGGCCTGCCTGTCTATGGCGCCCAGGTTGCGCTGCACATGGCCACCGGCGGCGACGCCGGGTCGCAACGACCCACCTACGTCACCAGTTCCTATTTTCCGATCCCTGATATTCAGTTTGCGCCGGCCATCGAACCGCAGACGGCGATCGCGGCCGCCGAACAGGCCCTGGCGGCCTATCTGTCGGGGCCAGACGCGCTGCAGCCGCTGGGTGAAGCGCTGGCCAGCTCCGCAGGGCAGGCGCTAGCGGACCGACTCGCGAACTTCGCCGTGGCTCGCGCGGCGGCGTTACAGGCGCGGGATGCGCTAGCGGCTCGCTTTGCAGACACCGATCCGGAGCTCAGCGCCCTCGGGCTGCCGAGCGTGCTCAAACACGTCTGGAATCAACAGGAAGGCCAGGGATCGACCGAACTGGCGTGGTGGAATCGTCTTTCGTTTCCTACCAACCTTCCTGACACAACCCAGATTGGCGACCTGTTGGCCCCGCCGCAGTTGAGCGGCCGTGATCTGCTGCCCATAGTCCCCCCCAGCCTTCACTCATGGATTGAGCAGCCAGCCAGCGCTGCACCGCAGACTGTATTTCAGCAGCTTCAGGAGTATGATTGGGAGCGGCAGCAGGCGACGCAGGCGCTGGCGCAGGTGCAGGAATGGCTGGCCGCTCACAGTGCGCCGGCGGACATCGGCTCATCGCTGGCAGCGGTGGCCGGGGCCTGGGCCGAGCTTGGCGAGCCTGGAGCTCCCACCTGGGACGCCCATATTGCCCGCATCCAGGGCGGAAATGAGGAGAATGGCCTGCTGATCTTGCCCTACGCCGGCCGTTACTACATGGTCTATCTGGTGGAGCTGCTGACACCGTCCAGGGATGAGGGCTGGCGCGTCTTTGTCAACGCCGAAAGTGGGGCCGTCCACGACGAGATCCGCATCATCGGCCGGCCCGAGCCGATGAGCATGCATTTCAACATGCGCTACTACGCCAGCTCGCAGGCTGCACTCGACAACGCTCGCACAGCTATGACCGATGCCGAGATCACGGACGCTGATACCGGCCTCAGTTCCCTGGTGCAATTCAAGTTCCACCCCGATTCGGGCGGAGCCGCGTTCACCCTGCCGGGCCTGAAAAATACCAATGGGCCTGCCTCTCTTCACCACCAGGAAGGCATGAACATCGCTTTTCATGCGCACAAGTTCCTTGGTTTCTTCCAGAAGCAGTGCGGTGTTGCTCCTGACGACCTTCTCCAGTGGTACACCGCCTCTGGCCAAGCGGGCCGCCCCTTGACAATCCAGGCCGGCAAGCAAGGCGCCACGCTGACCACAGGCTTTGTCCCTTCGATTGCCGCCTTCAACGGAACTGTCACTTTCCAGTCCGCCTCAAACACCGGCCTATCGGCAGAGGGTGGAACCGTCCACCATCCCAGCCGGGACCCAGAACTGATCTACCACGAGATGGCGCACGCCCTGATGTGGCTGCTCCATCGCGTGCCCTTCGACAGCCGCCACGACTCCGTTCCGTTCAGCCGCGCGTTGCTGGAGGGCTTTGCCACCTATCTGGCGCGCTCCCTGGCCGCACGCGTCGACCAAGACGACGGCCATTGGGCGCGGGCGAGCTATGAAACCACCAACTGGCATCAACGCTGGAGCCTCACTGTGCCGGCGGTGGGGCCTGCGGCGGGGGCGCCGCCCCAGAGCGAGATCGGACTGCGGCTGCTGGCTGTGCCCAACCACTACCCGGAGGTGAGCACCGTGGGTCTGGCGGTCTACGATGTGGGCATGATCTGGGCGCGGGCGCTCTGGGATGTCCGCACCTACCTGTCTGGCCAGGTGGAGGTGGGCGTTGACCTTGAGGCCAGAATCGCTCTGGCTGATCGTCTCGTCATGCAATCCTATCGCTGCGTTCTGGGCTGGAGCGCTTCCTTCGAGACCGCGGCCGAGGGACTGATTGCAGCCGCCAGCATTGCGCTGAGCCAGATTGCCGCTTTGACGGCTTCTCGGCGCAAACAGATCGCCAAAGGTATCCAGGACATTTTCTTCGGCCGCGGGATTCTGGCGGAGCGCGGCATCCAAGCCATCGGACAGGTGGCGTCGGGAGGCAGCACGCATTGGCTGGCTGGCGCGGACAGCGGACTGCGCGTGAGCGCGAACCCCGCATCGCCCTGGAGCCAATGGCAGCCAATCAGCGACGCCGGCAACGCTCCTTTGCCGGGCGTCACCGACTTGTTCGTACATGGGACCAAGGTCTACATCGCCACAGAGCTGGGGATCTACCTGTGGGACGCGACAACAGGCAACCACACGGCCGTTAAAGTGGGCGGCAACGAAATGGCGGCCCAGACGCCTCGCTGCCTGGCCGTGGTCGCCGGCCAACTGGTGGCCGGCACCAACTACACGCTGTGGCGCTTCGACGAAACCCTGCATAGCTGGAACCAGTGGATCCCGGCCGGCGGCGGCATCGAGCTGAAGCTGGCTGCATCGCAGATCATGGCGGCGACAGTCGGCGGCCAGGATTTCTGCCTGGTGGCCGCGCTGAGACTTATGCACTGCGCCAATCTCGGCGGCGGAGGAGCAACCGCGCCGGATTGGAAGTCACCTGTGCTTCGGGATGCCGGCAACCAGGAGCCAGGTTGGATCACCAGCAGTTGCGTCGTGGATACTACGCTCTACGTGGCCACTGCCTACCAGGGCGTCTGGCCGGTCCAGCTCAGCAACGACAGCGGCAACCTCAAAGCCACGGTCGGCGCAGCGCTCCCGGTCGCTCCAGAGCCTCCAGACAACAAACCCGGCATGGGCAAGGTGCTGCGCCTGGTCAACGACGGCAACCAGAAGCTCTATGCGGCCACGACCAACGGCCTGTTCGAGTTCACTCTACAGCCAGCCGGAGGCCAATGGACGCGCGTCGCCGGGTCAGACAAGACAGTAATCACGGTGGTGCTGCCCATCGGCGGCGCGGTGGCCGCCGGCACAGCCGCGGGCGGGCTGTGGGTGCGCCAGCCAACAGCCGGCGGCGGAACTGAGGTGGCGAACGTCGAAACCGACGTCGTATGAGCAACGCTTTTCCTGATACGCCTGGAGGTGAACCATGCTTCAACGAACATTTCCTTCTGTGCTGCTGGCGGCCGGCCTGGCCCTGGCGTTAGTGCTGGCGCTGCAAGTCACCAGTTATGCCCAACCTCAGCCCTGCAAGCCAACCTACACCGTGCGCAGCCACGACACGCCGGCCAGCATCGCCACCCTGCTGGGGATCAGCGAGGCTGAGCTGCGCGCGGCGAACCCAGCAACGCTTCCAGCCAGCGGCCAGCTCTATGTGGGCCAGGTGCTGTGTCTGCCGCCCGACGCCGTGAGCCTCTACGTAGACGGCGGCGCCGGCATTCCTACGGCCGAGGCTCTCGCGGTTGGCTGGTCCAGCCCGCAGTTGGCCATGGAAGTCACCTATCAGTTCATCCCAACGGAGACCGATGAAGAAAACCAGTGGAACCTGGTCACCGCGCGAGGCGGCTTCGTGGGCAGGCGTCTGGTCATGCCACTGCAGTCTCTCAATCCTATCAAGGCCATCACCCGCACCGAGCAGCTTCTGGCAGCCATCGTAGGCAAGCCGGCGCCAGTGCTGCTAGCCGTGCGCAGCTCTGAACAATCGATGACCTATACGCTGGTTTTTATCGGAGACCAGGCGCCTCCCATCGCCAGCTTGTCGATCACCAACGGCCTGCCCATCTCCCTCAAGCCCAACTTTACTCTGGGCGCTC
This sequence comes from Anaerolineae bacterium, assembly GCA_049294015.1. Lineage (GTDB taxonomy): Bacteria > Chloroflexota > Anaerolineae > JAAEKA01 > JAAEKA01 > JAAEKA01. The sequence continues at coordinate 22,256 of JBAQCH010000225.1, forward strand.
CGGTACAGCAGGCGCTGGGCGGCCCAAGCATCCAGGCTGTCGATCTGCGCCTCTGGTTGGAAAGCGCCGGCAGCATGCGGTGGCCGATGCAGATCAGCCACATCAGCTTCATGAAAGATGCGGACACAGCCTACGAATCCTATCGCGATAAAATCGTCGCCTTGGCCCTCGTGCCCACAGCCTGGCGCAACACCGGCCCGTTTGCCGGCGCCAACCGCTACCAGGCTCTGGTGCTGTTGCAGCACAACCGCTTCGGCCCGGCCGGCGCAGTCATGGCTGCCAACTGCGAACAATGGCAGGGCAAGCGCGGCGCTCTCTACAGCTTGCTGCGCGCCTTAAGCAGGTGTCCGAGTTGAGCGTCATGGCCGACACCGCCCACCTGCCAGCCTCAGCCCACGCTCTCCTCGCCGGCATCGCCGCCTACCAGCACGTCAACCCGCTGCCAGCGACGGTGCTGAACGACGCGCGCGATCTGTATGACGTGTTGGTGCGGCCGGACCAGGGCGGTTTTGCGCCCGACAACGTGACGCTGCTTTTGGACGGCGCGGCCACCGGCTTCGCGCTGCGCCAGGCGCTGGCTCGCCTGGCGC